>NZ_MBLN01000103.1:0-11021 GCF_001854645.1 Pseudofrankia sp. EUN1h | reverse complement strand
GGGACGCGGTGCCGCTGTTTCAGCGGGCGCTCGCGATCGGCGAGGCCGTCTACGGTCCCGACCACCCGAATTGCCGGACGACCCGGGGCAACCTCGCGGCCTGCGAGGCGCTTGTGACAGACGGATCGGAATCATGACGAGACACGCCGAGAGTTCAGCGCGCCAGCGCCCTGCGGCGAGTCGATGCTTCTTGATCGCGAAAGCCGACGGCTCAGCAATACGAGCCGCCACTTCGAGAGGCGTCGTCTTTGCTCGGCAGAACAGTGTCTCCGGCGACATGAAGACGCGCAGGCGCGGGAGCGGCGGAAGACTCGGCCTCGTGACAGTGCCGAGCGCCGCGGGCACCACGGGTGCCGATACTGGTGCGCATGCCCGGACAAGCAGGCGGCGTGGATCTGGATAGCGTCGCGAACCCGGTCCTGCTTACGGCGACACGGGCGGGAATCGTCGAGTCCTGGCACCGTGGCTCGCTGGTTCTGCTCGATGCCGACGGCGCGGTCGAGGTCTCCTTCGGCTCGCCGGACCGGCCCGTCTTCGCCCGTTCCGCGCTCAAGCCGCTCCAGGCGGCCGCCATGGTCGATGCCGGCTATCCGGGGCGGCGCGAGCACCTGGCGCTGGCGGCCGCAAGCCATGACGGCGAGCCCGTGCACCGTCAGACGGCCAGGGCGATCCTGACCTCCGCGGGCCTGGATGAGGGCGCGCTCCTCTGCCCGCCGGCGTGGCCMGGCAGCGAGGAAGCCCGCGTCCAGTGGGTCAGGCAGGGTGGCGAGCCGGCGCGGATCTGCCACAACTGCTCGGGCAAGCACGCCGCCATGCTCGCGACGTGTCGCGCGGCCGGATGGGAAACGAGCACCTACCGGCTGCCGACGCATCCGCTGCAGGTTCTCATCCGGGACGCGGTCGGGCGGTATGCCGGGCAGCCGGTCGCCGCGACCGCGATCGACGGGTGCGGCGCGCCCGCGCACGCGATCAGTCTGACCGGGCTGGCGCGGTCCTTCGCCGCCCTGAGCCGGGCCGCGGACGGATCATCCGCCGCCCTCGTGTCCTCGGCGGTGAGGGACCATCCCGTGCACGTTGGCGGAACTGATCGACCCATCACGCACCTCCTCGCGGATGTGCCGGGTCTGCTCGCCAAGGACGGTGCCGAGGCGGTGATCGCCGCCTCGCTGCCCGACGGGCGGTCATTCGCCGCCAAACTCGACGACGGCGCGGCACGCGGGCTGGGGCCACTGCTCGCCGCGGCGTTGAGCTACTGGCGCTGCCGGGGCCAGTCCGTCGAGCGATGGCGGACGGTCCCCGTCACCGGTGGCGGCGAGCGGGTCGGTGCACTCGGCTGGTCGGCGGACCTCCGCGCCGCGGTCGAGGGGCCTGACTCCCACCGGTAGTCCACAGTTCGCGAGGCCGGCCTCCGCCCGCCGGCGCGGCGGCACGGCGACAGCGCATCCGCGGCGGTCGAAGCGATGGTGGCGGTTGTGGTCGCGGTCGCGGTGGTCGAATCGGCTCGGTCAGGCGCCCGCGACGTTGTTCACGAGCCGGTCGAGTTGCCGCTCGAGACCGGCGATCTCCTGGTCGGTGAAACCGTCACGCAGGCGGCGGTCGAAGTCGACGACGATCGTGCGCAGCCGCAGGAACGCCTCCTCCCCCGCCGGGGTGAGCTCCACCGTCTGCACCCGCCGGTTCGCCGGATCGCGCCGCCRGGTGATCAAACCCTGGCCCTCGATGGCGTTGAGGTGATGGGTGAGCGTCGCCTCCCGGATGCCCACGGCCTGGGCCAGCTCGCGCTGGTTGGCCAGGGTGGCGCCCGTCTTGAGGTTGAGCAGCACCAGCCACAGCGGCATGGACCCGCCGCCGGCCGCCAGCGCCTCGTCGAACGCGCGGCTGACCACCCGGGCCGTCCGTGCCAGGTGGAGGCCGATCGGAGAACGGGTGGGAGGCACGCCGCAAGCATACTCACACTTCGATGTCTAACGCTTTGACATCGAAACGTTCGATGTCTACGGTTGTTGCCATGAGCACACACCCCGCCGACACGTCCCGCCGCTACCTGAGGCCGCCGTGGTTCGCCCGCGTCGTCGGCAACCGGATGGCGGCCCGCTTCCGCCCCGAGATCGTCTGGCAGCTCTCGGTGGACGGCCGGCAGAGCGGCCGCCCGCGACGGGTCCCGGTCGCCGTCCTCGAACACGACGGCGAGCGGTACCTCATCGCCGCCCGCGGCCAGACCGACTGGGCGCTCAACCTGACCGCCGCCGGCCACGGCCGGCTCGACCACGAGGGCCGAACCGAGGACATCGAGGTCACCGACGTCCCCGCGCCGGCCCGGCCGCCACTGATCGACGCCTATCTGGCGCTCTACGGCCGGATGCCCACCGTCGGCGCGTCCTTCCGCGCCCTGCCCGACCCGGCGGACCATCCGACCTTCCGCATCACCCGCTCCACCCMGCGGACCTGACCAAGAGGCGCTCGGCGGGAACGACCATGGCGCCCCAGCCGCCCCCGTCAGCGATCGCCCGGCGACTCGCTTGGGTTGATCGTCGCCACCGTGTTGCCGCGGTTGCGAATTCGCCGAAACGATGACGGCGACGACACGGTCGCGGCGATCATGAGTGGTCGCCACGCCGCGACCGGCGGTTGACCGTCGCGTAGGGTCTCAGCGCGACACCGGCACCGGCTTCATGGGCGCGACATCGTGCGGCCAGCCAGCCGGATGCGCCGGATAAGGCCAGCCGTGCCGGATGCGGCCAGCCCGCGCCTGATGCGGCCCATGCCAGCGACCAAGTCGACGTCGACAAGGGAGTCCGATGATCTTCATCACCGCCAAGTTCCGCGTCCGGCCCGAGGAGGCGGACCGGTGGCCGGTCATTGTCGAGGAATTCACCCGGGCCACCCGGAGCGAACCGGGCTGCCTGTGGTTCGACTGGTCGCGCAGCATCGAGGACCCCGCGGAATACGTTCTCGTGGAGGCATTCCGGGACGACGACGCAGGCGCCGCGCACGTCCAGTCCGCGCATTTCCAGGCCGCGCGCCAGATGCTGCCCCAGCATCTGGCCGAAACCCCGCGCATCGTCAACGTGACCATTCCGCAGGACGACTGGTCCCTGCTCGGCGAGATGGCCGTGCCCGCGGGAGACTGACCGGCGGGAGCTGGCCGGACCACCGCAACGGCGGAACGGCTGCGACCCGGTGTATCRCCCACCCCACCTTTCGCCTTGCCCAGGCCGTCAGCGATCAGGCCCGGCCCGGGTGGCTACCTGGCACGATCGCAATTGCCGACGGCCGGCCGGGCTGGAGTTCGCTGGTCATCTGGTGGATTTATCGGAGCCAGAGCGAGGAACCCTAATTACTCAGGTCTCGCATCGGATCCGGTCATGGGTTGTGGGGCGGATCCCGGCTTCCCGCCCGCCACAGCCCATGGATGGATGGGCGGGCAGCGCGCAGCGGCGGCCGGTCGCTTCTAACCCGCGTCGCGGCGGGCGCCAGCAGGATCCMGGCGTCGGGTCAGACGTCATGGGCGCGAAACGGCGCTGGTTGTGACTCTGACGTCGGACAGGACGAGCACGCGGCCGCACGAGCGCCCGGACGGCGCCCCGACCGAGCCCGGGCCGGGCTCCAAGCGGGGTTGACTCCGCGATCGCCAAAGCAATTCCACGGTGATTGCGTTCTTGCGTGCCAGGACGCCAAACATCACACCAGATCATGGCCCGCCCATGATCTGGTGTGAGCCAGGAGTCCGCCCAGCCCGGCTCCGCCGACGAGTGGCTGGCCGGCCGCGACCACTCAGCCGGCCGCGCCACCGCCGGTGCCACCGCCGGTGCCGGTGCCGGTGCCGCCCGTGCCGGTGCCGGCCACGACGCAGGCACCTCGCCTGATGACCGCCACCTGCGGGTCGGCACCTGGCAGACAGCTCACGACCGATACCGGCCGCCGAGGTGTGCGCCAGTCCGGCACGGTTTCCTGCGTCGTATCAGGTAAAGAATCGGTAGCATTTCGCATCAGCCACAGTGTTTGTTCAGGTACGGCTAAGGTATGGCCCGCAGTGTCGGGCTATGGCGCGTTGGTCCGGCCTTCGGGCAGCATGGGGCCCGCGGAGCGCCCTCGGCGTGCTGGTCGGCTGCGGTGTCCTCATCGTCGCTCTGGTCGTCACAGTGGTGGCGCTCGCGCTGCGTCCCGATGACGGCTCGGCGGCGCTGCCCGACCCGGCCGTGTCGGCGAGCCCCACCGCGGCCAAGACGCCGAGCGTCGCGGACATCTACCAGCGGATCGGGCCGTCGGTGGTCGTGGTGCGCACGGCCGACGGGTCGCTCGGCTCGGGCGTGATCGCCGCCGATGACGGCACCGTCCTCACCGCGAACCACGTCATCGCCGACGGCGGCGACATCAGCCTCGTCTTCGCCGACGGCACCACGTCCGCCGCCACGGTGGCCTCGGCGGACCCGAAGACCGACATCGCGACGCTCTCCCCGGAAACCCTGCCGCAGACCGTCGTGCCGGCGACGCTCGGCGGCAGGGTCGAGATCGGCGGCGACGTCGTCGCCGTCGGCAACCCCCTCGGGCTGACCTACAGCGTCTCGTCGGGCGTCATCTCGGGTGTGGACCGCACCGCCCCCACGGACAGCGGCACCTTCACCGGCCTCATCCAGTTCGACGCCTCGGTGAATCCCGGCAGCTCCGGCGGCCCGCTCCTCGACGCGAACGGCCTGGTCGTCGGGATCGTCGTCTCCATCGCCGACCCGGGCCATGACGACGCGTTCGCCGGCATCGGCTTCGCGGTGCCCATCGGCAGCGCGCTCGGCGGCGGCAACGGGCCTGGCGACGGCCGCGGACCCCAGATCTGACATCACGGAAGGTATCCAAAAGATAACGATGTCGAACCAGGACGACGCCGAGCGGCGATACCTGACCCTGATGGGGCCCAAGGGCGGCGGCACCCAGCGGCCGACCGGCGGGAACGCGACGACCGCGGGAAGCGGCACCATCCCCGCGAGCGCCGCGACGGCGGGCGGCGCGAACGCCACGGCGCACGGCGCGACCGCCGTGCCTCCCGGCGCCAGCCCGCTCGAGCAGGTGCTGTTCGAGGTCAAACGCACGATCGTCGGGCAGGACATGCTGCTGGAGCGGATGGCGATCGGCCTGCTCTCCGGCGGCCACCTGCTCGTCGAGGGCGTGCCGGGGCTCGCCAAGACGCTGGCCGTGAAGTCGCTGGCCGGGGCGATCGGCGGCCAGTTCCAACGCATCCAGTTCACGCCGGACCTGCTGCCCGCCGACCTGGTGGGCACCCGGGTCTATCGCCAGCACACCGGCGAGTTCGAGACCTCCCTCGGCCCCGTCTTCACCAACCTGCTGCTGGCCGACGAGATCAACCGAGCCCCGGCGAAGGTGCAGAGCGCGCTGCTGGAGGTCATGCAGGAGCGTCAGGTGACCATCGGGCGCGAGACCTTCCACGTCCCCGACCCGTTCCTGGTGATGGCGACCCAGAACCCGATCGAGTCCGAGGGCACCTATCCGCTCCCCGAGGCCCAGGTCGACCGTTTCATGATGAAGGTCGTCGTGCGCTACCCGACGGCGGTGGAGGAGCACGCCATCGTCGACCGGGCCCTGCGGCCGCCCGAGGCGCCGCAGGCGATCCTCTCCCCCGAGGACCTGGTGCGGATGCGGGCGGGCGTCCAGGGCGTGTACGTCGACCCGGCCGTCGTCGACTACTCGGTGCGGCTGGTCACGGCGACCCGCTCGCCGGGGACGGTGGGGCTCGGCCAGCTGGAGCGCTACGTCACCTACGGCGCCAGCCCGCGCGCGTCGATCAACCTGGTGCTGGGCGCCCGCGCGCTGGCATACCTGCGGGGCAGGGACTACGTCGTGCCGCACGACCTGCGCGAGCTCGCCCCCGACGTGCTGCGCCACCGCGTCGTGCTGTCGTACGAGGCGCTGGCCGACGACGTCGATCCCGACACGGTCATCGCCGGCGTGCTGACGGCGGTGCCGATGCCCGAGGTCCCGCTGCGGGACCGGTGAGCCGCGCGATGACCGGTGCGCCCGATCGGCTGCTGCTCCGGCTGGAGTGGCGGGTCGTCCGCCGTCTCGACGGGCGGGTGCTGGGCTCCTACCGGACGGCGTACCGCGGCGCGGGCCTCGACTTCGCCGGCCTGCGCGGCTACATGGAGGAGGACGACGCCCGCCGCATCGACTGGAACGCGACCGCCCGGCTGGACGAGCCGCAGGTGCGCCAGTTCACCGAAGATCGCGAGCTGACCCTGTGGCTCGTCCTCGACCGGTCGGCGTCGATGACGGTGGGAACGCCGGGCCGGGGCAAGCACGACGTGCTGGCCGAGCTCGCGCTGACGCTGGCCAGGCTGTTCGCCCGCGGCGGCAACCGGGTCGGCGCGCTGCTGCACGACGGCGCCGCGACGCGGGTGGTGCCGCCGGGCACCGGCCGCGGCCACGTGCTGCGCATCGGCCATGAGCTGGACCGCACGGCCGCGGCGCCGTCCACGGCGGGCACCACCGACTTCGCCGCGATGTTGGCGACCGCCGCGTCGGTGGCGCGGCGCCGGTCGCTGATCATCGTCGTCTCCGACTTCATCGGCACCGGCGAGTGGGACCGGCCGCTGCTGCGTCTCGCGCATCGGCACGACGTCGTGGCGCTGCGCGTCGTCGACGCGGCCGACGACGACCTGCCGGAGGCCGGGCTCGTCCTCGTCGAGGACGCCGAGACCGGCGAGCAGCTGCTCGTCGACTCCAGCGACCCGCTGCTGCGGGCCCGGTTCCGGGACGCCGTGGCGGAGCGCGAGGCCGAGACGGCCGGCCGCATGCGCAGGGCGGGGGTCCCGATGCACCGGATCGACACCGACCGCGACCTGCTCACCTCCCTGGTCGGGGTCGTCGCCAGTACCCAGTGGAGGCGGCCGTGAGCCTCGCCGTTCCCTGGCTGCTCGTCCTCGGTGCGCTGGTCGTGGCGGCGCTCGCCGTCGCCACCGTGAAGGCGTCCCGCCGGCGCCGGGCGGCGCTCGCCGCGGCCGGCGTGGCCACCGCCGCGGGACGGCGTGCCCCCCAGTTCGGCCTGTGGCTGAGCCTCGCGGGGATCGCGGTGCTCTCGGTGGCGGCGGCGGGGCCGGCGGCGTCCGTCCCGGTCTCCCGCGCCGCCGGGACGGTGATCGTCGCCATGGACGTGTCGAACAGCATGGCCGCGACCGACGTGGAGCCCACCCGGCTGGACGCGGCGAAGAAGGCCGCGACCGCGTTCGTCGACGCCCAGCCCGGCAGCGTCAACGTCGGCGTCGTCGCCTTCCAGAACGGCGGGATCACCACCCACCTGCCCAGCGCCGAGCACGCGGAGGCCGAGGCCGCGATCGACCGCCTGAGCGTCACCGGCGGCACCTCGCTCGCGGACGCGCTCCTCACCTCGCTGTCCGCGATCACGGGCAAGACCGTCCGGCTGGGTCCGGACGGCACCGTGCCCGACCTCGGCTACTGGAGCTCGGCGACCATCGTGCTGTTCTCCGACGGCGAGGACGGCGGCAGCGGCGAAGCCACCGAGGCCGCCGCCGACGCCGCCCAGGCCGCCGGCGTGCACGTCGAGACGGTCGGCGTCGGCACCGCGGCCGGCGGGGTCGTCACCGTCGACGGCTACCGGCTGCACACCGCGCTGGACGAGGACACGCTGAAGGCCATCGCCCAGACGACCGACGGCTCGTACCACCCCGCGTCGGACACGCCCGAGCTCGACGGCGTCGCGTCGACCATCGACCTGCGGCTGACCACCCACAACGAGGACCTTCCGCTGGCCGGGGCGTTCATCGCGTTCGCCATCCTGCTGCTGGCCGCCGGCGGGGTCCTCACCGTCCTGCGCACGGGAAGGGTCGTCTGATGTCGCTCACCTGGCCGTGGGCGCTGCTGACGCTGCTGGCCATACCGCTGCTGCCGGCCGTCGCCTGGTGGGCCCGGCGGCGGCGCCGGCGCGCCGCCGTGCGCGTCACGTCGGTCGCGCTGGTCCGTGTCGCCGTGGCGGGCCGGACGCTGTGGCGCCGGCGCGTCCCCGCCGCCCTGCTGCTCGTCGGGCTGGCCGCGCTCGGGCTCGGCGCGGCCCGTCCGCAGGCGACCGTCCCCGTCACGTCCAACTCGACGACGATCCTGCTGGCGCTGGACGTCTCGGGCTCCATGTGCTCCACCGACGTCGCCCCGAACCGCCTCACCGCCGCCGAGAAGGCGGCCGCCGACTTCATCCGGGCGCAACCGGGCGGCTCCCGCATCGGCCTGGTCACCTTCGCGGGCGTCGCCGGCCTGCTCGTCCCGCCGACCGACGACACCGACAAGCTGCTGGCGGCGCTGAAGACCCTGACGACGTCGCGCGGCACCGCCATCGGCCAGGGAATCCTCGCGTCCATCGACGCCATCGCCGACGTCGACCCGGCCGTCCCGCCGACCGGGGTGAACCTCGACGGTGGCAGCACCGGGTCCCAGTACGCGGCCGACGTCATCGTCGTGCTCACCGACGGCGCGAACACCCAGGGCGTGGATCCGCAGACCGCGGCGAAGGAGGCCGCGGCGCGCCGCCTGCGCGTCTACACGATCGGTTTCGGCACGACGACGCCGTCGCCGATGGTGTGCAGCAGCTCGCAGGTCGGCGACAGCCCCTTCGGTGGTGGCGGGGGCTTCGGCGGCGGGGGTGGTGGTCGGTTCGGCGACCGCAGGCCGCAGACCATCGACGAGGACGCGCTGCGACAGGTCGCGGGCGCCACCGGCGGCAGCTACTACCGGGCGCAGAACGCCGGGCAGCTTCAGGACGCGCTGACCGCGCTCCCCAGCAACATCACCGTCACGCACAGGCACAAGGACATCGCCGCCGTGTTCGCCGGCGTCGGCGCCCTGTTCGTCGCCGCGGCCGTCGCTCTGTCCCTGTGGTGGAACCGGGTGCGCCTCCCACCGAGCAGGTCTGGGCCAGCGCGCGAGAGCGGCTGATCGGGTGTCGCCGGGCCACACCCGACGGGCAGCCCGACGACCATCACCAGCATGTCAGGACGGGCTGTCCCGGTATGAGGGCCGCCGTGGAACCCGTTTCATCAGAAATACCGCCCATGAAATGAGATTCCTGTTCCGGGTAACTTCCACCGGAACACCTGAGCGGTGGACCGATTCACCATGAGCCGGAGCGGGAACATTTATCCGGGTGGCTGCATCGTGCTCTCGGCCAGCGTCGGCCGGCCCCCGGGCCTTCCGCCGGATGGTGATCGCCGCGGTCGCTTTCTTCGTGGCCGCGCTGACGGTCGATCTCACGGCGCCGAGGTCGGCGATGGTCTTGGTAGAGCCCATCGCGGCGAGCGTCGCCGCCGCGGCCGCCGCCGTGTGCTGCGGGGTCGAAGGCTGGCGGCACCGGGGAGTCGAACGACGGTGGCGATGGCTGACGGGGGCGGCCGCGGTCCTGGCGATGGCCGGGGTGGTCACGGCCGCGTGGTCCGCTCCCGCTACCGGGACCAACCTGCCGATGCTGCACCCACCCGATCTTGGCTATCTCATCTGCTACGGGCTCGCGCTTGCCGGGCTGCTCACGATACCGACGGACCCGCTGGACCGGGGTCCCGACGGCCGCGGCGCGCTCGGGATGTACCCAAGCGATCGTCCCCCGCATCCGCCGTTACCCAGYCGGCGCTGGCTCGCGGTGACCGTGCTGGACAGCCTGCTCGTGGTCGGCGCGCTGGCGCTGCTCGTCTGGGAGCTGGTGCTGAGGGACGCGCTGCTGCGAGACATGTACAGCCTGGGTTCCGTCCTGACGATGTCGACGCTTTCTATGGGTGCGTTGACCCTGTCGGTGACGGTGTTCCTGCTCGGCACGTTCCGGCGGCCGCGCTTCTGGCCCGCGTTCGGTCTGCTCGCGGCGGGCATGGTCGTGCTCGCGATCGTGGCGGCCAGCTATGTCGCCGCCGATGTTCGCCGCTGGGAGGTCGTTCCTCCGCCGTTCTCCACCGGGTTCGTCGCGGCGATGCTGCTGATCGGGCTCGCGGCGGTCGCCCCGGCGCGAGCAGCGGCGCCGCCCGTGGCCGAGCCGGATGACCATGACCACCGGGCGCACCAGCGACCTGGCCTGCTGCAGGTACTGCACCTGACGCTGCCGTATGTGCCGCTGGGCGCGGTCGGTCTGCTCACCCTGGTGCAGCTGGTGACGTCGGGCCCGATCCCGCGGGCGGAGATGTTCGCGCTGCTCGGGCTGCTGGCCCTGGCGTTGGCCCGACAGGTCGTGACGTTATGGGACAACGCGAGCCTGCTGGCCGGCTACCGGGCCAGCCAGCGTCAGCTCTTGTACCAGGCATTTCACGACCCACTGACCGGGCTGGCGAACCGGACGCTGTTCAACGACCGGCTGCGGCACGCGGTCGACCGGCGAAACCGCGACCGCGATCCGCAGCCGTTGGTCCTGCTGTTCTGCGACCTGGACAACTTCAAGAACGTCAACGACGAATTCGGGCACGCGGTTGGTGACGATCTGCTGCGGCTGACCGCGGACCGGCTCATGCACGCGGTCCGGCGGGAGGACACCGTCGCCCGGCTCGGTGGTGACGAGTTCGCGATCCTGTTCGAGGGCTCCGCCGAGGAGCCACGGAGGCTCGGCCAGCGGATCGCCGAGGCCGTCGCGGCTCCCTGCGAGCTCGCCGGAGCGTCGCGCTCGGTGCATGGAAGCGTCGGACTGGCCGTCGCGGAGCCCGGCGCCACCGCCGCGTCGGAGATGCTGCTGCACCAGGCGGATCTGGCCATGTACAGGGCGAAGCGCGTCGATGGCACCGTCGTGACCATCCACGATGGTCACGACGGTGCCATCGACGTCGAGGTGACCAGTGCCTACGGCCGGGAGACGCCCGTGGGGTGGGCGGCGCGCCGGACCGTCGTGCGGCGCGTCGCCCACGACGCCGTCAGGCGTTGGACCTCTCGGCCATCTCACTGAGCGAGATGCCGTCGTGCTTGATCTCGAAGCGGCCCTTGTCGAACGGGCGGATCTCCACGTCGTGGCCGGCGACCTCGGCGCGCAGCGCCCCGACGGT
>NZ_MBLN01000102.1:0-53999 GCF_001854645.1 Pseudofrankia sp. EUN1h | reverse complement strand
TCCGTCCTCGACCTGGTCGAGCAGAATCGACGGGGGCCGGCCCACCCGCGGCTCGTCGGACAGCCCGTCGAGGCGACGTTCGGTGAACCGGGTCCGCCATCGCAGCACCGTCGACTCGTCGACGCCGAGCTCGGCGGCGACCCGCCGATCAGTCCCGCCCTCAGCGGCGCGCAGCACGATCCGTGCCCGCAACGCGAGGAACTGGGCCGTCTTCGCCCGCCGCGCCCAGCGTTCCAACTGGACCCGCTCGGGCTCGGACAGCACAAGCTCCGCGGCCTTCGACCGACCCGACGGAGCAGCATCCTCCAGACCAGCCAACCGGCCACGGGCGAACGACCGCCGCCAGCGGCCCGCCGTCCGCAACGACACCCCGACCGACGCGGMCACTTCCGGGTTCGACAGGCCCTCCGCMGCCRCCAACACGATCCGCGCCCGCTCCACGACCCGGYGATCCACATCGCCCAGCCGCCGGACCAACTCGCCACGCTCGTCCTCAGACAGGACGACCTCAACCGCAGCAGAGCCGGAACGCACCATAGCGACAGAGTAGTACTTACCMGCCTAATTTCTGACGGGGCACACTAGTGCGCTGTCCACGAACTTTCGCCGGTTTGGGACACGCCGGGCTGGCTGCGGCTGATGGGCTGGGTGGGCGTGCACTGTCGGTACCGGCCTCGTCTGTCCGGTACTGGGAGGTGGCGGGTGGCGGAGCCCGTAAGGGCGCGGCGGTTGACCGACGAGGAAGGCCGCCGTCTGCAGGGGATCGTCCGGCGGGGCACGCATTCCTAGGTCCGGGTCCGGCGGGCGACGATCGTGATGGCGTCGGCGGCGGGGACACCGGTGGCGGCGATCGCCCGGCTGGTGGCCGCGGACGAGGACACGGTCCGCGACGTGATCCACAACCTCAACCGGATCGGGTTGGCCTGCCTGGACCCTCGGTGGGCGGGAGGCCGTCCCCGCCTGATCAGTGAGCAGGACGAACAGTTCCTGGTCACGACGGCCACCACCCGCCCGACGAAACTCGGGCGGCCGTTCACGCACTGGAGCCTGCGCAAACTCGCCGCCTATCTCGCCGACAACCCCGACCGCAACGTCACGGTCGGCCGGGAGCGGCTGCGCCAACTGCTGCACGCGAACGGGATCTCGTTCCAACGGACTAGGACCTGGAAGGAGTCGACCGACCCCGACAAGGAAGCGAAGCTGGACCGGATCGAGTATGTGACCAGCACGTTCCCGAACCGCTGCTTCGCCTTCGACCAGTTCGGCCCGCTCTCGATCCGCCCGACCCACGGCACCGGCTGAACCGGGGAAAGCCACCCCGACCGGCTGCCCGCGACCTACACCCGCACCCACGGCGTCCGCTACCTCCACGGCTGCTACACCCTCGGCGACGACCAGCTGTGGGGCGTGGCGCGGCGCCGCAAGGGCGGGGAGAACACCCTCGCGGCCCTGCGGACGATCCGCGTCGCCCGCCCGGACGACGCCCCGGTCTACGTGGTCCTGGACAACCTGTCCGCGAACAAGACCCCGAAGATCCGAAAATGGGCGGCGTCCAACCAGGTCGAACTGTGTTTCACCCCTACCTACGCCTCGTGGGCGAACCCGATCGAGGCCCAGTTCGGCCCGCTACGCACCTTCGTCATGGCCAACTCCAACCACGCCATCCACCCCGTGCTCGCCCGCCACCTGCAGTCCTACCTGCGCTGGCGCAACGCCAACGCCCGCCACCCCACCGTCCTGGCCGCCCAACGCCGCGAACGCGCCCGCATCCGCGCCGAACGCCAACAACGCTGGGGACGCCCACGATCACAAGCCGCCTGAACTACCCGCCAACGTTCGTGGACAGCGCACTAGCGCATGGTGATTCCACCGTCGACCGAGAACGTCTGCCCGGTGACCCATTCGGACATGTCCGAGAGCAGGAACGCGACGAACGCTCCGACGTCGTCAGGCTCCCCATGGCGCCGCGCGGGCGTTGTCGCCAGGAGCGCGTCCCGGAACTCCTCCGGTAGGGTCAGTTTCGCCATTTCGGTCATGACCAGGCCCGGCGCCACTCCGTTGGCGCGTACCCCGTCCTTGCCGTACTTGCTGGCGACGTGCCTGGTGAGGGCGCCGATCCCGGCCTTCGTCACCGAGTAGGCAACCTTGTCCGCCATGCCGCCGAATGCGGCCCCGGACATCGTGTTGACCACGGATCCGCCGCCACCGGCGATCATGTGGGGAAGCGCATGCCTGAGGGTCAGCAGATAGCCGGTGAGGTTGACGTCGATGGTGCGCTGCCAGGCGGCCAGGTCGATGTCGACCACGTTGGTGTCACGGCGGACCTCGTCGGGATGGACGTTGGCCGCCACGTTGAACAAGCCATCAACGCGACCATATTTGCTGACCGCGAGATCGACCTGGCGCTTGACCTGGGATTCGTCTGAGATGTCGACCGCCAGCGCGACGCCATCGCCTCCGGCGTCCTTGGCGGCCCGAACCGCACGTTCGGCCGAGGCTTCGACGACGTCACCCACGACGACCGTCGCACCGCCGGCCCCCAGGAACTTCGCCGCTGCGGTGGCCAACCCTCCGCCGCCGGCAAAGATGATGACCTTGTCCTTTAGCCCTTCCACGCACATCTCCCTGTTGCGAGTAGGTTGCCGAGACCCGCGGCCGACGTCCGAGTCCCGACGGTTGTTCATGAGCAGCCGGGCGCCGTTGGGTCGTGTCTGGCCGGATGGATGCGGACCCCGTCGATCTTGGTGTCAGCCGGGCACCAGAGCCAGCCGCCACGGATGCCCAACCACGGCTCGGCGGCAGAACCAACCCGACCACGCAAAGAGCTCCGTCGCGGCCAGGACGGCGGGCCGACAAGCCACCATGGCGGGGCCGTCACCAGGCCGAACGTCCGACGTTCCATGGTCACGCCGCTCGGCGGCCGTCGTCGGTCGAGACGAACCGTACATCTACGTACGCATCCTGGCGAGTAGCCTCCTGGGCATACTGGATGATCGTCAGCCGGCCATACGGCGCGACGCTGCGCGCAACCGGGAGCGGCTGCTGGCCGCGGCCCGGTAAGTGTCCGCCAACACGGTCCCGAGGTTCCTCTGGAAGAGGTGGCCCGTGGCGCCGCGGTGAGCCGGACCACGCTGTAGTGCGACTTCGCCACCCGCGAGGAGCCTGCCACGATGTTGCTCGAGGACAATGTGGCGCTGATCGAACAACGGGTCGTCGAGCGACGGGACCAGCTGGACGGTGTTATCAGACTGTTCGACTTCATACCAGGCATGCAGATGGAGAACCGCAGCGTCGCCCACGCGCTCACCTTCACCGACGTAGTACGGTTCACCCGGCTCACCGACCATACTGCCGCCGCCTTCGAGCCTCTCCCGGAATGCGGCCGCGCGGGCGGCCTCGTCCGCTCAGGCACCGAGGTCGACGACGTGATGGTGGCATTCCCAATGGAGGCGGCCGCCTTGGCCGTGAGCGACGCCGACATGTGTGAGCGGTTGAGCGTCCGAGCCCGCGCCATGCTGCACCAGGCATCGTCCACTTAGTCACGCCGGCCCGTCAACACGACACGTGGTCGACACACGAACCGCTTCGAGGGACCGGCTTGCCGCCGGGTCGGCCACATCTCGGCTCGGACAGACTAGCCAGCAGCAGCCCGATCTGCTATACAGGCGTACGGAGGCAGGGTGCGGCTCCTGAGATGATGCCTGGGTTGCGGGTGACCTGCAGGGATCGGATGGGATCGTCCGTATCGGCATGGCTCGGCAGCGACATTGGTCCGCTATGCTTCGCGGACCACACACCGCTGGTCCTTGGCGTGTCGCATCTACAGTGGAAGGCGTCTGAAACCTGATCAGGGCGAGGTAGGTAGTCGGCCGGGCGATAGTCCCTGCGGGGCATCTGGAACCCGAACTTCGTCGGTTGGGTGCACTGGCGGGCCAAGTCGGCCGCGGGCCAAGTCAGCCTGTCCATCGGTCGTATGGAGGGTTGGTTCAATCGAGCCGGCATGGACAGCCATGGCGGYGATCAGGCTGCCCTGATGTGATTATTGGTGCTTCCTCGGGCTGCGTTTATGCACACGTGCGATGACGACAGCGGGCCGTGCGATACGCCCGTTTGGCCGAACTCGCTGGGCTGGATGGACGTGTTGGTATATCGCGATGAGGTGCACGCGGCTGGCGACGGCGTGCCGGCCATCGCAAACGGGTGTGTTCCCTGGCCCGGTTCGAGTGGGCGGCCGGAGGCTCACGCCGCCGATCGCGCATGTTTGCCGGTACACCGGTTGCCGACCGAGGCACTGATCGACTGACAGGTCTTGGCGGATGACGCAGACCTGTCGACGTCGCGACACGAATCGGCCCACGCGACCTGAGTGCGGTCTGTTTGACAACGCGCCGGCCCGTCGTGCGCTTCACCGGAGAGTCCCGCGCTTTGCCCAGATGCCCGTCATCGGCCTCGTCCAGACCGGCGTCGAGGGGACGCACAACCCGTTGTGTCGCACCCGGATCGCCATCAGACCGGCATCGGGGCGCGGCGCGTGCGGTGGGCCCCGTGGACATCGCTATGTGCTCGTCCCGAACCCTGATCGAGCATCCCGTACCTGAACCCGGCCGCCCTGTACACGGGCTCCCGGCTGTCAAGGCTCGTCCTGCGGTGGGCCGACCAGCTTGCCACTGGCGGATGGATTCGCTGGCAGGCCGACCGACAGGTGGACGCGCCGGCGCCGCGCGGCATGCATGTGCCGCCCCTGCTTATGAACCAACACGTGAGATGAACGATCTGGGGAGCTGTAGTGAAATCCACTGGTTCCGTGCTCGGTGCCGCGCTCGTCGTCTTATGCGCGGCGATGTCGACAGCATGCGGCGACGCAAACTCCGCGGGCGCGGCTGGTACTTGCCAGACACCGGGCGTGACCACCGATCAGGTGGAGGTGGGACTGTTATATCCGGCGTCGGGGCCGCTGGCCGCCCCACTGAACGCGGCGCGATCCGGCATCGATGCACGCCTCGGCGTCGCGAACGCCGCTGGCGGCGTGAACGGCCGCACGATCGTCTACAAGTGGCGCGACGATCAGGGCGACAAGCTGACGAACGGCACCGTGACCCGCGAGCTCGTCGAACAGGAGAACGTGTTCGCGGTCCTCGAGACGACCACGGCGACATCGGGCGGGGCCGCCTACCTGGCCGAGCAGCGGATCCCGGTCGTCGGGCTCGCCATCGAGGACATCTGGGCCAGGTACCGCAACATGTTCGCGTTCGCCTATCCCTTCGCGGGCGGTGGTGGTGCGGTAGACACGTTCGGGAAGTTCGTCCGGACGCAGGGCGGTACCCGCGCGCTGGTCGTCAGCAACGTTCTCGAGGGCAAGGCGTCGAAGGACACCGCCGACCAGATCGTCCGCAGCCTGCGCGCCGCCGGCGTGAAGATCTCCGGCGACGAGGTGGTCACCTACACCCCCGGACCGGCGAACGCGCAGCAGCTCGCCGAGCGGATGGTCACCGACCACGTCGACGCGCTGGTCACGATGATGAGCCCCGAGGCGCTTGCGCAGATCRTCGCGGCCGCTCGGCAGGCATCAGTCCCGCTGAAGGTGACGCTGACTGGTCAGGAAGTGAGCGCTGATCTGCTGAGCGAGTATGGGCCGGCACTGGCCGGCGTGACATCCTATGCGGTCTACCTCCCGTTTCAGATCGAGACGCCGGCTCTCGACGCCTACCGCGGCGCCATCGCGAAGTACGCGCCGGAGCTGGCCGATCCGAACCAGGCCGTGGCCCTCACCGGGTACGTCATCGGCGACATGCTCGTCCGCGGTCTGGAGGCAGCGGGGAAGTGCCCAACCAGGCAGAGTTTCATCGACGGCCTCCGCGCGGTCCATCACTACGACGCCGACGGGCTCATCACCACCACCGACCTGGACGCAGACTTCGGGCTTCTCAGTACCTGTTACGCGTTCGTCAGGGTCAATGGTGCCGGAACAGGGCTCGAGGTGGTCAACCCCAACTACTGCGGCAGCCGGCTGCAGAACTGACCGCACGCACGGCTCGCGTCGCGGCCCGGCCCCAGTACTCGCCCTCCGGCCAAGGGGCGTCGGCCGCGGCGAGACGCCGAGCACCCTATTTCCTTGAAGACGTACTCGGCGGCCTGCCCACGAACGGGCATTTGGCAGCGCTCGACGACCGGTTGGAACGCTCGAAGTCGCTCCGCAGCCGGTCATCCGTTTCCGGATGCGGACGTTCGCGCTCCACCTCGACGACGACCTACAGGCCGCGCCGAGTGGAGCCTGCGTCGGCCTGACGCCCACAGCAGTCATAACGGGCGGTCGGCGTTTCTGCCGGATGCTGCGTGTTCCGTAGTCGAGCGGGAGATCGTCGGTGCCTGGCGCTCCTCGCTGCGGGGCTGATCCCGGCGAGGCCCACATCGTGCGTCGCGCCGGTCAGTTGGCGGTCACCTGGACCAGTTCGATGCGGATGCCGTCGGGATCGGCGAGGAACAGCACATCCATGGCACCGCCGCGCATCGGGATGTGGGTTCTCGTATGTTCGATCGGTGTCGCGCCGAGCGCCACGAGACGCGCCTCGACCTCGGTGAGGTCGTCGACGTATGCCGACAGGTGAGTGAAACCGATCTGGCGGCGAGTCACGAGGGCCGCGCCCTCCGCCGCGGGTGTCTTCCATCCGAGTAGTTGGAGTTTCGTCGACCCMTTGACGATCATCTGGGACCGGCAGCTCATCGGGGGCTCCACCTCGGCCAGCTGGGCGAGTGCGTCACCGATGTCGAAACCCTCGGCCAGTTCAAAGCCGAGTCCTTCGGTGTAGAAACGCAACGACCGCTCGAAGTCGGACACGCACAGGCCGATGTGGGACACAGTGGTGACGGTGCCGACCGCGGGCCCTGCCGCGGATTCGGACGGTGCTGACATGGGGCACTCCTCGTTGTTCGCCTCGCGTCCCGGCCGCAGTGGCGCCGGCCAGGTAACTTGGATCGTCGGTCCGCGCGAGCGAGCGCCGGGCGGACCGCGCCGCGATGGGTGGCATGCCGGCCGGAGACGCCGTCGCCACCGGCCTGCTTCCGGCGCAGCGCCGACGGGGTTGTCAGTCCTTGGCCGGGCCGATCTGTGCTGCCAGCAGGTCGTCGTCCAGGTCGAACGCGAGCGCCCGCATCAGGAAGGTGGTGGTCTCGAAGGCGCCGACGCTCGCGATGAGGTCCATGAGTTGCTGTGTGTCGAGTACGGCCGCGAGGTCGGCCCATGTTGTCTCGCTGACGGTGGCGTCGGCGATGAGTTCGTCGACGGCGCGCAGCATGGCCGCGTCGAGAGGGTCCCAGTCCTGGGCGTCCGGTCCCAGAGCGATCCGCGCGATCTCGGTCTCGGAAAGCCCGGTGTCGGGGCCGATCAAGGTGTGTTGTGCCCACATGTACCGGCAGTCGCGAAGGGCCGCGACCCGTAGCAGGATCAGCTCTCGCTGCCGCTCGGAGAGCGTGGTCGCCAACAGCGCATGGCCGTTGAAGGTGAAGTACGCCCGCGCGAGGGCTGGGTGGTGGGCGTATGTCCCGAGTGCGTTAAGCCCCTTGGGGCGGCCCTTCCGGTAGAGGGGGCCATGGCGGGGCTCGGGTGGTGTCATCGCGGCGAGGGCTTCCCGCATCTGGGGGGGCCACTGGTTGACTGGGACCGGCTCGACGCGCGCCATTTCTCTTGATCCTTCCATGTTGTCTCGGTCGGCGGGTTGCCGGCCTCGTAGAACTGTTGTCCGCGCTCACCAAGTACCCCGTCCGGCCCGTGCATCGGCTTACGCGGCGACTAGCGGGCCGGTTGTGGGTCTGGAGCAGGAGCGAATGTTGGACGCTGCCTTCAACGCCCTCGGCGCAGCCGGCCCCTACGACGTCAACTGTCCTTCTGACGCCCCGTCCGGCTTATCGCCAGTTTCGGGGTGATGACCGTGAGCGTATGCACCGGGAGCAGCCGCCGAACTGAACCACGAATCCCGCGTCACGGGTGTTTGGCCCGTGATCTGCGTCATAGCCGGTCTGGCGAGCGGCTAATCCGCTTCGACGACCGCCGCCGGGCTAGGGGTTGCCCCCTGGCTTCCGTCCGGGTGCCGAGGTTCGAACTGGTCCAGGTACCACTCGATGAAACTGGCCGTCTCTGCATGGGAGGTGGACATGCCGACCGACTCCTCACTGGCGATCAGCCGAAAGGCGCCCGATATGAGGAACGCGACCACGTCGGGCGGGACGACCTGCTGTGGGCCCCCGTAGCTACTCGACGATTCGGACAGCGCATCGAGCACAAGGGCGCGGATCCGTTCACCCGACTCGGCCATCTCTGCCCGGATCTTCTTGTGGTGGTTGGCGAGCGCCATGAGTTCAGCGGTCAGGGCCGATCCGGTCTTGTCACTGACATACGTCCAGAGGGCTCGCAGGGGTTGACCTGCCCGGAGCAACTCTGTCAGCCATTCCAGGCTCTGCTCGGTGCGGCGCCGGACGATTGCGAGGAAAAGATCGTTAAATGTCGGGAAGTAGTACTGGACCAGCCCGGGAGCGACCCCGGCCCTGGCGGCTACGCCCCGGTAGGTCACCGCCGCGTAGCCCTCGTGGAGCATGATCTGCTCGGTGCGGTCCAACAGCATGGCGCGGGTCTTGGAGGTCTCCGCGCCGACCCGACGTGGTGATGCCATCCGCCACCCTTCGCGATCGTGCCGCGGGAACGGTCACGAGCCGACAACGGCTACGCCCTGGCCCTGTCTCCCGGACCGTCCGCATGCTGGGAGGCAAGGCTATACGCATCAGGCCGGCCAGACCTGTACGAGGCATCAACCATGCCGTCGCCACCAGCTACATGTACGTTCCGCCGTTGACGCCGATCTGCTGGCCGGTGATGTAGCTGCCGTCATCCGAGCACAGGAACGCGCAGGCTGCGGCGATGTCCTCTGGCGTACCGACCCTGCGTAGCGGTGTGGCGGCGCCGACGATGTCGACCCCCGGCAAGGTCCCGGCCGCTTCCGCGGCGCGGGCCATAGGCGTGTCGACCAGCGCGGGAGGGATGGTGTTGACGGTGATGCCGTGCGGCGCGAACTCCTTTGCCAGCGCTTTGGTCAGGCCGATGAGCCCGCTCTTCGACGCGACGTAGTCGGCCTGGTTCGCGGCGCCGGCCTGCCCGGCAACCGAGGAGATCGTCACGATCCGGCCCCAGCCGGCTTCGACCATGTCTGGGATGACGTTCTGYGCGCAGTTGAACGTCCCTGTCATGTTGACGGCCAGCAGGAGGTTCCATCTCTCCAGCGAGATCTCGGTGAAGGGGCACAGCGAGGTGACACCGGCGCTGGTGACCAGAATCTCGATTGGGCCGAAGGCATCCCGGACCGCCTGCATACCGGCGTCGACGCCGTCGCGGTCGCTGACGTCGACCGCCAGACCGAGCGCGCCGAACCCTTGTGCTTGCAGGCTCTTCGCGGTTTGCTGTGCGGCTTCGCCCTGGATGTCGAGCACGGCCACCTTGTCTCCGCGGGCGGCCAGCCGTTGACTGACCGCCAGGCCAATGCCCGACGCACCACCGGTCACGACGGCAACTCTGCTCACCTTGATCTCCTTCCACGGCCACCCGGCGACCTCTGCTCCGACGTCCTCACGTGCGACGAGACCGCTCAGCGCACCGGAGTGAAATCGAGCTGCAGCCCGCGCAGGCCGCGCAGGATGAAGGACGGCTCGTACTCGTACCTGCGGGACACGGCCGGCCCGTGCGCAGCCTCCGAGACCCGGATGTCGGTCATGCGGTCGAGGAAGCGCTCGATGCTCACCCTGCCCTCGGCGCGCGCCAGCGGCCCTCCCGGGCAGGAGTGCGCGCCGCGGCCGAACGCGATGTGCTCCCCTGCGTTGTCCCGATCCAGCCGGAAGGCCTCGGGATCGGTGAACCTACGGGGGTCGCGGTTGGCGGCGCCGGGGTGGATCATCACGGTCGTGCCGGCGGGAATGCGCTGCCCGCCGACGGTCGTCGTGACACGGGTGAGCCTGAAGTCGCTCATGGTCGGGCTCTCGGTCCGCAACGTCTCCTCCAGGAAGTCCGGGATCCGCGCACGGTCCTCCCGCAGCCGCCGCTGGACGTCCGGATTCTCCGCCAGGACCCGCATCGCGGAGGTGATCAACCGGGCCGTCGTGTCCTGGCCGGCCGCGAACAGAAACGTGGCGAGACCAACGACTACCTCGATCTCCGGTATCGAACCGCCCTTGTAGGTGACAGTCGCCAGATCGGTCAACACGTCCACCCGCGGCTTACRCCGCCGCTCCTCGATGTAAGTCGAGAACCGCTCGTGCAGGAACTCCAACGGGTTGTTCGACACCTTCTGCGTGTCCTCGCCGACTCCGGGCGCAGGCTTCTCGGCTCCCAGCCTGGCACCGAACTCCTCGCGATCGTCCTCCGGGACCCCGAGGAGGTCGGCGATCACGAGCAGCGAGAACGGCTTGGCGTAGTCTTTCATCACCTCGAACGTGCCGGCCTCGATGAACTTGTCGATGTAGCTGTCCGCCAGCCGCCACATCGTGGCCTCGTTGTTCTTCAACCGCCTCGGAGTCAGCAGGCTCCGGAGAAGAGCGCGCTGCGCATGGTGGGCAGGCTCGTCCAGGTTCACCAGGAGATCGCTCATCGGCAGCTGATCGCGATATTGCTCGATCAGCTCGCTGATGTCGTCACCCTCGGCCCGCACCGGCAGGCCAGGGAACGGCCCCGACACGGCGTTACAGGACGAGAACGCGGCGCTGTTGGCATAGACCTCGACGGCCTCGTCGTAGCCGGTCACCGCCACGACGTTCGGGTGCTTCACGGCGTGCACCGGGCACTGCGCCCGAAGCTCGTCGAAGTAGGGATACGGATTCGCGACGAGCGCGGAGTCCGTGAAGAAATCCACATCTTCGGCACCGCTCACCGTGCCACTCCTCTCGGAATGTCTTCAGGCTGACCTATGCTGGACCGGCAAGGCCGGGGTCTAGGCGGTGTCAGCGGGGCTGCTGGAGGAATACTTCAAGATTGCAGATCTTGCCTTCCTCGTTGAAAACGAACACAGAAAGCGAGCGGACCACGTCAAGCGTGYCGTCCTGACGCTGATGACGCTCTTCGACCTCGTAGTACACGAGACCGGGTAGCTCGGAGATCCGCAGCAAAGTGGTGTCGAATGCCGAGCTGGTCGCCCACTTGGTCAGGAACTCGGTGTACTCCTGCCAGTTTGATACCTCGAGCCAGGTCCCGACCCGCTCGAACTCGTCCACCGCCACGAACTCCGCGAGCGGGGCCCAGTTTTCAGGAGTGAATCCGGGATCCTTGGCCATCGCTACGACGCTCCGGACCGTGGCGTCGTAGGAAATCACTTTTTCCGCCAGACCGCCCGAACCGCCAGCGTCGATTGTTGCCATCGTCTTTCCCTCCGATACATTTCCATAACGCGCGAGGCCATTCTGCCTGCGCCTCGTCGGGACTCGTGCGACGGTCGGTGGGTGAACACGCCCAGACGACCGTCTACCGCCTCGCCGCACAAATGTCCGGCAAGTCTTCCTACCCGCACAACGGGTCGTTGCGCATCTGTATAGCAGAGGTTTGCGCGTCTGTACAGCAGTCTGCGGCGGGCGTGACGGGAGAGTGTCTCGTGGTGCTGGGATCGGCTGGGGGAGGGCGGCCGCGACGTGCAACGGGTCCGCGGCCGGAGCGTGCCTCGCCTCCATCGGGCACTGGACTTGCGGTTGAGGTCGTCGGGCTCGTCATCGGGCATGTGTTGCTCTCCGCGAGTGGTGGCAGCCCGGCCTGGGCGCCGGCGCGGGCTCGTTGATCAAACCTGCCGGCAGGGCATCGGACGGCGTGCGTCGACCGCCATACGCATGTATAAGAGGGTGACTATGAAGACTGAGAGTCATGTTTTCGATCGGTGGGCGCCGCTGGCGGCTCCCCGCGTGTCCGACCCTGGGAGGCATCCGTGCGTATCGGTCTGACGGGCGGCGCGTCGACGCCCGACAAGATCATCCAGCAGGCCCGGCAGGCAGAGGCTGACGGTTTCCACGCGTTGTGGTACGCCAGCATCGTCACCGGTGACCCGCTGGTCGCGATGGCGTTGGCCGGGCGGGAGACCTCGACGATCGAACTTGGCACCGCC
This sequence comes from Pseudofrankia sp. EUN1h, assembly GCF_001854645.1. Taxonomy (NCBI): domain Bacteria; kingdom Bacillati; phylum Actinomycetota; class Actinomycetes; order Frankiales; family Frankiaceae; genus Pseudofrankia; species Pseudofrankia sp. EUN1h. The sequence continues at coordinate 41,880 of NZ_MBLN01000102.1, read as the reverse complement.
GTCCTCCAGACATACCCATGCCACCCGCTGCTGCAGGCGAACCGGGCCGCCTCCGTCGTCGCGGCGATGGGCCGGCCAGGCTTCACTCTTGGGATCGGCCCGTCCCACGAGTCGCTGGTCCGCGATGTTTACGGCCTGTCGTACGAGCACCCCGGTCGCAATACCGAGGAGTACCTGACGATCCTCGCCGCGCTCTTGCGTGGCGAGGACGTCGACTTCAAGGGGGAGGACTGGTCGACGCGCAGCGAAGGCGGTCGGATGGCCAGGGTCGCGCACCCGGTGACCGTCCTGCTGGCGGCGCTCGGTCCGCGTCTGCTGCGGGTAGCCGGAGAGGTCGCTGACGGCGCCGTGTTGTGGATGGCCCCGCCGCGCGCGATCGAGACCCACGTCGTGCCCCGCATCCATGCGGCAGCGGCCGCCGCCGGGCGCCCGGCGCCGCGGATCGTGGCCGGGCTGCCCGTCGCGGTGCACGACGACGTGACCGAGGCCCGCACGGCCACCGCGGCTACCGCGGCCGCCTACGCGGGGATGCCGAACTACCAGCGCATCCTTGCCATCGGCGGCGCCGACCACCCGGCCGAAGCTGCCATTGTCGGCGCCGAGGACTCGGTCCGGTCGCAGTTGCAGGCCCTCGTCGACGCTGGCGCGACCGACGTCTGGGCCAACATCGTGCCCGTCGGCGAGACAAGAGACGCCCGCGCCGCCTCGGTAGGCCGAACTACCGACCTTCTGCGCGAGCTCCTCGCGACATGAAGCGGCGACGGGCCGTTGGATCCGCGGCCAGGTTCCACCAGGAACCAGATTAGACTTGGTGCGTCAGTCGCCGAGCAGGACGAGCACCTCAGATCAGCGACGAGATCCGTCATCGTCGTCCGAGATGAGGCCTTGGTCGGCCCGCTTCGTCACCGATGCTGGTGTAGACGGGTTGTTCGATGCCGGCCAGGGCTCGACTCTGTCCAGGTACTGCTGGAGAAAGTCGACAGTCTCTACGTGGGAAGTGGACATGCCGACGGCCTTCTCCGTGTGGATCATTCGCGGGCTATTGGTGACGAGGAAAACGAGCGCCTCGGGAGAGATCTGACCCAAGGGTATCGTATAGTCGTTTGTTGATCTGGATAGTGCGGCAAGCACCATCTTCCGCACCTTCTCGCCTACGGCGGCAATCTCTGCTTGGATTGCTTTACGGTGGTTCGCCAGCGCGGTAAGTTCCACTATGAGGGCCGCGGCGGTACTGTTGTTGGCGAAGTTCCAAAGCGCCCGCAGGGGTTGGTCGGTCTCGAGTGCGTCGGCCAGCGCCCCGACGGTCTGCTCGGTGCGGCGCCGGACCAGAGCGAGGAACAGGTCGTCCTGCATCGGGAAGTAGTACTGGACAAGTCCAGGTGTCACCCCGGCCTTGGACGCCACCCCTCGATAGGTGACCGCGGCGTATCCCTCGCTGAGCATCAGCCGTTCGGCGCAGTCCAACAAGTCCGCGCGTTTCTTGGACGTCTCTGCTCCGACTCGACGGGGTGTTGTCATATTGAGCCTTTCAGGACCGTGTTCCACTCGTCGGCACGTCCGGCGTCCGACTGAGGCCATCCGTGATCCCCGACGCTGACATGCTAACGTCCCAGACCAGACGGCCCAGGAGATGGYGCACGATCAGGAGAATGCGCGGTCGTCACGATGCGCCGCGGCAGGCCATAGGGTATGATGTTTGCCTCCACGAGCCGGTGACGTTCTGAGTCGGCCCGTACCAGGGAATGTGACCCGCGTTCGCCCTGACCGGTGCCACGCACGCAGACGATGTCCGGGTTGTGCGGGCGGACATTGTCAGGGTCGATCTTCAGTTTGGCGTGGACGCTCGGCAGCTTGTTGGTCAGGAACACATCTGACTGCGCCGCCAGATTGTGAGGATATCCAGGATCTTGGAGGAGGCGGGGTCGAGGCCCAGGCTGCGCTTGCCTCTGTTCAAGTGCTCGAGCGGCACGGCACATGGACCTCGGAGGAGATGGTCGCCGCGCCCGTGGAGCCGAGTGCGCGCATCGCGTCGCCCCGCTCGACGTGCTCGATCCTGGTGACCTCCACGCCCAGCCGGCAGTAGCGCGGATGCCGACGCGACGACGGTGTGCTCGGTCACCTCCGGGACACGTGCGCCCTGCGTCGCCGCGGTCATTGCTTCTCTCCATTGGTTAGGTACCCATGCTCGGCTGGCGTCGTCAGTGGTCGGTGGAGCCGGGGGCGCGCCGCGCGTCGAGCCGGTCTGGCCTGCGTAACGCTGGACTGTACGAGCGTATGGAGCGATGCTGTACATTCGTGCAAAGATGTCCAGGGAGGCCAGGCAGTGGGCGCAGGCGACCTCTACTACGACCCGTACGACGTCGAGATCGACGCGGATCCGTATCCCGTGTACCGGCGGCTGCGTGACGAGGCGCCGCTGTACTACAACGAGCGTCTCGACTTCTGGGGGCTCAGCCGTTACGACGACGTCGTTGCGGCGCTCAAGGACCTCAGACGTCTGACCTCGACGAAGGGCGACATCCTCGAGGTCGTCAAGGCCGCGCCCGTCATGCCGCCGGGAATCTTCATCAACGAGGATCCGCCGTTGCACACCATCCATCGCGTGCTGGTGTCCCGGATGTTCACGCCGAGAAAGATCAAAGCGCTCGAGGAGAAGGTGCGGGCCTTCTGTGCGGCCTGTCTGGACCCGCTAGTGGGCGAGGGTCGGTTCGACTTCGTGCTCGACCTCGGCGCCGAGCTGCCGATGCGCACCATCGGCATGCTGTTCGGTATCCCCGACTCGGAGCAGCCGTCGCTGCGGTCGACTGCCCAGCGCGCCCTGCGCAACCGGCCGGGTGAACCGCTGCCGGTCACCAGGGAGAAGTACTTCGACGGAGGGAACTACACCGAATATGTGACGTGGCGGGCCGAGAACCCCTCGGACGACATCATTACCGAGTTGCTCACCCTGGAGTTCGCCGACCTGTCGGGGGAGGTCCGGCGGCTGACCCGGCAGGAGGTCCAGATCTTCGTCGGGGTGATCGCCGGTGCCGGCGTCGAGACCACCGGCCGGCTGTTCGGCTGGATGGGCAAGGTGCTGGCCGAGCATCCTGACCAGCGCCGCGAGCTGGTCGCGGATCCGACGCTCATCCCGCGTGCGATCGAGGAGTTGTTGCGCTTCGAGCCGCCTGGCCCACACGTGGCGCGCTATGTCAGCGAGGACGTCGAGTACCACGGGCAGATGGTTCCGGCTGGCAGTGCGTTGCTGCTCATGCTGTCGTCGGCCAACCACGACGAGCGCCAGTTCCCCGACCCGGAGCGGTTCGACATCCACCGCGACCTGCGCCAGCTCGTGACGTTCGGTCACGGCGCGCACTTCTGCCTGGGTGCCGGCCTCGCGCGCCTCGAGGGGCGCATCGCCCTCGAGGAGGTCCTCAAGCGCTTCCCAACGTGGGAGGTGGACCTGGCCGGCGCCCGCCGCGCGCCCACCTCGACGGTCCGGGGATGGGATTCCATGCCCGCCGCCATCGGCTGAGACGGCCAGCGACCAATGTCCACTCCGCTGTCCACTCCGCCTGAACTTCTCGGCGCGCCTCCGGCCGGCATTGTCACGGCCGAGTCCCGGACCGGCCGGTCCGTGCCCGATTTCGACAAGTCGGCCGCCGAGTGGGCGTTACTTTAAGGAGGCGGAGACCATGGAGGATCTCTACTGGGATCCGTTCGACAAGGTGATCGACGTCGACCCGTATCCGGTGTGGCGCCGTATGCGCGACTACGCGCCGGTGTACCGCAACGACAGGTTCGACTTCTTCGCGTTGTCCCGGCATACGGATGTCGACGCGGCGCACCTCGACCCGGTGACGTTCAGCTCGGCGCACGGCACGGTGCTGGAGCTGATGGGGCCTGAGCCGATGAACGTCGGGCAGATGATTTTCATGGACCCACCGACACACACGACGATGCGGGTGCTGGTCTCGAGGGCCTTCACGCCGCGGCGGGTCGGGGGGATGGAGGGTACGGTCCGCCGGATCGCCGCCGGGCTGCTCGACGACCGGGTCGGCTCCGGCGGTTTCGACTACGTCCAAGACTTCGCGGCCCAGCTGCCGTCGATGGTGATCTCCGAGCTGATCGGCGTCGACCCGGCCGACCGCGAGGAGATCCGGCGCACGATCGACGAGGCGCTCTACATTGACGGCGAGAAGGGGATGATCAACGATATCTCCTTCGCCGCCCAGATCAAACTGCACACGTACTTCTCCGAGCAGCTCGAGGCGCGGCGCCGCAACCCACGAGACGACATGATGACCGCCCTCACCCAGGCCGAGGTACGGGGCGAGAACGGCACTCGTCGGCTCTCCACCTCAGAGGCCGCCGACTTCACCAGCCTGCTGGTGAGCGCCGGCACGGAGACGGTGGCCCGCCTACTCGGCTGGGCGGCCGCGCTGCTGGCCGAACATTCCGAGGCGCGCGCTGAGATCGTCGCCAATCCGTTGCTGATCAGGAAGGCGCTCGAGGAGACGCTGCGCTACGAGGCGCCATCCCCCGTCCAGGGACGGATGACCACGCGGAACGTCGAGCTGCACGGCACCACCATCCCGGCCGGCTCGAAGGTCCTGCTGCTCACCGCGTCCGCCGGACGAGACGAGCGCAAGTATCCCGACCCAGACCGCTACGACATCCACCGTGAATTCGACAGCCATGTGTCGTTCGGTCACGGGATCCACTTCTGCCTCGGCGCGGGCTTGGCCCGCCTCGAGAGCCGAGTGGCGATCGAGGAAACCCTGCGCCGCTTCCCGACCTGGGACGTCGACGACGCGAACGCCGTCCGCCTGCACACCAGCACGGTCCGCGGCTACGCAAAGCTGCCCATCACCTTCTGACGGGGAAGGCACCGTCCTGAGCTCGGCTGAGCGAACGAGTCCACGTGATGGCGATCGCGTGGCGGTCACTGGTCTTTGTGTCCATGCCGGTCGGCGTTGGGCCGACGGAGAAAGGAGCGACTCGTATGACACGGGTAGCTGTCGTGACGGGTGGCGCGTCGGGATTGGGTCTGGCGATCTGCCAACACCTGGCCGACGCAGGCCGGCAGGTGGCGGTTCTCGACCTGAACGGGGCTGCCGCTAAGGACGCCGCGGAAGGCCTGCGCGCCGCCGGAGCGACGGCGATGGCGGTCGAGGTCGACGTCTCGGACCGCGCGTCGGTCGACGCGGCTTTCGACCGGGTGCGGGCCGAGCTCGGGCCCGTGCAGATCGTCGTGACCAGCGCGGCGATCTCTGGGTTCACTCCGTTTGAGGAAATCACCGTCGACCTGTGGAACCGCTACCTGGCGGTGAACCTGACCGGCACGTTCCACTGCGTCCAGGCCGCGATCGAGGACATGGCCGCGGCCGGCTGGGGCCGCGTCGTGACGATCTCGTCCGCGGCGGGGCAGACCGGCACGGCCCGCCAGGGCCACTACTCGGCGACGAAGGGCGGCGTGATCGCTCTCACCAAGGCCGTCGCGCTCGAGTACGCGGCCCGGGGCATCACCGCCAACACCATCCCGCCGTTCGCGGTGGACACCCCGTCGCTACGCGGCCARCAGAGCAGCCGGAATCTTCCGAAGACCGAGCACATCGCCCGGATGATCCCCGCCGGCAGGATAGGCACGCCCGACGACATCGCCGCGACCTGCGCCTTCCTGTGCTCGGACGCGGCGGGCTACATCACCGGCCAGGTCATCGCCGCAAACGGAGGAGCCATTCTGTGAGTGACAGGTTCTCGCTCGAGGGTCGCGTCGCGGTCGTCACCGGGGGCGGGACTGGGATCGGTCGGGGTTCGGCGTTGGCGTTGGCCGAGTACGGCGCCGATGTGGTGCTCTCGGCGCGACGCTCGGAGCCGCTGGAGTCCACCGCCAAGGAGATCGAGGCCTTGGGCCGCCGCGCCCTTGCCCTGCCGGCTGATGTCACCAAGCCCGAGGAGTGTCAGCGGATCGTCGACACCACCCTGGCGGAGTTCGGCCGGCTCGACGTCCTCGTCAACTGCGCCGGCGGCGCCGAGACCAAGTCGATCAGAAAGTGGACCGAGAATGAGTGGCACCAGGTGGTAGCGCTCAACCTCGGCTCCGTCTGGTTCCTGTCCCGCGCGGCCTCCGTGCCGATGCTCGCGCAGGGCAGGGGCGCGATCGTCAACATCTCCTCGGGTGCCAGCTTGCTCGGCATGCCGCAGGCCGCGCCCTACGGCGCGATGAAGGCCGGCGTGAACAACCTGACTGCGTCAATGGCTGCGGCCTGGACCCGCAAGGGCATCCGGGTGAACTGTGTCGCCGTCGGCGCGGTCCGCGCCGCCACCCTGACCGACGACGCCGCCCGATACGGCCTCGACCCGGAAGCGATCGGCCTGATGAACGGCTCCGGCCGCCTGGGAGAGCCCGAGGAGATCGGCAACGTCGTCCTGTTCTTCGCCTCTGACGCCGCCAGTTTCTGTTCCGGCCAGACCCTCTACGTCCACGGCGGCCCTGGCCCCGCCGGCATCTGACGGGGACTTCCAATCACCGCCCGCGAACACCACGTACGCCTCAACCGGATCCGGTGAGCCAATGGCTCACCGGGCCGCCGGATGACCACCTCAGGTGATGACCATGACTCAGCAACGTTCCGATCTGCCACTCGGGAACGAAGACGACCATGGCTAGCAGCCGGTACGGACTGGGAGATCGATTGGGCCACCCAGACCACGAACCCAGACAACAGGGAGCAGCATGAGCACTGAAAGCGAGCTCGAGGAACTACGCCGCGAGATCCGCTACGTGAAGGACCGGATCGAGATCCTCGACTGCATCAACAAGCAAGCCCGCGGCCACGACCGGCACGACGCCGACCTGATGACGAGCGTCTACGCCTCGGACGGGATCGACGAGCACGGCCCAGACGTGAACCCCGGCCCCGACTACGGTGCCTGGGCCAACACGCGGCACTCGATGGTGTTCGCCGACCACCTGCACAACATCACGACACACACCTGCGAGATCGACGGCGACGAGGCACACGCCGAGAGCTACGTCATCGGTGCGATGGTCGGGAAGGACGGCAAGACCCTCGCTTTCATGGGTGGTCGCTACCTGGACCGGCTGGAGCGCCGCGACGGCGCCTGGAAGATCACCTTGCGGCGCTGCACGGTCGAATGGGCCTTCACCGCTGACGCGTCGTTCCTGAATTCCGGCGCCTTCAAGGGATTCCTGAAAGGGACCTGGGACACCAGCGACCTTTCCTATGCGCGCCCGTTGAATCTGGACACAGAGCCCACGGCCCGCTGGTGACGCCCGAACGGGCGCGGCCTCGCCGACACCTCCGCCGCGGAGCCGGGGGAGCGGGAGGAGCCGGGGGAGCCGGAAGACAGGTTCGCCGCCCGGCCCGCGGCGGAGGAGCCACTGGGTCCCCGCGCGGCGGACGGTCCGCCGAGACAATCCCCTGCGGGGCGAGGGATCCTCGATCATCGTTACCGGCTCGATCGCTGGAATGATCAAGGGGGCGGCGGATGCGCCCGGCGCGCCGGGCGGGCTCGGCTGCTCGTCGGCGAAGCAGCTGGCCGCCAGGTACGTCGAGCTACTCGCCCTGCAGCTCGCCCCGCACTCCTTCCGACTGGGCGCGATCCACCCGACAAACGGCAACCCGCGCTGCTGCAGAACGACAATGTCTACCGAGCGTTTCGGCCGGACCTGACGCCGGACCTGACGCCGGACCTGACGCCGGACACTCGCGTCGGTACAGAGATCGCCGGCGCATCGGGCAATGATCTTTCTTCTTGCGCGCCCTACGCATCATGCGGTCATGACCGTCTGGCCTGCCTGGCTCTGATATTCGGCGGTGGATTACTATCCACCGGCTGTCGCTGGTCATGAATGGTGAGAGGATGTTCACGTTTCATGGGTGGGGCGATGATCGGCAGTATTGTTTCGGCGTGAAGGCTGGCAAGGGGGTGTGAGGTCTATACCAAGTCGGCTGATCGCGTCCAGCGCATCCCCGACCTGGTGGTGGGGTTGCCTGTGTCCAGGCGTGTCCCGGGACCTCGTCGCTACGTCGCCTCGCTTCCGGCTCGCGCTGTTCCTTGACCCGGCCCGCCTCCGTGTCTCGAGACGCCTTTCCTGGCACGGACGGAGCTCGATCGCGAAAGGATTCCACTCCTTCTCATGTCAGTTACTGAGACCGTGACCCAGGACCAGGACCTGCCGTTCTTTCCTTTCCCGGACACGTTCAGCCCCCTGCCATCGGGCACTCTGGCCGAGATCGCCAGGCGGGCACCCGCCATCCGCGTCCGTTTCGGGCCCGGCCAGCTCCCCGTCTGGCTCATCGTGCGGCACGCCCCCGCCCGGGCGATGCTCGGCGACCACCGCTTCTCCCGAACCAGGACGCTGGACTTCCGCCCCCCGCTGACGGGAGCGCAGATCCCCGATCGCACCTCGTTGCTGTGGCTCGACCCGCCGGACCACACCCGGATTCGCCGCTTGGTGTCCACCGGATTCGCCCATCGCCGCATCGAACACCTGCGGCCCTGGATCGCCGAGACCGCCCGCCGACACGTGGCGACCATGCTTGCCGGCCCCGCACCGGCCGACTTCCGCAAACACGTGGCCGCCGCGGTCCCGGTCGAAGTGATCTGCCACCTCCTCGGCGTCCCGGAGATCGACCAGGACAAGGTGCGCACCTGGGCCGAGACGCTGTTCCGCTTCTCCGTCGACCGGGAGGCCGCCGCCGCCGGCCAGAAGGCTCTGCATGCCTACATGGACACCCTGGTCCGTGAGCGCCAGGCGCAGCTCGCCGCCGGCGAAACCGCGACGAAGCTGTTCGACGTCCTGATCACTACCCACGACAGCGATGACGGCCGCCTCAGCGAGGACGAACTGCGCTCGCTGGCGCTCACCCTGCTCATCGGCGGCTTCGAGACCACCGCGGGCGTCCTTACCAACGCCGTGGGCACGCTGCTCGCGGAGCGGTCACACTGGGCGTCCCTCGTCGCCGACCCGGAACTGATGCCGACTGCCGTCGAAGAGCTCTTGCGCTACCACCCGCTGTCGATGACTTTCCCGCGGGTCGCCACCGAAGACGTCGACCTCGGCGACTTCGTCGTCCGGACAGGCGAGGTCGCGATCGCCCCGTTCGCCGCCACCAACCGCGACCCGGCTCTCTACGACGACCCTGACCGCCTCGACCTCACCCGACCGCCGGTCGCGAACCTGGCCTTCGGCCACGGTCCCCACCACTGCATCGGCGCACACCTGGCCCGGGTGGAACTCGCGGAAGTGCTGCGCGCGTTGATCGACCTCATGCCGACCCTACGACTGGCCGTGCCGCTCGCGGACCTGCGCTACGAACTTGCAGCTCCGATCGGCCGACCGGAGAAACTTCCCGTGGTGTGGTAGCTGTCGGGCGCGGCGCCACCGGCCAGAGTCGGCCGGCGGCGCCGTCGACCAGCGGCCATGCCTCGCGATAGCGCAGAGCGAGCGGCCGGCCCCGAATCGGCCGATGATCCCCTCATCAAATTTCAGGACGGGCCGTTCGTGTTCACCCTGAAGGATGCAGGTAGACGGGTTCGCTGGTCAGGCAGCATGTTGATATTCGTGGAGCAGGCCGCAGAAGCGGTCGATGCGTCTGATCGTGCCGCTCGGATCAGCGGGCCGTGGCACCGGGTCGGCGGCGTCGAGGTAAGTACCGTGGTGGGGTCGGGCGGTGTTGTAGTGCTCGACGTAGGTAGATAGCCTGGACGGGGTCTTGATGACTCGGATGCTCTCGGCGGTGAAGACGTCGTCGAAGCCACGGGCGAACTTGGTATCCCAGTCTCTGATCAGGAACCTGTACGGCCCGCCGTTGCGCTCGCCGAGCTGGTAGGCGAGGACCAGCTGCCCGGCGACTACGCCACGGCCTCGGTCAACGCCGCGATCTCGGCCGCGGCCGGCCCGCGCAGCGACGGCAGCACCACCGCCCGCACCGCCACCCACCACCGACCCCGCAGATCATCCCGCAGCTTCTCCAGGTCGCAGGTGGAGCGGTTGGCGAACACACCGGGCGGGCGCATCCTGGTCAGGACCTCGCCGGGGACGGACGGGCGGTGCAACCTCGATCCACCCCAGGCGAGGCCGGTGTCAACCACCTCCCTCCGGCGACCTCGCTCGATTTGGCGCAGAACCTCCCGGATACGCGCTTAGCTCCGAGCCAGGTCCATCCCTGCGGCCCGTCAGCCCGCGATCGGCGTGTTGCCGAGGACCTTGTACGCGGCCGGCTGGCCCTTGCTGTCCAGGGTCGTTGTCAGGCCGCCGAGGACGCAGACGGCCGGCTCCGCCGGGATGGCCTTGCCGCTGCAGCGGTATTTGATCCCGCCGGCGCCAGGCAGGTCCGCCTCCTTCATCGCCCTGATCGTCGAGGCGATGGTGGCTGGGGTGATGTCACCCGAGATGTTCTCCACGGCCTTCTGAAAACCGGCGGTGATCATGAACATGATCATGCCGTCCTGAGAGCTGAGGTCGATGTCCTTGCCGTATGTATTGGCGACCTGCGTGTAGAGACGCATCGACGGGCCGTCCGCGCCGATCGGCGCGCTGGCAGCGACGACCATGCCCTTGAGCGTGCCGCCAGGAACCGACTTGCGAGTGGCGTCGGTGATGCACTGGGAGATGGCGCTGATGGTGCCGGTGAAGCCGACGGCCCTGAGGCCGTTCATGGCGCTGATGCAGAACGAGTCGTTGCCGAGGATGAAGACCTGGTCGGAGCCGTTGCCGGCGATCTGCTGCATTTGGGGTGTCATGTCGGCGGTGCCCGGCGCGATCCGGAGGAGCTCGTAGCCGATGCCGGCCTTCTGGAACAGGGGTGGCGCGACCTCTTGGACGGCGTGGAGTGCGGCGGGGACGTCGATGACGATCGCGGTGACCTTCTTGTTGCCCTTGTCCTTGGCGACCTGGATCGGCAGGTCGATGACGCCGAAGGTCGGGTTGCCCAGCGAGAAGGTCGTCGGGCTGGCGAGCAGCTCGGGATGATCCGAGYCGTAGAGCATGACGGGGACGTGCGCGTCGTTCAATGGCTTCCAGGCGCTCTCGATGACAGCCGACGTGCCGATGAGGGCGGCGACGACGCCGTCCTCGACCAGCTGATTGCCGCAGTCAGTGGCCTTGGACGGGTCACCCAGGGTCTCGCAGATCGTCAACTCGATGGGGTGGCCGCCGAGGCCGGACTTGTGCTCGTTGAGCCATTTGGTAGTGGCTTCGGCCACCCTGTTGTCGTTTCGATGGTCAGCGATCGGACTGGCTCCGTCGGTGATCACGCCGATCTTGATCGGGGCGCCGGTGGCCTTGGCGATCGGGCCGAGTAGGTCCCCGGGACTCGCGGGGCCGTTGGCCGCGGGGGTGGAGCCGCTTTGGTCGTCGGAGCCGCCACAGGCCGAGACGAAGGCAAGACTCGCGGCCAAGAGGGCGATGCCAGCGAGTTGTAACCCGGTCGGGCGGGTGTGCGGCTGCAGGGCTCTAGCGGACCGTAGCGACGGTGTAGATGACCGCTGGGCGGCCTGTTTCGGGATGTGTGACACGTTTCCTGCCTTGTCGTCCGATGTTGGAGATTACGAAGGATTGCCGAACCGTTCGCGAAGAGTGGTCAGCGGTTTGGCTGAGAAAAAACAATTTCAAGATTCGGTGCGGGCTTTAAGGTTGCCCGTCACGATGCGGCCCAAGGTACTGCCGGCTCCAGCGACGACAACGACTCGGGCGCATCGGACATGCCGCGCACGTCATTCGGAAGCGATCACCCAGCCAAGCGACGACGTCTGCACGAGCCGAGAGGACCGCCTAAAAGCGTGCCGCGGCAGCGCCGGGGTGCCGTGGTTGTCGGTGAAGACGTATCGAACTGCGGGGGTACCCTGGTCTCAGGCCAAGAGGGCCGCCGGCTCGGGGCCGAGACTATTCGAGCTGCCAGGTCCCGTGTACTACGAGATCCTGGATCGACATCAGCGTGAGGACGGCACGCTCGACGCGGTCCGCTCGCTTTCCGACTTCGTCTTGAACGAGGAAGGCCAGATCTGCAACCTTGGAGTGTTCCGCCAGCAAGCCTCTGACGGACGGTGTCCCTGCCGGGCACGTCGATCCAGCATGGGTCAGCCTTGAAGACGTTCCGAGAGGAGTACCTCAAGCCAGGTTCCGATCCGCTCGACCTGGTCCATGGCCACGAACTCCACGAGCGGGCCGGCCCGACGGAGTGAAACTGACATCCTTGGCCGCCGCCACCACCAGGCTCCGTGCCCCAACGTCATAGGAATTACTTTTCCGCCGGACCTCTTCCGCTCGTTCCGCCAGCGTCGATCGTTGTCATAGCCTTCTCCTCTGACGCGTTTCCCGTACCACGCTGGCGCTCATTTTCTCTCTGCACGCCGACACCGATCCCCGCGACGATCGGCAGGTGGGCGCGCAAAGACAACCAGGCTCACCGCATAGACGTATAGCAGGCCTTTTCTCGCATGCACAGCAGGGCGTTGCGCATCTGTATAGCAGAATTTTGCTCGCTTGTACAGCAGGACGTGACGGGCGTGGCGGGAGGGTGTCGCGTGGCACCGGGACGGGCGGACCGAGGGCGGAGCCTGGGCTCCAGCCGGTGGGGGCGGTCATCACGAGCATGACGGCATTGGCGACCTGCTCGGCACCGAGTTCCTGGCCGCCATCGGTCAAGGTCTCCTACGACCGCAGACGCGTCGGAGGGCAAACGGCGCGACCAGGCCGTTCTTGTCCTCGCGCGCCGCCGGTCAACGTCCTGTGGGCGACGCTCCGCGACGGGCGCGCCTACAAGGAACGACCATCCGTCGGCTCTCTCGCGGCTTGACAAACGGATTGAGAAGCACGGATCGACGACAAGCGATCTTGTCTGCCGGCGGCAGCCTGCGTGGGTGTACGTCGATCCGTGGCGGCCGACCTGCACCCGCAGGACCGCGACCCGGTGGCGGTAGGCACCTCAGCGGTCGGTGCACGGTGAGTACTGGCGGACGTCGTCGGTCGGCGGTATCAGGTCCACATGGGCACCGCCGACCAACCTGGCGGCCGGTCACGCCGAGGGTGCTCCAGCACCGGCGACGCGAGGCCGTCGAATTCGACGGTCCTCGCTGCGACACGAACTGTCGTGGCCACCCGGTGCCGCGTCGGCCCATGACGCGACGGGCGCGGCAGCGGATCACTGCGACCGGCCGAAGACTGGCGGTCGCAGGGGCTCGTCGCGCATCGTCGAGGCAGCGAGACCAGACCCGCCGTGCCTGGCTGATCAGCTTTGTGGTGTGCTGGTCCGCGCGCCTGGCGAACCGGGTGCTCCGTCCCGACCGAAGCGAGTGGGCAGGTCGGGGTGGTAGACCACGAGCCGGACTGGTTGTCGTTTGGCGGCGTACATCGCCAGGTCGGCTTGGTGGAGCAGGATGTCGGGGGTGGTTGGCCGGCTGACGGCGTCGAGGGTGACCAATCCGAGGCTGGCACGCGGGGCGTAGTCTCGACCGGCCAACTGACAGGGTGCCTGTATCGCGGTCGTGAGCCGCTCGGCGATGCGGTGYGGGTCGTCGGAGCCGGCGCCGTCGAGGATGACGGCGAACTCATCGCCGCCGAGGCGGGCGACGGTGTCAGCGGCGCGAGTTTCGGCGCGTAGCCGCCGTGCGGTGATCTTGAGGAGTTCGTCGCCCGCGGCGTGCCCGAACGCGTCGTTCACTTGTTTGAAGTGATCAAGATCGACGAACAGGACGGACATTGCGACCGTCTGGTCAGCGGGCGTGTTGCACCTAGAGGCGGGGTTGGCGGCAGACGTGACTGCGTGCTGCAGCCGTCGGGTGAACAGCGCCCGGTTCGCCAGGCCTGTCAGCGGGTCGTGGAACGCCTGGTGATGCAGCTCGTGCTCGCGTTCGCGGATCTCGGCGAGCAGTCGGGTGTTCTCAGCCAAAGTGATCATCTGCCGGATCAGGACCAGCACCAGCAGGCTCACCGTGCCATACATCTCGAACCGATCGACGCGAGCGCCGGTCACCAGCGAGCAGAGGACCAACAGACCCGTCAGGCCGAACACGGCGTATGGCAGGACGGCGTGCGCCCACATCGTCCGCGGACGAGGCGGTGCCAGGTCGTCCGCCTGCGCCTGGAGGGGGACCGGCGCCAACGCGGCGAGGAATATCAGAAGCAGGGCCGCGGCGAACAGGACCAGGCTCCATGGCGGGAGCTCGTAGGCGCCGTAGGCGACACGGTAAACGAGGATGTTCTGCGTGAGCCCCAGGGTCAGCAGGCCCGCGGCGAGCAGGGCGAGCGTCATGGCGGAACGCGGCCGGCGGAAGCTCGCGATCAGCAGGACCGCCGCTGCCAGGATCATCATCGCAACGTCGTGCACCAAGGCAAGGAGGAACAGCGCCAGGTCGTGTGCACCCGATCGCACGACCGGGCCCAGCACCGTGACCCACTCCAGCAGGACGACGGAACCGACGATCAGGACACAGTCCAGCATGGTGATCGCGTGCCAGCGTCCCGGGCTGTGCCGCCGCCTCGCGCTCTCGTCGGCGAGCGGGTCGGTCGGCAGGCACAGGAGCCCCGTCAAAGCCAGTGCATAGAAGACAAGAAGTACCAGGGTCGACGATGTCTCACCAGCCAGCGGTCGACCCGTCAGCAGTATCGTCGCAGCCAGAAGGCCTCCGGCCGTCATACCGCCCGCCATCACACCAATCAGCACCCGCCATCGCCGGTCGCCGGAGCCGGCGTGACGAGCGGTCCACAGGCAGGCCGTTGCGGCGGCGATCTCGGCGGCGACGCAGGTGAAGACGGTGGCGATCTGGCCGGCACGGTAGTCCAATAGCACCGCGAATGCGACATCCAGCCCGATGAGCAGCGCGCAGGCGACCATGGCAGCAGGGAATAAGGGCGGTGCGTGGCCGGCACCGAACGGGCGCCGGATGCCTGACCCCACCGCTCCGACGCCACGGAATCCAGCCATCGCTTCCCCCAACGAGTTCATCGTAACCAGCGGAACCCGGTCGCGACAGTCCGGCTGCTGCGCTCTGTCTCGATCGCCGGTACCACGCTCCGATCGCGGGGGCCTTCCTCTCCCAACCCGCGATCCTCGTGCTCGACGAGGCGACCAGTTCCGTCGACACCCGTACCGAGGCCCTCATAGAGCAGGCGACCGCTGCACTGCTCGAAGGGCGCACCGCGTTCGTCATAGCGCGCCGGCTTTCCAAGATCCGAGACGCCGACGCCATCGTCGTCATGGAGGACGGCGCCGTCGTCGAGCAGGGCACCCACGACCAGCTCATCGACGAGGGTGGCGCCTACGCACGCCTGTAGGCCGCCCAATTCACTGACACCCTTCCGTCGGCGACAGCAAYGGGACCAGTTGACGTACCTCAAATGACTTCCGGGCCGCATCTGACTTGTGCGCGCTAGTGATGGGTGATAGCTTCTCTTTGGCGTTGGCGCGCGCAATTCATAGGGTTCGCGCTTGGAGATGGTGTGCGCCCGCCCATCGACTTCTGCCTGTGGCGATCAGGCTGAACTGCTGCCTCCTGGCGGCAGGGATTCTGCCGCCGGTCAGGGCACTCGGTTGATTCGTGTATCCGCCAGGACGGCCGCCTGCACCGCCTGAAAGCCGAAGTGCGCTTGGCCGTGTTGCGGACGACTGGCATGTAGTTCGGCTTCCCGATGCATGAGCTGCCGTCCGCGCCTGGCGTGGAGGAATAGGCCCCGACCACGCCAGGCGTGGCGGCTCGAGCAGGAGCATCGTCTACGGCCGGCTCACCGCCGTCCGGTATCGCTGCCAGGCTGATCCACGGCGAGGGAGGGCTCGTTGACCGTCGAGTCGTCTGCGGATGTGTGCGGTCACAGCACCACGACCACTAGACGGCAGCCGCGACCCTTGCTCCGGCGGATGTCGACCGTGATGCCACGCTCATCGGTAAGGTCGTCATGGCGGCCTATCGCCGAGACGGTTTCGGACCCGCCGAATCGGTCGAGGCGACCGTCAAGCCCGTCTGGGCCTTCTGCCTTATCGGGGTCGGTGCCCGCAGTGGAACGACCTCCGCTGACCCCTGGTGCTGAAGGCCGGTCTGATGGTGCCAGCGCTCGATTCGGCGGTGGCAGGCGGCGAGGATCTCGAAGGGCTGCCGCGTCCCGATTTCTCGGGACGCGGCAGCGCCCATCCGGGCGACGCTCAGCCGGTGCTGCCGTCGGCGCAGACGCGGTCACGGACGGCCTGGAACGAGGCACCGTCGGGCGAGACCTGGACGAAGGCATGGCAGGACAGTGGTTTGCCCGTGTAGTCGCTGAGGTCGACGGGTGCGACGAGGCTGTCCGCGTCGTAGGCGGTAACGCTTCGCAGGGCGCTGATGAAGCCCTCACGGGTGGGGCAGGGGCCAGCGAGGTCGAGTCCGCGTAGGAGCAGATCGGTGTTGATGTAGGTGAACATCGCGAACTGCTGGTCGGTGCCGCCGGACTCCGGGGCGTAGCGGGCCATGGCGCTCTGG
Organism: Pseudofrankia sp. EUN1h; assembly: GCF_001854645.1. Lineage (NCBI taxonomy): Bacteria > Bacillati > Actinomycetota > Actinomycetes > Frankiales > Frankiaceae > Pseudofrankia > Pseudofrankia sp. EUN1h. The sequence continues at coordinate 25,419 of NZ_MBLN01000102.1, read as the reverse complement.
TAACGCTGCATTGCTGGGCCGCCTGCTTCGAACGGGCGGAAGAAGATCGGTATCGACACACCGGCGAGTGCCGGACCGTCGGATGCCAGAATGCTGCGGTCGTAGCCGGTGAGCACGACACTGACGGCCAGTTGCGCGCCCGCGGCTCGCGTCGCCTGTACGACCTGCCCGAAGTCGTGTGGCGCGACGATCCCCAGCAGGGCGTCGGCGCCGAATGTCATGATCTTTCTGGCTACCTGGTCGGGACTGCCGATGCCGGTGTAAGGAAACGTCTCGAAGGTGCTGACGCCCGCCGCCCGTAGGCCCTCCAAATACGCGGTCGTGGCGTCGGAGCTTGCCGCCGAGTCGCTCCCGGTGATGACCGCGACCCTGGTGCCATGAGCAGCCCGGATGTACTGGCCGACAACGGCCGGTGATGCGGCGTAGATGAAAGAGAACATGTTCTTGCGCCCGGCCCAGGCAGGTTCGATGGAGATGCCGGTGACGGGCACTCCCAGGCTCGTGAGGTGGTTGAGGGAATCACCGAGGGTGGCACTGGCGGTCACGAGCCCGAAGACCTGCTGGCGTTGGACAAGGTCGTCGACCGCGACCGTGGCGACGGACGGGGTCCCTCCATCGTCTCGCCACTGGTAAGCGATCCGTCGGCCGTGGACGCCGCCCTGCTCATTGGCGAGGCCGATTCTGGCGTCAATACCGGCACGGGCCGTGGAGAGCGGGGAACTCGACCCTCCCGACGCGGGATAGACGAATCCCAGTGTCACCTGGTTCGGTGTGACTCCGGGCGAGTCGCAGGGCGTGTTCGCGCCGCCTCCACTGCTCGGCGTGGCGCAGTCGGTGGCCGCGGCAGCCATGACCGCGATCGCTGCCCCTAAGACTAATCGTCGCCTACATAAATGCATGTCGGTCCTCGCGTATTTCGGTCGCGAATGAAGATCAGTTGATTTAGTGAATCCCCGTGGATCCGCAGGCGTGGCCTTGCGGGTTCCGTTTTAGGTGGTTTTGCGGTGTATGAGGGTGGCGCGGTGGGAGGGGGTTGGGTTCTGTCGGGGTCGGCCTTCTAGTTTGTGGAGGGCGAAGTCGGTGAAGTCGCGCCCGAGGGTGGGGGTGTCGAACCGTATGGTCGTCAGTGGGGGGACTAGTAGGGCGGCCAGTGGGCTGTCGTCGTGTCCGATGACGGCGATGTCCTCGGGTATCCGTAGCCCCGCGGTGACGGCGGCGCCCACGACGGCCGCGGCGACGAGGTCGTTGAAGGCGATGACGGCCGTGATGCCCGTGTCGCGCCACCGGCGGATCGCGTTGTCGGCGGACCCGTCCCGGTGGTCGATCTGGACGAGGTCGGGTGCGGGCAGGTTGTGCGAGCGGGCGCGTTCGCCTGCGGCGCGGTGGCGCGCCAGGACCAGCGAGTATGGGGGTGGTTCCTTGAACGTGGCGTATACCAGCCGGCTGTGGCCTCGGTCGATCAGGTGGTCGACCTGGAGTTCCGGTCCGGCGCTGACCGCAGTCGAGATGTTGGCCGGGTCGTCGCTGTCGGGGTCTGGGAACAGTCTGGTGATCCCGCAGCTGCGCATCGAGGCGACGTCCTCGGGGTCGAACGGGACCAGGCCGATCACGAGGTCGGGGTTGAGTGACTCCCACAGCGGTCGGCTGCGGGTGCCGGGATGGCGGGTGTAGGTGACGAGTGAGTAGCCGGACTCGTCCAGGGCGAGGGATGCCTCGTCCAGGAAGTGTCTGAACCTGAACTCCTGAGGCCAGTCGGGCAGGACGAGCAGGATGATCCTGCTTCGGCCGCTGACCAGGGCGCGCGCGGCGCTGTTCGGCCGGTAGCCGAGCCGGGTCGCGGCGTCGAGCACGCGTAGGCGGGTGGTCTGCGGGATCGTCTGTCCTGGGGTGGCGTTCAGGACGTATCCCACGGTGGCCCGCGAGACCCCGGCCTCGCGAGCGACGTCCACGGCTGTGACACGGCGTCCGATGCTTGCCTCTGGCATGGCCGCCTGTCTCCTGTCTCTCGTCCCGCTGGCGTGGCCGCTGTCCGACTTGCACGTGCAAGTCCATCGATGTTAGCTTGCGTCCCGCGCCACTTGCTCGTGCAAGTGGCCTGGGGCACCCGGGCCGTGGCGGATCCAGGAGCACGCCATCGGCGGCTTCCGAGACGGCTTCGCCGGCGCGGGCGGGGTGTCACCGCCGAATTCCACGTGCAATCAGAGGGGCGTCGGTTGATTCGCACATCGTTCAACGACGGCTGGTTCTTCCGGCCGAAGGCCGAGGCGTTCCTGACGATCCTGGGGCAGGCCGACACCGGCTGGGAGCCGGTCCGACTGCCGCACGACGCGATGGTGCACGGCGAACGCGACAGCACCGACACGACGGCGGCGCAGCGCGGCTACTTCCCGGCCGGGGCCTACGAGTACAAGAAGACGTTCTTCGTGCCCGACGAGTACCGGCACCGCCGGGTCACCTTCGAGTTCGAAGGGGTCTACCGAAACGCCCGGGTGTACCTGAACGGTGACCTGGCGGGGCGGTGCGCTAATGGGTACTCGAACTTCCAGATGCGTGCCGATCATCTGCTGCGGTACGGCCAGGACAACGAGATCCTGGTCGACGCGCGTAGCCAGGACGACACGCGCTGGTACTCCGGTGGTGGCATCTACCGCAACGTGAAGATCCTTCTCGGTGGCCTGGTGTATGTGGCCCCGGACGGCGTGCGCGTCACGACTCCGGTCGTAGACGACGAGTTCGCCGTCGTCACGGTGTCGACCGAGGTGCGCAACGAGGCCGCGGTCACCCGAACCGTCGATGTCGTCACGGAGATCGTGGACGTGGACGGCGCGGTCGTCGGCAAGGACGTCGCTCCGGCGACTCTCTTCCCCGGCACCACCGAGACCGTGCGCCAGCGGCTGACCGTCGCGGAGCCAGGCCTGTGGAGCGTCGATGATCCTTTCCTCTACACCTGCCGGACCAGCGTGCGCGCCGGCGACGAGCTGCTCGACGAGGACCTGACGCGGTTCGGCATCCGCACCCTCGGCGTCGACCCACACCGTGGCTTCCGGCTCAACGGGCGAACGGTGAAGCTGCGCGGCGCGTGCATCCACCATGACAACGGCGTCATCGGCGCGGCCACGATCGACCGGGCGGAGGAACGCCGGGTCGAGATCCTGAAACAGGCCGGCTTCAACGCGATCCGCAGCGGGCACAACCCGATCAGCAAGGCGCTGCTCGACGCCTGCGACCGGCTGGGCATGCTCGTGGTGGACGAGCTCTTCGACACGTGGACAAGGTCGAAGTCCGGCGAGGACTACGCCCTCGACTTCACCACGTGGTGGGAGTCGGACGTGCGTGCGATGGTGGACAAGGACTTCAACCATCCCAGCGTCGTCCTCTACTCGATCGGCAACGAGATTCCCGAGACGGGCAGCGCCGCCGGTGCGGCGCTGGGGCGGCGGATCGCCGAGAAGGTGCGCGCGCTGGATGGCACGCGGCTGGTCACGAACGCCGTCAACGGGCTGCTGGCCGGCGGTCCGGAGTTGTTCGCCGCGTTCGCCGGTGGATCCGAGCCGCAAAGCGCTGAGAATGTCGACGTCAACACGTTCATGACCCAGTTCCGGGAGTTCATGCCGGTCCTGATGACCTCCGACGTCATCACGTCGAAGACGGCGGAAGCCATGTCCTACCTCGACGTGGCCGGCTACAACTACCTGGAATCGCGGTACGCGATGGATCGCGCGCTGTTCCCGAACCGGGTCATTCTCGGGACCGAGACGTTTCCCTCCGACATCGACACGAACTGGCGGCTCGTCCAGGACAACAGCCACGTCATYGGCGACTTCACCTGGACCGGCTGGGACTATCTCGGCGAGCCGGGGCTCGGCCGGATCGAGTACCAGGGCGAGGGAACCACGACCGCCAGCGTGACCGATCACCAGGCGGCCTATCCCTGGCTCGCGGCGTGGTGCGGGGACCTCGACATCACCGGGCATCGCCGTCCCGCCTCCTACTACCGTGAGATCGTCTTCGGCCTGCGCTCCGAGCCGTACCTGGCCGTGCACCGGCCGGCACGGCACGGCCAGCCGGTCAGGGTGGCGACCTGGTGGTCGTGGACCGACTCGATCTCCAGCTGGACCTGGGACGGCCACGAGGGCCGACCGATCCACGTCGACGTCTACTCGGCCGCGGACGAGGTCGAGCTCCTGGTCAACGGCCGCTCGCTGGGAATCGCCTCCGCGGGGGAGAAGAACCGGTTCAGAGCCGAGTTCGAGACCGTCTACGAGCCGGGCGAGATCCTCGCCGTCGCCTACACCGACGGCGAGGAAATCGGACGCACGGTTCTGCGCTCGGCGTCCGGCGAGGTCCGTCTCCGGGTCGAGGCCGACCGTGCGGAGATCGGCGCCGATGACGGCGACCTCGCCTTCATCTCGATCACCCTCGTCGACCAGGCCGGCAACTTCTACAACACCGCCGACCGCCCGGTGTCCGTCGAGCTGACCGGACCCGGGGAGCTCCAGGGATTCGGCAGCGCCGACCCGAAGCCGACGGAGAACTTCTTCGACACCACCCGGACCACCTTCGACGGGCGGGCCCTCGCGGTCATTCGCCCGACGGCCCCGGGAACGGTGTCCGTCACCCTCACCGCGCGGGAATGCACGCCCTCGACTGTCCGCATCGAGGCCCGACCACGCGACGCCGCGGACCCGTTCCCGGCGAGACAGCGGCCGTGACGGAACGTTTCTCCCACCGTCGCGAACAGCGACCATGAGCGTCCGTCGAACCGGCCGCCAGCTCAGGAAAGTAGGCCATGGGTGTACAGGAAGTCGGGATTAACGGCGGTCCGCCGCGATCGGACCGAGCCGTGAGCGCGCGAGCCGGCTCGGCGCGGGTGGCCGCCGTGCCGGCCAGTCAGGCACCAGCCGCCGCCCAGGAGACGAGCCCGACACGGTCGGTCGCGGGGCTGGCGGCCGGCCTGATCGACGCCGAGGCGGAACGCCGGGAACGCCAGGCTGAGGCGCGCCGCGAGGTGATCTTCGCCGACGACCTGCTGCCGGGGGTCGGCGGTGAGTCGTTGTCGCTGCGTCAGGGGCTGGCCGTGGGCGGCGCCTTCACGTTCCTGACGCTGGTGGTGCTGTCCGCGTTGGACGAACTGGAGTCGGCGGCCCTGGCGGTGCTGGCGCCGGACATCCGGGACGCGTTCGGCCTGAGTGACGGCGCGATCGTGTTCATCTCCGCCGCGGCCGGTGCCTTCCTAGTGCTGGGTGCGCTGCCGATGGGATGGCTGGCGGACCGGTGCCGGCGTAGCCGGGTGATCGGCTGGGCGGGTGTCGCGTTCTCGCTGATGGTGCTCGCGTCGGGGCTGGCCGCGAACGCGTTCCTGTTCTTCCTGGCCCGCTTCGGTGTCGGGGTGGCGAAGTCGAGCAACAACTCGGTTCACGGCTCGCTGCTCGCGGACGTGTATCCGATCGGGGTGCGGGGGCGGATCTCGGCGACGACCTACGGTGCGGCCCGTGCCGCGGGAGCCCTCAGCCCTCTGCTGGTCGCGGCCATTGCGACCTGGGCGGGCGGGGACGATGGCTGGCGCTGGCCGTTCCTGGTCCTCGGCCTACCCGCGATGGCCGTGGCGGTTGTCGCCTTTCGGTTACCGGAGCCGCCACGGGGCCAGCACGAGATGAGGTCGGTGCTGGGGGAGGTGATCGAGGACGCCGAGCCGATGCCGATCTCGGTGGAGGCGGCGTTCGCCCGGCTGATGCGCATCCGCACGGTGAAGACCGCGATCATTGCCTTCTCGGCGCTGGGCTTCAGCCTGTTCACGACGAGCATCCTCGCGAACCTGTGGGCCGAGGACCACTACGGGATGTCGACCTTCCAGCGGGGCCTGATGGGTTCGCTCGGCGGCGCCGCGCTCCTCCTGGCGCTGCCGGTCGTCGGGCCGCGGTACGACCGGCTCTACCACCGGGATCCCGCGCGGGCGGTGGCGCTGCTCGGGCTGTGCGTGCTGCCGGGCGCGGTACTGCTGCCGGTGCAGTGGTTCATGCCGAACTGGATCGGCTTCATGCTGGCCAGCATTCCGGGCGCGGTGTTCGCCTCGGTCGCGTTCTCGATGGTCGGCCCGGTGATGCAGTCCGTGGTGCCCTACCGGCTGCGCGGCCTGGGCATCGCGATGTCCGCCGTCTACATGTTCTTCGTCGGCGCGACCGGCGGCGCGCTGCTGTCCGGCCTGCTCAGCGACGCCTACGACCCGCGGGTGGCGGTCCTGGTGATCGGGGTTCCGACAACCCTCGTCGGTGGCCTGATGCTGATCCGCGGCGCGTCCTTCGTGAAGAACGACCTGTCGCTGGTTGTCGCGGATCTCCAGGAGGAGCTGGCCGAACGCGACCGGCAGCGGACCGACCCGGAGAACATCCCGGTGCTGCAGGTCAACAACATCGACTTCTCCTACGGCAACGTGCAGGTGCTGTTCGACGTCGCCTTCGACGTCCGGCGCGGCGAGACGCTGGCCCTGCTCGGCACCAACGGCGCCGGGAAGTCGACGATCCTGAAGGTCGTCTGCGGGCTTGGCACCCCGTCTCGAGGCGTCGTCCGGCTGAACGGCCGGACGATCACCTACGTCGCCCCGGAACAGCGCGGGCGCTACGGCGTGCGGCTGATGCCGGGCGGCAAGGGCGTCTTCGGCGCGATGACCGTCCAGGAGAACCTCGAGATGAGCGCCTTCCAGCTGCGCCGGGACGGCGCCGGCCGCGATCGTCGTTTCGCCTACGTGCTCGACCTCTTCCCCGACCTGGCCGGCCGCCTGTCGCAGCGTGCCGGGTCGCTGTCGGGTGGGCAGCAGCAGATGCTCGCGCTCGCGATGGTGCTGCTGCACGACCCCGAGGTGCTGCTGATCGACGAGCTCTCACTCGGCCTGTCGCCCATCGTGGTGCAGGACCTGCTCGCCATCCTCGAACGGCTCAAGGCCGACGGGCTGACGATCATCCTCGTCGAACAGTCGCTGAACATCGCGCTGGCGATCGCCGACCGGGCCGTGTTCCTGGAGAAGGGCCAGGTCCGGTTCACCGGCCCAGCCCGCGAGCTGGCCGAACGCGACGACCTGGCCCGTGCCGTGTTCCTCGGCCGGGAAGGCGGCTGACCCGTCATGCAGCTGCCCACCACCCAACTGCTCTTCGACGGCGCCGTCACCGGACTGGTCATCGGCCTGCTCGCGACCAGCATCGTGCTCGTCCACCGCGCCAGCCGCGTCATCAACTTTGCCGTCGCCAACATGGGCCTCGTCGGCTCCGTCCTTTTCGCGCTGCTCGCTGTGCGCTGGAACGTGCCGTACTGGATCGCCCTGGCCATCGCCCTGGCGGTCGGGACGGTGTTCGGCGCGCTCGTCGACCTGGCCGTGGTCCGCCGGCTGTTCTCCGCGCCGCGGGTGATCCTGCTGGTCGCCACCATCGGTGTCGCMCAACTCGCGCTCACCGTCGTCACCTCATATCCGGACCTGGACGACCACTCGACGGAGCGCTACCCGGTGCCCTGGGGCGGCACCTGGTCGCCGGTGGACAGTCTGAAGATCACCGGTGCGCAGCTGAGCGTCCTGGTCATGGTTCCGCTCGTCGCGAGCCTGCTGGGCTTGTTCCTGGGGCGCACCGTGCTCGGTAGGACGGTGCTGGCCTCGGCGGACAACCCGGAACTGGCGCGGCTGCAGGGGATCAGCCCGAAGACGGTCTCCACCGCGGTGTGGGCGGCGGCCGGGCTGGTCGGCACCCTCTGCCTGATCCTGATCTCCGCGCAGAACCAGTCCCTGACCCAGATCACCACCCTCGGCCCGACCACGCTGGTGCGGGCGCTGGCCGCGGCGGTCATCGCCCGGATGACGTCGTTCCGGATCGCCCTGGTCGCCGGYGTCGTGCTCGGCCTGCTCCAGTCGTTCATCCAGTTCAACTGGCTCGACCAGCCGGGCCTGACCGACCTCGTCATCCTCGTGCTGGTCCTGGCGGCGGTGTTCCTGGTCAGCCGCGGGCGTGACACCGATGCGTCGTCCTTTGCCTTCGCCCCGAAGACCAGGCCGGTTCCCGACCGGCTGCGCGGCGTGTGGTGGGTCCGCCACCTCGAACGGGCCCCGCTGCTCCTGCTCGGGCTGATCGCCGTGGTGCTGCCGTTGCTGGTCACCCAGCCGTCGCGGCACCTGCTCTACACCGTGATCCTCTGCTGGGCGATCTGCGCGGCCTCGGTCACGATCCTCACCGGCTGGGCCGGCCAGCTCTCCCTCGGCCAGATGGCCTTCGCCGGCCTCGGCGCTCTCACCGCCGCCGCCCTGAACCGCGGCCTGCGGATCTCCTTCGGGGACATGACCGTCACGCTGGACGCCCTGCCGTTCCCCGCGGCCGTCCTGGTCGCCTGCCTGCTCACGGCCGCGCTCGCCGCGCTGGTCGGTGCCGGCGCGCTGCGGGTACGCGGGCTGCTGCTCGCGGTCAGCACCTTCGCGTTCGGGATCGCTGCCGAGCAGTACCTCTACCGCCTCGGCCTGTTCCACGACGAGGGTTCGAGCGTCGCGTCGTTCCCGCGGAGCACGGTTTTCGGTATCGACATCACCAGCCAGCGCGCGTATTACTACCTGGTCCTGATCGTTCTGGCGGTCGTGATGGCCGTGGTCGCCCGGCTACGCCGGTCGGGCGTCGGCCGCACGACGGTCGGCGTCCGCGACAACCCGGCGACGGCTGCCGCCTACACCGTGCCCGCCACCCGGGTGAAGCTGCGCGCGTTCGCGCTCGCCGGCGGCATCGCCGGCCTCGGCGGCAGCCTGCTCGCGGGCGCCGTCCAGAACGTCCCGTACGCCGACAAGTTCTTCCTCACCGGCGACTCGCTCACCCTGGTGTCCATCGTGGTCATCGGCGGCCTTGGATCGGTATACGGACCGGTGCTCGGCGCCCTGTGGGTCGTCGGCCTGCCCGCGATCTTCCCCGACAACGACGTCGTGCCCCTGCTGACCTCCAGCCTTGGCCTGCTCGTCCTGCTGCTGTACTTCCCCGGCGGGCTGGTCCAGATCGGCTACGCCGCCCGCGACGCCGTCCTGAGGCTCGCCGAACGCCGGATCGGCGCCCCGCCCCCGACCAAGATCGCCAGTGGCGCCCCGGCGGCGCTGGTCCGCGCCGCCGCCCGCGAGCCGTGGCCCGCGGACCGGCCCGTGCTGACGACCAGCCAGGCTCGGGTGGCGTTCGGCGGCCTGACCGCCGTCGACGGGGTGTCTCTCCAGGTCGGGCCCGGCGAGATCGTCGGACTGATCGGCACTAACGGGGCCGGCAAGTCCACCCTGATGAACGCGATCGGCGGATTCGTCCCGGCGACGGGCACCGTCGAGCTGCTCGGCCGGGACATCACCGCAGCGAACCCGGCCGCCCGCGCCCGCGCCGGGCTCGGCCGCACCTTCCAAGCCGCCACCCTCTTCCCCGAACTCACCGTCCGCCAGACCCTGCAGGTCGCCCTGGAGGCGCGCGGCCGCACTGGGCTGCTGGCCACGGCCCTGCACCTGCCGCACACCTTCCGCAACGAACGCGCGAAGAAGTCCGAGGCCGACGACCTGATCGGCTTCCTCGGCCTGGGCCGCTACGCCGAAGCGCTCATCGCCGACCTGTCCACTGGCACCCGCCGGATCGTCGAGCTCGCCGGGCTGCTCGCGTTGGACGCCCGGGTGCTGTGCCTGGACGAGCCCACCGCGGGGATAGCGCAACGCGAGACCGAGGCGTTCGGACCGCTCATCCAGGAGATCCGCCGCGAACTCGACGCCGCGATGCTCGTCATCGAGCACGACATGCCATTGATCATGAGCATCAGCGACCGGGTCTACTGCCTCGAGACCGGCCGTGTCATCGCCGAGGGCGTGCCCGACGTGGTCCGCGCCGACCCAAAGGTCATTGCCAGCTACCTCGGCACCGACGAACGCGCCATCACCCGTAGCGGACGGGCGCCCGGCACACCGGATGACGACCACGCGCCCGCCGCGGCGAACGCGTCGACCTGAGCGACGGCTCGCCGCTCGCCGGCCCGCGACGCCGCCACGCGGCGACCGCCGCCGGTCCGCTTCTTTCCCCACCACCCGCCGTATGAAATCGGAGCCCTTGGATGAGGCCGCACCACCATCGCCGACGCCGTCTGGGATTACTACTCGCTGCGGTCACCGCGCTCGCCGTGGCCGGCTGCAGTGTCGAGTCGGGCGGCGACGCCGCCACACCGTCCTCTTCGCCGAGTTTGCTGCCGGCGCCGCTCGCCCCGGCGATCTCGCCCGGCGTCACCGCCGACACCATCAAGCTCGGACTCGTCTATCCCGACCTGTCCAAGGTCAAGCAGTTCGTCCACATCGACCATGGTGACTACAAGGCCGCCTTCCAGGCCCTGGTTGACAAGATCAACAAGGGTGGCGGTATCAACGGCCGCAAGATTGTGCCCGTGTACGGCGCGGTCGACGTCCTCTCGCCGACCGGCGCCCAGGACACCTGCGTCCACCTGATCGAGGACGAAAAGGTCTTCGCGGTCGTCGGCAACCTCAACACCAACGAGCCGATGTGCTACGTCCAGACCCACAAGACCGCCCTCGTCGGCGGCTCGCTCACGACGGAGAGCTACGCCAAGGCTCAGGCGCCCTGGTTCTCGGACCTGCGAGGCGGCGACGAGGTGGGCGACGGCCTGAAGCTGTTCCGTGGCGACCTGGTTGGCAGGAAGGTCGCGGTCGTGACCTACGTCGGTGACAAGGCCGTGCTGGACGACACCGTGCTGCCAGGGCTGCGGAGCATGGGTGTCACCCCGGTCCAGAGCGGGGTGCTGGACGCGCCGCTGACCGACCCGGCCGCGGTCGCCCAGCAGACCGGCGTCTTCGTCCAGAAGTTCCAGTCCGCCGGCGTGGACACGGTGCTCGTGGTCGGCGGTATCTCGACCCAGTTCCCGGCGCAGCTCGAGAAGACCGACTACCGGCCCAGGCTGCTGTTCACCGACGTCAGCCAGGCTCGCGCGTACTCGTTCGACGCCGGTGCCCACGACTTCAGCACGCTGCGGGGCGCAGTGGCTCTCGGCCTCGGCACCGACTTCGCCGAACCGGCCAACCAGGAATGCGTCCACACCGTCGAGGCCGCCGTACCCGGCCTCAAGATCGTGGACCCGGATACCGTACCGCCCGGTGAGCCGGCACCAGGGGTGTCGGTGTCGGTCGCGTGCCGCTATCTCGCCCTGTTCACCGCCATCGCCGACAAGGCCGGCCGGGATCTCACCTACCAGAGCTTCCAACGGGCGGGCTTCGCTCTCGGCTCCTTCCAGATCCCCTTCTACACGGACAGGGCCACCTACAGCCAGAACACGCCGCACGGCGCCATTCCGGACCGCCGGTTCGAGTACGACCCGGCGAAGAAGAACTTCGCCCTCGTCCGGTAGCGGTCGGCGCCGGCTCGTCATGGGTCCGGCCGGGGAGGCGTCCGCGGCCTTCACCGGCCGGCTCCGCGGCCGGATATCCGGGTGACGGCCGCCGACGAACGGGCCGACAGGATTACCGAGGAGTGAGAGAAACGATGTCACTTTCCTGGCGGGCCTCCTTCATAATCCCTTCCTTCCGCGCCGTCGCGGAGATCCCGGTGCCGGCGCCGTATCTGCGCCGCGAGTTCACCGTCGGCGAGGGGCTGGTGAGAGCCAGCCTGCACGTCACCGCGCTCGGGCTCGTCGAGGCCCACGTCGACGGCGGTCGGGCGGGTAACGAGGTGCTCACGCCGGGGTGGACGTCCTACGACCACCGCCTGGCCGTCAGCAGCCATGACATCACCAGCATGCTGCGGACGGGACGGAACGCGCTCGGTGCCGTACTCGGTGAGGGCTGGGCGGTCGGCCGGCTGACCTGGGAGCCGAACCGGGACATCCTTGCCCGCCAGTACTTGTCCATGACCGCGTTCATCGACAGTGTGGCAGGCCGCCTCGACGAGAACGGCCTGTGGAACTCAGGGTTTCAGCTCGGGGACTGGCTCGACCGGATGCGCCCGCCCACAACCCCGCCGGCGGGAAGACGGACGCCTACCTGGTCGCCACCGCCTACCTGTGCCGGACGACCCGGGAGCTGGCCAGCACCGCCGAGGTGCTGGGCCACGACGGTGACGCGGCCAGGTACACAGCGCTGCACCAGCGGGTCCGCCAGGCGTTCCGCGACCAGGTGGGTCACCCCCGCCGGACTGGTCGCGAACGACACCGTCACCGCCTACGCACTGGCCATCTGCTTCGACATCCTCGCCCCGGGCCAGGAGCCGCGCGCCGGCGCCCGGCTGGCCGCTCTCGTAGCGAAGGCCGACCACACCATCACCACCGGCTTCGCCGGTACGCCCTTCGTCACGCATGCCCTGACCCGCACCGGTCATCTGGACACCGCCTACAGGCTGCTGCTCCAGACCGCCTGCCCCTCCTTCCTCTATCCCGTCACGCAGGGCGCGACCACGATCTGGGAACGGTGGGACGCCATCCGTCCCGACGACACGCTCAACGACACCGACATGACGTCCCTCAACCACTACGCCCTCGGCGCCATCGCCGGCTGGCTGCACCGCGTGGTCGGCGGCCTCGAACCCATCCAACCCGGTTACAGCCGGATGCGCATCGCGCCAGGGCCCGGCGGCGGACTCACCCATGCCACCGTCACCCACGACACCCCCTACGGCCGGGTCCGGATGGGCTGGCGACACGGACCGGACGGCCGGATGACCGTTGAGGTGACCGTCCCGGCCGGCACCACCGCCCAGGTCGTCCTGCCACGACACCCGGAGGACCTCACCGTGGACATCGAGGCGGGCGACCACCGCTGGGAGTACGACACCCCATCGCCCGCCCGGCCCGCCTACGGCCTCGACACGCCGCTGAAGGTGCTCTTCTACGACGCTGCCGTCTGGGCCGCCCTGGGGACCGTCTTCCAGAAACACCTGCCGCAGTTCGCCAACACCGACAGCGGAACCGAACCGTCGCTGCCCTCGCTCCAGGCACTCCTGGAGTACTTCCCCGCCCAGGCTCCGGCGCTCGAACGGGATCTCGCCGCGGTGCTCGAGGCTYCCTAGAGCCGCTCCAGGTCCACCTCTTCATCCGTCACCTCGGACACGCCCGACGTGTTCAACCGTCGTGTCGCCACCACCTCCGCGAAAGGTCCAACTGATGCCGTCGACCGATCCCGCCGACCTGCCCCTGGAAAAGAAGGCGTCCCTGCTGTCGGGCCGTGACTTCTGGACAACCAAGCCCCTTGATGAGGCCGGAATCTCCTCGATCGTTCTCACCGACGGTCCGCACGGTATCCGCCTCCAGCGAGGCGACGCCGATCATCTCGGCATCAACGACAGTCTGCCCGCTACCTGTCTGCCGCCCGCCGTCGCGGTGGGCTCGAGCTGGGATGTCGAGGTGGCCGAACGGTTGGGCGTGGCGGTCGGCCGCGAGGCCCGCGCGCTCGGCGTCACGGTGGTCCTCGGCCCGGGAGTCAACATCAAGCGTTCGCCGTTGTGCGGGCGGAACTTCGAGTACTACTCGGAGGACCCCCTGCTGGCTGGYGTGCTGGGCGCCGCGCACGTGCGGGGCCTGCAGTCCCAGGGCGTGGGCGCGTYGGTGAAGCACTTCGCGGCCAACAACCAGGAGACCGACCGGATGCGGGTCAGCGCCGACGTCGACGAGCGGACCCTGCGGGAGATTTATCTCGCCGCCTTCGAGCGGATCGTCACCGAGGCGCGGCCGGCGACGGTGATGTCGTCCTACAACCGCGTCAACGRCACGCCCGCCTCCCAGAACCGCTGGCTGCTCACGGACGTCCTTCGCACCGAATGGGGATTTCAGGGTGTCGTCGTCTCCGACTGGGGCGGCGTCTATGACCGCGTCRCCGCCCTGGCCGCCGGGCTGGACCTGCAGATGCCGGGCACGAACGGCGGCAACGACCTGCAGATCGTGCGGGCCGTCCGCGGCGGGACCCTTGACGAGTCCCTGGTTGATGCGAGCGCACGCCGTATAGCCACCCTGGCCACCCTGGCCGCCGAGGCGGAGGGCGACCTGCCAGTCGCCGAGCATCATGCCCTGGCCAGAGAGCTGGCCGCTGACTGCGCCGTGCTCCTCAAGAACGACGGGAACGTCCTGCCCCTGGACCGCCGGTCGCGCATCGCGGTCATCGGTGACCTTGCCACCGGTCCCCGGTTCCAGGGCGGCGGCAGCTCCCGCATCATCCCCACCCAGACCGACATCCCCCTCGACTGCATCCGCGCCCTCGGCACGGCCGTGACGTACGCGCAGGGATACGCGGCCGACGGCGCGGACGATCAGTCGGAACTGCGTGCGCAGGCCGTAGAGATCGCCAGGAATGCCGACGTGACGGTCGTGTTCGTCGGGCCGGACGAGGAGACCGAAGGCGTCGACCGTGCCCACATCGACCTGCCCGCCAACCAGGTGGACCTCATCCGCGCGGTCGCCGCGGCTGCCCCGCGTACCGTCGTCGTGCTCTCCAACGGCGGTGTCGTGTCCCTCGAAGGCTGGCACGACGAGGTCGACGCGATCCTCGAGGGCTGGCTGCTTGGCCAGGCGGCGGGCGGCGCGATCGCCGACATCCTCTTCGGCGTCACCAACCCCTCCGGACACCTCGCCGAGACCATTCCTCTGCGCCTGCAGGACACCCCCAGCTACCTGACCTTCCCAGGCGAGGCCGGCCACGTCCGCTACGGCGAAGGTGTCATGGTCGGCTACCGCCACTACCAGACCGTCGACCGCGCGGTCCGCTACCCCTTCGGCCACGGGCTGGGTTACACCACCTTCGCCACCGACGGCCTCGGGACCACCGTGACCGGAGCCGACACCGCCACGGTCCATGTCACCGTGACCAATACCGGTGACCGGGCGGGCAAACACGTCGTACAGCTGTACGTCGCCACCACCGCGGGACCCGCCCGCCGTCCCACCCGCGAGCTCCGCGCCTTCACGAAGATCGCCTTGCGGCCCGGCGAGACCTACTCGGTCGCTCTGGACCTCGACCGGCGCGCCTTCGCCTACTACGACGTCGAACTGGGCCGGTGGGCCGTCGCCCCCGGCGACTACACGATCCAGATCGGCGAGAACGCCGCGCACATCGTCGCCGAGCAGACCATAACCCTCACCGGCGACGCCGACCACAGGCCGCTCACTCTCGACTCCCCGATCGGTGAATGGCTCGACCACCCCGTCGTCGGCGAGATGTTCCGGCAGTCACTCGACGAGGGAATGACCGGAGAGGCGCAGGAGTCACTCGCCCGGAACCCCGAGGTGCTCGAAATGATCTCCAGTATGCCCATCCGCCAGCTTTTGAATCTCGGCGGCCGTGCGCTCCAGAACGAAACCCTGGCCCACATGATGGAGCTGAGCCGGTGATCTCCGTTCGTCGACCTGCGACCACCGGCGCGACGGGGAATGCAGAGAGGGTGCCCGTGAGCCGTTGAAGATTTCGCCGTCGACCAAGAATAGTTTCCCCCGGAGGGGTAGTTGTGCCTGTAACCCTGGACCGTCGTACCCGCTGGGACGCCGACCTGCGCCACGTCGACATAGAGGATTTCCTCGCGAACGAGTTTCCGGACCTTGCCGCGCGTCACGGCCATCTCGTGGCGCAGGGAATCGACTTCCTCGGCGCTCCGCCCCTCGCGATCGAGATGGGTGGTGCTGCGTGGACCTTCTCCAGCGACGGGAGGACACTGACGGCCGCCAGCGGTGTGGCCGAAGGCGCCCTCATTGTAACGTTCAGCACCGGCGACTTTTCCGACTGGGTGCAGAACCAGCGTTCGTTCAACGCCATGCTCGTCGCGCGCGAGCTTCGGTACCGCGGCGGCACCGAGCGGGACGTCTCCATCTGGGACTCGCTCTGGCTGACCCTCCTGGAAGGGTGGCCGGTCACGCCCGACGACGTCGACTTCCGTGACCGCGACGGCGAACGGCTCGAACTCGGCCGGATCTTCACTCCCGACGACGACCCGACGGACGTCGCCCATTTCCTGCGGGAGGCCGGGTTTCTGCACCTGCGCGGCTGGGTCGACCCGGCGGACATGCGGGAGGTGTCGGCTGATGTCGATCGTGCGCTGCCCGACTACTACGAAGGCGACGGTCGGTCGTGGTGGGCGACCGTGGCGGACGGCTCCCGCCGCTGTGTCCGGCTTCAGGAGTTCGTAGATCGGTCTCCGACCATCGCGGCCATCCTCCGTGGTGACCGCTGGGACCATCTGCGTCGCGCCCTGGCCGGCGACGACGTCCTCGTGTCAGCCCCGGTGACGGGGCGCGTTCTGGAGGCGCTCGTCAAGCCGCGCGAGGTGAGGGCCGGCCCGTCGGATGTCAGCTTCCACCGAGACTGTCACCTCGGTCGGCACGCCTATGGGTGTTCAAAACCGATCGTCGGCATCGCTGTCACCGCGAGCGGCGAGGAGAACGGGCAGCTGCGGGTCGTCGCCGGTTCGCACCGTGCCCTGATGCCGGTCGAGATCGCCAAGATTCGGCCCTACCTGCCGGTGGTCGCCGTCCCCACCGAGGCGGGCGACGTGACCGTGCATCTGAGCTGCACGCTCCACGAGTCGACCCCGCCACTCGTGTCGGAGCGCCGCGTGCTGTACACGAGCTTCTCGCTCCCCGCGCGTGAGCCGGCCACCGACGCCGGCCGCGCGATCGCCGAGCTCCGCGAGCGGGTGTTCAAAATTCTCGATCCGGCCGCCACCGACGGCCGCTGAATCGCGCGGCGGCATGGTCGAAGCGAAGCCGCACCTGCCGACGCCGCCAGCTACGGCGCCGACCTCATGCTTTCCGCCGACGAGATCCGTGACGTGGCCGGGCCAACCCGGAACTGCTTCACGACGTGCGCGTGCCGTGCTGGCGCCCTTCGACTCTGAGACGGCAACGCGCTCGGCGAGCGTAACGAAACCGTGCACCTTGGAGGCGTCATCGTCGGCGGACGTGCCTTCCGGGGCGACCCGTACGCCGACTTCATGTCCCTCGTCCCGTTCGGCGACATCGAAATCGACACCAACTTCATGGACGACCATCGCGGGGCCGGTGGGTTGATGAGTTCACCCCGCGACTACGCCGCCGGCTACCCGCCTGATCGGCGGTGCGTTCGCGCGACGAGGGTGTCGAGGTCCGCGGTCGACGACCTCGACCGCAGACCCGCCGCCGTCGTAGCCCGCTGTGCTCCAATCCGTGAGATCCGGCCGGGCGTCGTGGGTCTCGCCGTCGCAGACGCCGTCCACGAGGATCGCGCCGGTCGCGGCACGCCAGCCCGTGTCACTCCTGGCGGTCGCCGTAGTGACACGGAATTCCTCCAGCTCCCCTATTTCCGGGTTTCCTGCACCGCTGCTGTGGAGGCATCCAAACCCTGGTACTCGAAGTTCGCCAGCGTGGCGTCGGTTCCGATGGCTTCGACGCCGACGACGCGACCGGTGAATCCACCGGCAACTTCGGTGGAGAGGTAGCGGCCGTCGGCGGCGGCGAGCGGCTGGAATTGGCCGTCGCGGAGGTAGCCCAGTTCGAGTTGGTCGGGTCCGCTGCGGAAGGTATGCGCGTCGGGATGCGCGACGGCGCGGACAGCGAGCGGATGCTGTGGCCCGATCCCCGCGACGGTGGCGAGGGCCTGGTCGAGGGGGCCGAGCACCATCCGCGCGGTCAGTGTGTCGCCGCGCCGTTCGACGGCGGCCCAGTGGTCGTCGTCAAGACGGACGGTCAGGCAGGCGTCGCCGGCGGGGATCGTCGCGGTGGCCTGCCACTGCATGTCCTGGGTGCGTACCGCGAGTAGGTGGCGGGCCTCGCGTGCGTCCGGTGCCCGACCGGCGGCCAGCACGACGCCGCCTCCGGCTCGGAGATCGGCGAACGTCTGCGGGTTCGTCCCGGGTGAGATCCACCGGTGGTGTAGGGCCGGAGCGGAGAAGTCGTCGGTGAAGGCGGTGGGCCGTACCGGCACGGTATATCGGTCCTCGACGACCGTGGGCCAGTCACTGGCCCATTCGACGCCGGCGAGGAACGTTTCGCGGCCGTTGACGTGGAACTTGGGAGAGCTGCCGCGGGGGCGTACCCCAAGGTGGACCATGGCCCAGTCTCCGTTGGGGAGTTCCACGAGGTCGGCGTGGCCGGTGTTCTGGACCGGGTGTTCGGTGCCGCTGCGGGTGAGGATTGGATTGGCTGGGTTCGCGTCGAAGGGGCCGGTGATCGAACGGGAGCGGGCGACGGTCACGGTGTGGCCGCGCTCGGTGCCGCCTTCGGCGATGACGAGGTACCACCAGCCGCCGTGGCGGTACAGGTGGGGTGCCTCGGGAAAGGCGAGTCCTGTCCCGCTCCACAGCGCCTGTGGTTCGGAGAGGAGCTTGCCGGACTCGGGGTCGACGGCGGCCTGCATGATCGTTCCGGGGTATGACCAGCTTAGATAGCAGGTGCCGTCGTCGTCCCAGGCCAGGTCGGGGTCGATGCCCAATGCCCCCTGAGTGTAGACGGGGTCGGTCCATGCCCCGGCCGGGTCGTCGGTGTGGACCAGGAGATGGCCCTTCCTGACATCCGTGAAGTTCGTCGTGACGAGCCAGAACCGGCCGTCACGGTGGCGCAGTGTAGGGGCGAAGATCCCGGCGCTGGCAAAGGCGAGGCCAGGGGCCACGTTCAGCTGGGTGGGGCGGTCGAGCACGTTGCCAATCTGCTCCCAGTGCAGGAGGTCCGTACTGTGGAAGATCGGCACCCCGGGGAAATACTCAAAACTGGAGGTCGCCAGGTAGTAGTCACTGCCGACTCGGCAGATCGACGGGTCCGGATAGAAACCGGGAAGAATCGGGTTGACGTTCACGTGCGCTCTCCTCGATGCATCATGATGCTGCGCCGACGCCGGAATGATTCCGTGACGCCGGGAGTCGTGATGTCCGCCGTCGTGTCGGTGCCGTCGCGTTCGCCGTGCACCATCGCGTCGTGCGGCAGTCGGACCGGCTCCCAGCCGGTGTCGGCCTGCCCCAGGATCGTCAGGAACGCCTCGGCCTTCGGCCGGAAGAACCAGCCGTCGTTGAACGATGTGCGAATCAACCGACGCCCCTCTGATTGCACGTGGAATTCGGCGGTGACACCCCGCCCGCGCCGGCGAAGCCGTCTCGGAAGCCGCCGATGGCGTGCTCCTGGATCCGCCACGGCCCGGGTGCCCCAGGCCACTTGCACGAGCAAGTGGCGCGGGACGCAAGCTAACATCGATGGACTTGCACGTGCAAGTCGGACAGCGGCCACGCCAGCGGGACGAGAGACAGGAGACAGGCGGCCATGCCAGAGGCAAGCATCGGACGCCGTGTCACAGCCGTGGACGTCGCTCGCGAGGCCGGGGTCTCGCGGGCCACCGTGGGATACGTCCTGAACGCCACCACGGATAAGGCACTGCTCTACCCGCGGGTCCTCGACGAGCTGCTGTCCGAGGCCTGCCACGTCGACGCCGCTCGGGAGAACAACAGGATCGAGTCCGACCACAGCCGGCTCAAGGCCAGACTGCGACCGATGCGCGGGCTGAAATGGCTGCGCTCCGCCTAGACGATCAGCAGCGGACACGCCTTGATCCAAAATATCCGCCGCGGCCACAACGAACTCGCCACCGACGCCGATCCGCGGCTGCGGCTATCGGTCGCGTTCTCCGAGCTCGCCGCAGCGGTCTGATCCTCGCGCCTACCAGGGCCTCCGCGCGCACCCGGCCCTCCGAATGCAACAGGCCCGTTCGCCCTGGATGCGGCGGTGGCCCCAGGTCGGGTTGTCGAGGGCCAGACGGATCACCAGTGCTCGCAGTTCGTCGTTCACCGGCGGTCGGCCGACCCGGTGCGGGTAGCTCCACCGCCGCGGACCTGTGGGGTTCCAGAACTCGGCCACCTGTGTTGAGCTGGGCTTTTATGCGACTCGTTCGTATTCGCCGATCAAGCCGCCGCGGACGGGCCGGCGCTTGATCCGTTCCTTGGCAAGGTCGGCGATGAGGTGATCGGGCCGCGGTGGCCGGAGATCACGGCTGCGGTGGGGTCGTCGTCCGTTGTAATGGCCCGTGTATTCGGTCAGGACGGTACGGAGGTGTCGTTCACCGAAGGTGAGCATGCGGTCAGTGACCTCCGCGCGGACTGTGCGGACGAACCGTTCCGCGTGGGCGTTTGCTCGGGGAGCTCGAGGTGGGATCTTGAGCACCGTGATGCCCGCGTCGGCGAGGACCGCGTCGAACGACGCGGTGAACTGGCCGGCGCGGTCGCGGACCAGGAACCGGAACTCGGCCGCCGGTCGCCAAGATCCATGAGGACGTTGCGGATCTGCTGGGTGGTCCATGGCCCGTCCGGGTGGGCGGTGACGCCGGCGAGGTGGACGTAGCGGGTTCCGACCTCCAGGACGAAGAAGCAGTACAGACGCCGCAGCGTCACGGCGCAGTCGACGTGGAAGAAGTCAACGGCCAGCGTGGTCGATGCCTGGGTGCGCAGGAACTGCCGCCAGGTGGTGTCGGTCTGCCGGGTCGGTGCCGGCGGTATCCGCAGCGTCTTGAGGACGCGGCGGATGGTGGAGGCGCTGACCCGGTGGCCGAGCTTGCGTAGCTCGCCCTGTATCCGCTGGTAGCCCCACGTCCTGTTCTCGGTCGCGAGCTGGCTGATCAGCGTGGTGATCCCTGGGCTGACGGGCGGCCGTCCGGTCCGGTGCGGATAGGTCCACTTCCTGGTGACCAGGCGGCGGTGCCAGCGCAGGACGGTGCCGGGGGTGATCAGCCGGTGCATCCGTAGCCGTCTCGGCAGGAGCCGGATCAGCGCGGCGAGTACCGCCCGGTCCGCCCAGTCCCACCGGGGTTTGGGTTGGTTCCGGCGCAGCACGGCGACCTCGTGTCGGAGCACGAGCAGTTCGATGTCCTTGGACGCCGAGGAACGACCGAGCAGGACGAGCCAGCCACACACCCGAGCGAAGATCAGGTAGAGCAGGCGCACGGGCATGACTGACCGTCCTGCCGACCGCGCAGCCATCGCATCAGCCCAGGTCACAAGCCCAGGCCGACTGTTCACACCCCACAGGTCGACGGCCAGCGGCAGGTCGCCGACCGCTGCGGCAAGCCCGTCGGACTGGTCGACGGCCAGGTCGGGGAGGTGGCGGCGTAGGAGGGCGATCGATTCGGTGCGGGTGAATTCGCCGATCTCGACGAGGGCGACGCCGCCCGCGGCCGAAGGCCACGCGCCGTGCGTCGACACCATCGATCACCATCGACGGCCGGGCTGGCCAGGAGCCCTGGGAATCGGCATGACGGTGGACGAGAAGTGTCCTGGTACGCCACGGCTGGTCGCATCCCGATCCTTGATCTACCCTGGGCATTCGCTTCGGTGGCCGGTAGGCGCACCCCCGTCGCCTACCGGCGCCGAAGCGTCTCAGGTTGACGGTCCCGTTACTGCCGGGGAGCCCGAGGCGGCTCCGGGCTTCGGGGCAACGTCTGTTCGAGGACGGCTTCTGTGAGGGCTGCGCGGTGTTCCCGCAGGCCGTATCGGGGTGCCGGTCCGGCGCAGATCTGCAGGAGCCGGTCGACCGGCCAGCTGACGCCGATTCCTTGCCTGGTCAGGTACAGGGCCAGATGGCGGGGCTCCGGTTCGGCGTGGTCGGTGAGCAGGCCGGCGACCAGTCGGCGCAGTAGCGCAGGGCCTCGGTCGGGTTGGTGAGCGCGGTCAGGTCGGTCGTCGTGCGGAAGGTCAGCAGGGTGTCGGCCACGAGCGCGTCCGGTCCCGCGCCAGCCACGCCGCCGGCGAGGACCAGGCCGCTGGCGCCCCGGGCGCGCAGCCGGGCGAAAGGGCTGGCACCTGCCAGGGTCACCAGGCGCAGCATGTCCTCGACCGCGACGTCCACGATCATCTCCAGGAGGTCCGGGACGGAACTACGCGCCGTACCTGGCACGTTCGGCGTCCGGCCGGCGTGCGCGGCCGTGTCGAATATGCCGATCCAATAGGCMATTCTCCGGACTACGAGGCGCAGGGATGGCGGAGGAGCGGGCACAGTATCGCCGATTGCTGGCGTCGCGCTACGCCGATGGTTGTACTCAAACGTGGGTAAGCCTCGGGGTCTGCTCTGTGTCCGGCGGCCAGGTGCTGTGGCCCGTCAAAGTTCCGGGGCCGGATAGCGAGATCGCGCATCGCGGCGGCCGGTCGCGGCGCGGTTGAGCGCTGTCCCGGCCGGGCGGTGCCGTTTGACGGCGGTGAGGATGCCATCGGACAGCGCGACCATCCCTGCGGCGGTCAATGGTCGATCGTTGTGTGGCCCATCCGTCCGCTCAAGATCATATTTATCTGACTGCTGTTTTCTCGCCATGGATGGCGGTTAGGAGGGTGGGGTGAAGGTGGGGGTGGTGTCGTCGGAGCCGCGCCACAGGTAGGTGGTGAGCTTCCGTCCGTGCTCGTGTTCTTGGTGGGGGTTGGTGGGTGGGGGCCAGCGTAGCTGGGTGTAGAGGGTGGTGCGGTGGGTGTCGTAGGCGGCTTCGATCAGGTCACCGAAGATCCCCGCCCGGGCGGGGATCACGAGGGTGATGGTGAGGGCGGCGACGGCCAGGCCGATGGGGATGGCCAGGAGGGTGAGGGGGGCGAAGGCACAGAACAGCAGTCCCCACAGCGTGGTGGTGGCGGCGGTGTCGAGGGCGGTGCGGGCGGCTTGCAGGTCGGCGCGGACGTTGTCGGGGAGGGCGGGCCAGAGTCGGGGCCAGCAGATGACTGTGTCGAGGCCGTATTTGTCGAGGGGGCGGCGTTCGGCGGCGCGCAGGATGTTGCCGATTGGGGTGGGCAGGAAGTAGCCGGGGGTGGCGGGCGAGGGGCGCCGTCGGCGGCGGCGTTCGAGCCGGGTGTAGGCGGCGAGCTGGTCGACGGTGGGTGTCGCAGGCGGATGGATCTGGGCGTAGGCGGTCTGCCAGGCTTTCTGGTCGTGGGCGGCACGGGTGGCCAGCCAGTGGGCGAGGCGGTGGCGTAGGGGGTCGGCCCAGGCCGGCCAGTAGCCTTCCAGCAGCCGCAGCAGCGGGGTGGCGGCCTGGTGGATGAGGACGGCGGAGGCGGCGACGGCGAGCAGGACGGTGAGGACGGCCGTGGCCTGGACGAGGGTCGTCTGCCGGTCGAGCCAGTTGGTGTGTGTGGTCAGGCTGTGCAGTCCGCCGTGGTGGTAGGTCCAGGCGGCCAGCCCGCCCAGCCAGAAAATGAGGGCGGGGATGGAGATGGCGGCGGCTCGGTCGGCGAGTTTGCCGCCGACCGCCTCCCAGAAGGTGCCAAGCATGTGTCAGGACCGCGTTAGCTGAGTCTGGTGGGTTTTGCAGGTCGGCACGGGGGTTCCGACGTCGGGTCGGTACCAGACGTAGTCGCCGTGTGGGCAGGTGTAGCGGTCAGCGGTGGCGGGGCTGGGGTCCCCCAGCGGGCTGCCGCTGCCTGCGGTGCGGTGGTGGTAGTGGGGTTGCTGGTAGGGCGGTCGGAAGTGTGGGGGGTCGGTGAGGACCTCCATGAGGAACCGGCTGGTGGTGGGGTTGGTGTCGAGCAGGTCGCGTAGTCGGCGGGTGCGCTCGGCTGGATCGGCCGGGCCGAGCAGGGTGTCGGCGAGCTGACGGTCCAGTCCGGCGGCGGCCCGCGGGCCGATCAGCTCGTCCAGGTAGGGGCGGATCGCCCGCGCCGCCTCCGCCACGCCGTCGTCGCCGACGGCCGGGCTGGTGTCGTCGGTCTGCATGTCGGTGTCATCCCAGGTGGTGTCGAGGTCTGGCGGGGTCTGTGCAAGGTGTGGTTGTCAGGCGCCGACGTGGATGTGGGATGCCCACACCGCCGGCATGCGCGCCCACAGGCTGCGGGATCCGCGGGCGGCTGTGTGGACGGCGGCGGCGGTGTCCCCGCTGTCGGTGAGGGTGGTGTAGATGTCGTGGGCGATGTTGACGGCATGCTGGTCGCCGATCGGCCACAGGGCGGCAATGACGTGTCGGTAGCCGGCGAGTTGGAACGCGGAGGCCAGGTGGATTGCCTCGTCGGTCAGCCGGCTGCCTGGCATCGCGGTGGAGCAGGCGGACAGGAACGCCAGTTCCGCGTCGTGCAGCTGTAGCCGGGCGACGTCGAGGACGGTCAGCGGCTGGTCGGCCAGCAGCAAACGGCTGGTGGAGGGGTCGGCCAGCTCGGCGGCGCCGTGGCAGGCGAAGTGCGCCCACCGGCCGGCCGGCAGCCTGTCCAGCACCGTCTGCCGGGTCGCCTCCGGACCGGTCAGCACGTCGACCTGGCCAGGGAACCGGGCCTGCAGGGCACTGGTTTCGGCCAGGGCGCCGGGCAGGTCGGGCGCGTCGGGGGTGTGGGGCATCGCCACCGCGACCAGCCGGCCGTCCTCGCGGAGGGCGACCCGGCTGTCGGCGCGTGGGCGGCCGGTGTGGCGGGTGTGGGCCAGGGCGCGGATGGTGGGAGTGTAGGAGGGGATCACCCGGTCGAGGACGGTGGCCGGCGCCGGGTCGAACCGGGTGTGGTGATGACCGGCGGCGTGCACCGGCAGGAACGACAGCAGCCCCGACGTGCACCACCACAGCCGCGGCCAGCGTCCACCGTCGGTCGTCGGGCCGACGATGCCCAGCCGGTCGAGTACTGGGCCGGCGAGGACATCCCACAGCCAGCCGAGAATCTCACCCACCCGCCCCTGTGCCGCTGAGGTGGTGTCGTCCAGCGCGGTGAGGAAGGCGTTCACCTGGTCGTAGACCGTCTGGGGGGTCAGCCCGGCCAGCGGCACCGCCTCCACCCCGCCGCCGGTCAGGAGCAGCGCGTGGGAACCGAACCGCGAGACCGCCACGACCACCACCGGGCCGTCGGCGGCCGTCGCCAGCAGTTCGCCGACCGGCGGTGGCCGGAGAAACCCAGCGAAGCCATCCAGCTCACGGATCCTGGCGATCAGATCGTCGAACGCCACCGCCGTCGCCCGCCGTTCGGCACCGGTAGCAGTGGCAGCGGCACCACCCTCACTGAGCTGGTGCCGAGTCGGCCGGGCCGGGTCGTTGGCCCGGTCCAAGGCGTCACGCAGGCCGGTGAACGATGCCGCCAGGTCGGGATGCCGCTCGGCGAGGATGGTCAGGTCGGTGCGGGTGTCCAATGCCTGGCCCAGCATCACCCCCCGGCCCTGCTCGAACAGCTCCACCGCCTGGCCCACCAGACCGGCCCGTACGCAGCAGGCCGCCGCGTCCGCGCCCAGACTCCCCACCTCGGCCAGCAGATACTCCTGATCGCCTCGACCCAGGACACGCGGCGCCACCTGCCCCAGCAGCTCGATCGCCGCCGCAAACCCTGTCACCGCCTCGTCCCACCGGCCTGCGTCTGCCGCCGCCCGCGCCCAGCCACGCGCCGCACCCACCCGGACCCGCGGCGACGCTCCGACCACCCGAACCGCGGCCTGGTGGGCGTCGATCTCGGCATTCAGGTCCGCCAGGTTCCCGCCTCGCTCGAACCGGGTGCGCAGGGCGATGCCGAGGTTGGACAG
>NZ_MBLN01000101.1:0-5142 GCF_001854645.1 Pseudofrankia sp. EUN1h | reverse complement strand
CCCCACCCCGCTCAAACCGGATCCGCAGGGCGGCGCCAAGGTTGGAGAGGTACCCGACGCGGTCGGGGTGGTCGAGTGGGGTGGCGTCCACCGCCTGCCGGAACAGGTCGATCGCGTCGTTCAGTGCTGACCGGTTACCGGTCCGCATCGTTTCGCGTACGAGAGCGACAGCACGGCCAGTCCACGCCTGGGCAGTGTCGAGCTCGCTGGGCGAGTTCTCGTCGAACAAGGCGCGCACCTGGTCAGGGATCGCGTCCGGGCGGGTCTGGTACACCTGCGCGAACAACGCCAGGGCAGCGGTGAGATCCTGCTGGTCCTCGCCGGGGTCGAGAACCAGGTAACGCGCCCAGTACAGCCGCCCGGCCACCTGAGCGATCTCCAGATCCGCGGCCGGGTCGGAGACCGTGTTGACCAATGCCGCCACCTCGGCGAGCGCCTCCGGATCCAGGACCGTGGCCGGATTCCGATCGACCTCAAACCGTTCCAGCCGTGACCGTACCCGCCCGAGCAGACGCTTTCGCAGTAGACGCTTCCGCATCCTTCGCCCCCGTCCTGTCTACCGAACAGTCCACCCACCGGTTTGCAAGATCAAGGGCGAGGTGGCTGCCGCGCGACTCACGAGACCTGCAAGTTGACGACAAGATCAGAGCGTACGCATCTCGTCATGGGCACCGGAGACCGCTTTGCGCGGTGCCCTGCCGCGAGCACGCTGACAGGGAACGGCGCGAAAGACTCGGTGACATCCTCATCGTGCCGCTACAAAAATATCTGGATACAATTGACACTCAATTGCTCGGCGGAATTAGCCAACAATGCGAAGTTGTCGGCGCCGGCGGAGTCTCCCGCCAATAGGGCGTCTATTGCGAGCTGGTAGGAGAGAATCGCGAGGTCCTGGTAGTCGGTGCAGTCCTGTATCGTCTTCCACTCACCTCGTTGCGCGGCCGGCTTTGCCAGCTCGTCCCACTTGCTATTACCCGTAAGGTCGAGGAGGTCRGGATTTCTAAGCCTCGCGGCGACATAGAAGTCAACCGCCGCCCGCACGCGGCCTTCGGACAACTCAAAATAGCGGTCACGCCTCTTGACTAGTTCGGTCCGAGTGGCCTCGTAGTCTGATCGAGTCACTGTGCGCCTCCAATTTTCGACACCATAGTCAAGTCTATGACGAATAGTCGCCGCACTGTCGACCGTGCTAGCACTGAACTCGTCCTTTAACTGGCCCGTCTCAGGTCGTGCGGCAATCGCCCTCGTCCTCGATCTTGTCCATGGGTAGGTCGACTGCGCGTCGTCAGTTTGAGTGACCTGCGGGGTGGCCGAGGCCGGGCCAGCTCGGTTTCGGTGCTCTGGCTGGCCGGACATCGCAGTTCACGGGTTCCGATTCCCGCCGGACATGATCACGCTGGCCGTACGCCGGTAGCCGCGGTACGCCCTGTCGCACCGCGACATCGAGGGACTGCAGGCCGAACACGGCATCACCGTCGACCACGTCACGATCTGCCGCTGTGTGCAAGGGTTCACCCGGGCACCGATCGACGCCGCCCGGTCCTGCCGCCACAGCCCGGGCCACGCGTGGTTCATGGATTACGTCTCATCGGTGAACCACCTGCTGCCCGGGCTGTGGCGGCACGGCCGGGCGGCGTCGATCAGCAGCGTGGTGAACCGCTGCACCCACCTGTACACGGTCACGTGATCAACCTCGATGCCGCGCTCGGCGAGCAGCTCCTCGACATCCCGGTACGACAGCGCGAACCGCAGATACCAGCGAAATCCCAGAACGATGACCTCCGGTGGGAACCGGAAGCCGGTGAACTCCGAGACCGGCACCGGCGGACAAGGACGGCAGCAAGCACGATCCGATCATGCCTGGCCACCGGGCCCGATCACGGCATCCGCGAACGCAACAGAGCCCGGCCAGGTCGTCATCAATTTTTTAGCAGGTCGGYCGTTTGGGATGGGGGCGTGCTGTCGATGCACAGCTGGTTCCAGGCTTGGGTGTAGCGGTCGACGTCGTCGCGCCGGTCCAGGTAGGTGCAGCCTCCGAAGAACTCCAGGTAGACCACGTCGGGTAGGACTGTCTCGGGGAACCGTAGAATGCTGAACGGTCCCCCTTCGGCCTCGGCTGCCGCTCGTCACGCTCCCACGCCCGATACACATCTCCGAAGCGCAGAACGCAGCTGCGTACGAAATAGGTACTCAGCGCCGCCCCGCCGCCGGGCGACCAACCCTGGCCGGCCCGCCCGTCGATGACGAACCGTTCCAAGGCCCGCCGCAACGTCTCCTGCGCCAAGTCCTCGACATCGTGCCGAGTCAGAACCAACGCCCCAGAGCCGAGCCGGCCCAGACGGCGAACCCCCACTCGCCGGCACTCGTCCACGATGTGGCCGCTGGCCAGCCAGGAACACAGCACGGTGTACGCGTAGCGGACTAAAGCGCCGGCGACGGCATCAAAGTCCGGACCGGCGCACCCAACCTCGGCCAGCCGGCCGTACAACACAGCGTCCTCCTCGGCCGGTTCTGGGGGGCGCGTCACGGCTGCCCGCCGCAGGTCGCGCTGTTCCGCCACGCATCCATAGACCCCGTCCCTCGCGATGGTTCCGACGCGAGGTCGTAGGCCATCGCGACACCCGATCTCACACAGCGCCCGGCAGAACTTGCCCACACCGCAGCGGCGCGAGAACAGCCTGCCCACGCCCCTATGACAGGCGGACAACCACCGCAGAAGGGACGCAACCCATGTCCGCCCCACACCCGACACCCCACCAGCTCGCCGCCGCGCTCGCTGGGATCGCCAGCGCCGCCTCCGTCGCAATCGGCCTCGCCAACACCACAGACCTGTTCACCGCCGCATGGAGCGCCGCCACCCTCGCCCTCATCGACGCGCTCGCGCGCGCCCTTGCCGTGACCGCTCATCCATCAGAGCCCGACGGACCAGGCAATGGACACGGAGCGTGACCCTCCGATTCCGCTGGGACGGAGTGTCGGCCCCGTGTAGATCATGAAATTTGCCCTTGATCGTGTCGGCAAACAGTCGTCTGTCGACACCACCCGGCAACTCCCATCGCTCCCACGTCTACCTTTCTGACGTCGTCCGGCCGAGTGGACGAGTGACCGGCAAGCACCTCGACCAGAGCGGCGATAACGTCGTCGAAATCGAGACCTGGGCAACCAACCAGCGCGGACAGAACGTCAGGCCGGGCACGGCTACCGTCGCGCTTCCGCGCAGGCCATGAGAGGTGTGAGATGGGCAAGATCATTGTCGGCGTCGATGGAAGTGACACAGCGAGCAATGCCGCGGCTAGAGCGGCGGTGCTCGCTTCCGCCCTCGGGCATGAGCTGATCGTCGTCAGCGCCTTCAGCTCAACCGACCGGTTGCAGATCGGCCGGCCCGGCGACGAACTCGACCTGTCCGCGAGCGATGTCGCGCTGAAGATGGCCGAGCAGGCGATCGAAGATCTCCCGGCCGACCTCGCTGGCCTGCCGACCACTCCTCGCTCGGAGTTCGGCAGGCCGGCTGACGTGCTCGTCAGTGTCGCCGAAGAGCTCGGGGCGAGCATCATCGTGGTTGGCAACAAACGCGTCCAAGGCGTCACTCGAGTCTTGGGCAGCATCGCAGCGGACGTCGCCCGTCACGCGCCTTGCGACATCCTCATCGCGCACACCCACTGAGGAGATGTCGCCGCCGGCAACATCGGGATGCCGGCACGCGTGATCGGTCGTCGCACCAACCGCGACCTGCCGATGATCATATGGGCAGATCGGATGCGCGGGGCGATGGCCGACCACGAATACACCCTGYGTGACTTCGTGATGCTCAAGGCACGCTGGGGCGTCTCCATCCAGGCACTGATCATGCGAGGCAGCCATCTCGGGCGGGACTGTTGCATCGTGAGGAGCCGGGGCATGCCGAGCCGATACTGACCTGGTGATCAGATGGCGTGGGAGAGCTCGGTGAACGCTGCGGCGAGTCGGCGCCGGGGTTCGACGTCGGTTCCGAGTTCATGGTGGCCGCGGCGGATGTTCTGGATCAAGGAATGTCCGGTGCTGATCGTCTGAGCGGAGCGCAGCCGTTTCAGGCCCCGCGTCGGCCGTAGCCGGGCTTTGGGTCTGCTGTGGTCGGACTCGATGCGGTTGTTCTCCCAGCGTGCGTCGACGTGGCAGGCCTCGGGCAGCAGCTCATCGAGAACCCGGGGGTAGATCGGTGCCTTGTCCGTGGTGACCTCGACCGGCCGGCGGCTGTGGGCCAGGGCCTGGCGGAAGAAGTGGCGGGCCGCGAGCTGGTCGCGCCGTTCGCTGGCGAGCACGTCGATGACCTGGCCGTGCTGGTCAACGGCGCGATACAAGTACCTCCACCTTCCGGCGATCTTGATGTACGTCTCGTCGACGAACCACCTGCTACCCGGGCGGTGCCGGCAGGGTCGGGCCGCCTCGACCAGCAGCGGCGTGAACCGCTGCACCCACCGGAAGATCGTGACGTGGTCGATGTCGAGGCCGCGTTCCGCGAGCAGCTCCTCAACGTCCCGGTACGACAACGCGAACCGCAAGTACCAGCGAACCGCCAATGTGATCACCTCGGGCGKGAACCGGAACCCGACGAACTCCGACTCTGGGACCAGCGGACGCACGACACCTTGAGCCACCACACGATCATGCCGGCTCGCGGCGCGGATCAGTRCGATGGCCAGCTGCAACAGTCCCCGCCACGGCACCGGCGATGTCACGGTGTCCGGTGCCGCCGCGGATCTACTGCTCGCGGTGATGCGCCGCATCCCCGGCGACGACCGCCGACTCCAGGTCGCCGGCGAGCGACAGCACTGGACGACCTGGCTGGTCAACACCCCCTTCTGACCATCCACCTAGTCCACCGCCTGCAACCGATGGACCGGGGCCTGTAAGAACAACGGTGTAACTCCCCTGTGACACTCTGTGCATCTGTGCAGGTAGAGGAGACACCAGATGACCGACACGATGGCTGACACGGCGGCTGGGGCGATCCCGGTCAGACCGGTGGATGGCGATGGGGCGCCGGCGGGCGTGGTCGTGGACGAGGCGCTCGCGCAGAGCCTCGTGGAGAAGGCCCGGGTTGAGGGGCTGTCGCTGACGGGGCCGGGCGGGCTGCTGGGCACCCTGACGAAGATGGTCCTGGAG
>NZ_MBLN01000100.1:0-62506 GCF_001854645.1 Pseudofrankia sp. EUN1h | reverse complement strand
CCCCGCTTCCACGTCCACTTCACCCCGACCGGTTCCTCCTGGATCAACCAGGTCGAACGCTGGTTCGGCCTGCTCACCGACAAGCTCATCCGCCGAGGCGTCCACACCTCCGTCCAGGCCCTCGAGACCGACATCCRCACCTGGATCGACACCTGGAACCGCGACCCCCGGCCCTTCACCTGGACCAAGACCGCCGACGAGATCCTCGCCTCCCTCGCCGACTACCTCACCAAGATCAACCCATCGGCAGCCAACAACAAGGCAAACCTGGCCAGCGAGATTTCTGACGGGGAACACTAGCCCCACCGGGCGCACGTGTGCGTGATGGGCCGGCTCCGTCAGGCCGGTGTCGTAGGGGCGGAGGAGTCACCCGGCTTCGCCCGGTGGGCAGAAACTGGCGGCGGCCAGTTCCGGGTCCATTGAGTACAGGTCACGGCCTTGACCCACGGACAGCGGCCGTAGCCGTAGCCGTAGCCGTAGCCATGGCCAGTTGCCGGTCTGACGCTCTGAGCAGGGCTTGCCCGAAGGTCGCTGCCTCGGCGTAAGCCGGTTCTCCTCGCTTCGACCGTTTTGCCGGGGCCGTAGGTCAGAAGCTGGCGCCACGCGGACGACGCCCGCAACGCGTCACGGGCCGTCAACCGGGATCGTACCGATGCCGCGGGCATACTTGGTGCCCATGGCGGGGTCGGTGCTCGTCGCGGGCGTCGTGAACGTGCAGCAGACCGTTCCGGTCGACGATTTCCCGATCCCGTACTCGCCAGTGCGCTACCTGCCGCACCAGCTGCGGGTCGAGGCGTCGGGGGTCGGTCTCAATGTGGCCCGGACGCTGCAGGCGCTTGGGTCCCCGGTCGTGCTGGCCACGATGACGGGTGCCGACCCCGCAGGCGCCCTGGTCCGGGCGGAGTTGGAAAGCCTCCGGCTTCTGGGCGACGGAATAGTCGGCACAGCCCACACCCCTACCTCGGCTGTTCTCGTCGACAAGGCCGGTGCCCGGCAGATCCACACCGATCTCAAGGACGTCCCGGACGCTGTCTATCCGCCGGAGCTGTTCGCCCGACTCCTCCGCGGTGCTCGCCTCGCCGTGCTTTCCACCATCGAGTTCAACCGACCACTGCTCGCGATCGCGAAGAGCGCCAGGGTTCCCATAGCCGTCGACGTCCAGACCATCACCGGCGTCGAGGACGACTACAGCCAGCCCTGGCTGCGGGCAGCGGACATCCTGTTCTGCTCCGCCGAACGCCTCGAAACCGAACCCAACTCCTTTGCGGCGACAGCCCTTGCGCGATTCCCCGCACAGATCGTCGTCATCGGGCTTGGGCCCGCCGGGGCTTTGCTGGCCGTCCGCGACCGTCCCGTTCGGCGGGTGCCCGCTGTCGCTCCGTTCGGCGTCGTAGACACGACCGGCGCGGGCGACGCACTGTTCGCGGGTTTCCTGCACTCGTTGCTGGCGGGACGGGACCCGAACGCTGCGGCTGAACGTGCCGTCGTCGTCGCTGGTTGCGCGGTCGGAACCCCCGGCGCCGCAACCCGGATCACCGATGCACGCGTCACCGATCTCCTCGCGCGCAGCCAATGAGTCACCAACCGCACGGCAACCTCTGGGTGACCGGCATCTGCAGGATCACCGTCGAGATCGTCCGGAAGGAACCCGGCCAGATGAGCTTCGACCACCAGAGCCCTTCATGGATCGCCTCGGGAGTCGCCCAGTTGCCCGTCACCCCGGGTTATCTGCAGGTACTGCCGGGACTTCTACGGCCCGCTGTTCGGCGACGTGGACCCGGCATTGCCGTACTACTGGCCGGTCTGACCTCCAACGGCACTCTGGGTGAAGGGAGAATCCTGCGGGAGCTCCGCGGCTGGCGGGACGCCGGGGAGTCCGAGCAGGTCGAAGACCGTCGGGTCGGCGAACGTCACGCAGTGCTGGATCAGGCCGCCCGTCACCGTGAACACCTGGAGCGAGTGCGCCCGGACCCCGCCCGTGACGGGGTCCGGAGCGTATGCCGCGAGGGCCGCGCTTCCGTTGGCCTGGACGGGCAGCAGGCGCCAACCGGGCCCGCGCATGGCGAAGACCCGTTCCATGAACTCGCGGTAGTGAGCCCGGCCGGAGAGCCAGAGCGGTACCGGCGGCATTTCCAGCACCACGTCGTCGGCGAGCAACCGGGTCAGGCCGGGAACGTCCGCGGCCTCGAACGCCGCCAGATAACGCTCGACCACGGCACGCTCGGCGGGGTCGGCCGGCTCCCGCAGCCCCTCCATCGACAGCCCGGCATCCCGCAGCGTGGCCCGGGCCCGCTGCAGGCCGCTGTTCACCGAGGCCACGCTGCTGCCCAGCGCCTGTGCCACCTCGGCGGCCGGCAGCTGGAGCACCTCGCGCAGCACGAGCGCCGCGCGCTGCCGCGCGGGCAGCAGTTGCAGGGCCGCGACGAAGGCCAGCCGCAGGCCTACGCGCTGCTGCGCGGCGTCCGAGGGATCGCCGAGGCGGGCGTCGGCGAACGGCTGCAACCACGGAATGTCGAGGCTGGGCACCAGCGGAACCTGCGGGTCGTCGCCGGCCGGCCCCAACCCGGTCGGCAGCGGGCGGCGGGCCCTTCCCTCCAACGCGGTGAGGCAGGCGTTGGTGGCGATCCGGTGCAGCCAGGTGCGCAACGACGCCCGCCGCGGGTCGTACCGGTCAGCCGCCCGCCAGGCTCGAAGAAGCGTCTCCTGGACCACGTCCTCGGCTTCCTCGAGAGAGCCGAGCATCCGGTAGCAGTGTGCGAGAAGGTCGCCGCGGTAGGCCTCGTGCCTTTCGTCGCGGCTCGGCGCCTCGTGGCGRCTCGGCGCCTCATCGGGGCTCGGCGCCTCGTCGCGGCTCCGCGTCGTCGTCGGCTCGGCCACGCGGCGAGCCTACGCCCGCCACGATCGGAATCCTCCGCGCCGAGGGGCGATGAGTTCGCCGCCCGGGCCCGGTATGTGTCGGGTGAGGGCGGCCGGACGAGAGCCGCCACGGCAGGAGGGATCCGCGATGAGCGACGTCATCGTCGTCCAGTTCACCACCCTGGACGGCGTGGTCTCCGACCCCGACGGGCGCTGGGGGACGGGCCACGGTGGCTGGGCCTTCCGGCACGGCCTGGGGCCGGTCGACGGCGACAAGTTCCGCCTCGGGGCGCGGATGGAGCAGGGTGTGCAGCTCTACGGCCGGCGCACCTGGGAGCACTTCGCCCGGCTCTGGCCGGGCCGGGCCGGGGACTTCGCCGGCCTGATGAACGCCGTGCCCAAGCGCGTCGCCACCCGGGCCGGCATCGACGCGACCGCCTGGTCGAACTCGGCGGCCATCGACGGCGACCCGGTGGCGTGGGTCGCCGCCGAGCGTGCGCGGCGCGACGTCGTCGTGATCGGCAGCCTGAGCCTGGTGCACGCGCTGGCCGCGGCCGACCTGGTCGACGAGTACCGGCTGATCACCTTCCCGACGGTCGTCGGAGAGGGCGACCGGCTGTTCGCCACGGGCACCTCCGCCGACTACAGCTTCACCGCGGCCGAACCCGCCGACGCGGGCGCGCTGACCGCGCTCACGGTCCTGCGCCGCGACCGCGGAGAGAAGGTGAGTTGAGCGGCCGTCTGTTACAGCGTGACGAACGTGTAGCCCTTGCTCTTCAGCTGGGGTAGCGCCACTTCCAGGGCCTGCACCGTCTCCGAGCGGTCCGTGCCGGTATCGCTCGACCGGTCCCCGTCGCCATCATGGCAGAGCATGATGTCTCCGGGCTTCGCCGCCAGCAGGTTGTCGACGATCTTCTGCGTGCCGGGGCGAGACCAGTCTCTGGGGTCAACGTCCCAGCCGATCGGGGTCAGGCCGCGCTTGGCCGCCGCTTCGAGCACGGCCGGCGACCAGTCGCCGCCTGGCGAGCGGAACAGGCGCGGCGCGGTGCCCGCGGCGGCCGTGATCGCGGACTGGGCCTGGTCGATCTCCTGCTCGATCGCGGCGGCGGACCGGTGAGCGAACGGCTGGGGATGCGTCATGGTGTGGTTACAGATCGCATGACCGTCGGCGACGATCTGCCGGACGAGGTCCGGATGGGCCCGCGCCTGCCTCCCGACGAGGCAGAAGGTCGCCCGCACGTCGTACTTCCGGAGCAGCGCTAGCACCCGCGGCGTCCAGGAGGGGTCTGGCCCGTCGTCCAGGGTCAGCGCGACCGCGTTCGCCGGGGCCTGCGGAAGGATCTGGTGCACGGTGTAGACCGGCCGTTTCCGCACGGCCGCCGACGTCGCCGCTGCCGTGGGCGTTGCCGCCGTTGCCGTTGCCGTTGCCGTTGCCGCCTCGGCCGCCAGGGCCGGCCGGGCGGACTCGACCATGCCCGCCGACGTCAGCCCGATGGCCCCCGCCACGGTCCAGGCCAGGAGCCGGGATCGGACGTCGCGCTGGGTGCTCTTGGCCCGGATCGACAAGATAGATTCTTTCCCACGACACCTGCGGAAGCCCGGAAACGGGCATGAGAAACCGTGGCTGGTTGGCCACGTCCACGAGAACAATGTTTCTTCGTACCCGCCCGGCGACCGCCTGCGGGTTCTCCGTTTCTGCCCCGCGAACAGATGCGATGACGGGCGCCGGAACCGTGGGCAGAACTCGGCGTCGGTCCGGCGTGCGCGCCGGTGGGTTCGTGCTCCCGGCCGGAACGAATACAACGTTAGACAGGATCCTGGGCCGAGGGCAAACATCGGGGGCACCGGATGYGGGCTCGATCGGTGACCCGGCGCATTTCCTGCTTGCACACAAGGCGACCGGGGTTCGACTTGTGGCCATCGTCACGCGTCATCTGCCGACTGAATTATCCAAGGCGTGACCGGTCGGCGTCATGAGGTGTCGAGCGTGCCGCGACGCCGGAGGGCGGGTGCGGGGAGGACCAGAGCTTGCCTGGCCGGCCACGTCGTGGGTCACGGTTCGACGGGCGTCTCCACGGTGGCGGGCGTGTCCGGGCTGGTGGCGGCGTCCGAACCAGCGACGGCATCCGGGCTGGTGGC
Source organism: Pseudofrankia sp. EUN1h (assembly GCF_001854645.1). Classification (NCBI taxonomy): domain Bacteria; kingdom Bacillati; phylum Actinomycetota; class Actinomycetes; order Frankiales; family Frankiaceae; genus Pseudofrankia; species Pseudofrankia sp. EUN1h. Next base: position 57,511 of record NZ_MBLN01000100.1, on the reverse strand, counting down.
GGTGTCCGCGCTGGCGGTGGTGGGAGTGCTGAGGCGGGCCAGCTCGGCGTCGACCATCGCCTGGTGCTCCCGCTCCTGGCGTCGGGCGGTGCTGGGACGCCACGGCCCGGCCATCAGGAAGATGAGCGGGATGAACACCAGCTCGCCCGCGACGGCGATCCAGAAATAGGTCTGCCACTGGCCGGGGGAGTCCGCCGCGGCCTTCTGTACCTTTGCGCCGTTCTTGTCCAGATACATCAGCACCGCCTGAACCTTCGGGTTCTGCAGCGAGGTGCCGTATTTGTCGAGGTAGTCGAGGTCCGCCCCGGGCACGGCGGCGAGCGCGGTGAGCTGGTCGGCGGCCTGCTGCACCGCGGCGCCGTTGGCATCCATGAAGAGCAGATCAGGCAGCGGTACCGCGCGCAGGTCGGTGAGCCTGGTGTGGGCTACTTCCGGGGTGAGGCCGAGTTTCGCGGCGATCTCGCCTTCGGCCTTGGCCGTCGCCGCTGTGTCCGCCGGGTTCGTCAGGACCGTGACGATCGTCTGGTCGTCGATCGTTTCCGCCGTGGCGAGCTCCGCCCCGTAGCGGCCGCTGAGATCGATGACTCGGGCAACGTCGGCGACCGGCTTACCGGATATCTCGCTGAGCGCCGCGGCCTGCGTCGCGGTGTTCGCCGGGTCCTTGGACAGCGCGCTCTGCGTGGCCGGGGTCAGCTTCGCGGCCGTCGCGAGCTGCTTGTCGTATTTCGCCGCGAGAGCCTGGACCTTGTCGACGATGGCCGGGTCCGCCGCGACGGCCTTGACGACGGCGTTCTGCGTAGCGTCCAGCGTCGGGTCCTGCCCGCTCGCGGCGGCCTGGACCGTGGGGCCGTCCTGCACGAGCGGCGTGACGGTGGTGACGATGTACGGGAGCAGGAAGGTCGAGATGGTGACGACCGCGCGAATCGTCAGCCCCCACAGCGCCAGCCCGGTGGCGGTGAGGGCGGGGTTGCGCCGCTCGACGGTCTCGGTGAAGCTCGCCATCCACGGCGCGAACGCGAGGCCGAGCGAGATCGCGAGCGGGACGAGGATCCCGACGAACGTGTAGTAGCCCGTGTCGGCGTGACTGGTGCGGCCGATCAGCAGCAGCGTGCAGATGACCGCGCCGACCGCGCCAACGACCATGAACGGCTTGCGGACCCGCAGTCGGTCGGACACCCAGCCGATCAGGATCAGCGCCGCCGCCTCGCAGCCCCACATCCAGTTGCCCAGCGCGTTGGCCTGCGAGGTGCTGAACCCGAACAGGGTCTGGAAGAAGATCGGGAAGAAGCCGACGGCCACGAAGTAGATGAACAGGAACAGGCTGATGGCGAGGGCGGAGCCGAGGATGTCCAGATGCAGCATCTGCCGCCATGGCCGGCGCAACGCCGCCTCGAGGTCGGCGGCGTCGAGGCCCCGCGCCCTGGCCTCGACCAGGGCGCGGTCATGTTCACTGACCATGACCTGGTCCCGCAGCCGCGGCGAGAGTTCACGCAGGAACAGCAGGGCGATGATGAACACGCCGAGCCCGGCGAAGCCGGCGATGACGTATTGGTCACGCCAGTCGGTGAGGTGATCGGCGGTGTTGCTCACCACGACGCTGACGACCAGGCTGCCGGCGACGGGGCCTATCGTCCAGAAGCCCATCGCCGACGCTCGGCCCACCTGCGGGCTGAAGTCACGGATCAGGGCCGGCGTCGCGACGAGCACGGTGCCCTCGATCGCGCCGAGCAACGAGTAGAGAATCCCGACGCTCCAGCCCGACTCGACGTTCGGAAAACCGAACAGGCAGATGAGCGCGCAGAGCAGCACGCCGACGGTCACGATGTTTGCTCGGCCGTAGCGGTCGCACACTCCGCCAGCGAGCGACGCCAGAGCACTGGCGAGCGCGGAGACCACGTTGATGTTGACGAAGAACAGGAACGAGATGCCGGTACTGGTCAGCACCTGCTCGCTGACGCCGCTGATCAGGTAGTACTGGTAGTAGAACAAGATCGTCGTCAGGACGACGATCGACAGCGCCGCCAGCCGTGGCCCGAGCGCGGGGTAGTGCGCCAGTTCCCGCCGCCACAGCCGGCTGACCCCGAGTCCGGTTTCGTCAGCGGCCCCGCCAGGCGGGACGTCTTGTGGAGATGTGCTGGCGGCAGTTGTACTCATGGCGGGTCCTGTCGCTGGCATGGCGTCAGATCCGGCGATCGACGGCGTGTGCGCAGGTTAGGGGCAGCACCACGTGTTTTCAACCCATTCGCCCTACCGCAAGGCATCGTTCGGCGCTCGATTAGTGATGATCATCTATCTGGTTCGATGTGCGCGTCACCGGCATGCGCGGCGCCCATGGGCGGAGCCCGGCACCGTAGGTCACCAGGTCGGCCGCTTCGTGTCGCGGAGCACCGGGCCACGGCCCTTGCGCCGCAGTGTCCGATTAGGGCTGGAGGACGTCGTCGATGGTGGCGGCGGCGACGGCGCGGCGTAGCCAGGTGTCGAGCCGGTCGAGGTCGGTGCAGGAGAGGATCTGCTCGCGAGCGGCGTCGGGAACCGCCACGCGGCGCGCCTCCAGCACGGTCAGCACCGAGTGCCCCCGGCCCTCGACCCGGCCCTCGACTCGGCCCTCGGTCTGGCCCTCGGCGCGCGCCCGGGCGTCGAGCTGGCGGTAGAAGTCGCTGTAGTACCTGTGCCTGACGGCGCTGTCCATGTATGCCTCCCACCTGATCCGGACCGCATGGGGTAGTCCGGCCACCAATATGTCATCGTATGACGCGGCCGCTTCGAAGTCGGCCGTTCGCATGACTTCAGCCAACGCCGGGAAGTAGTCGTCGATATCGGCGTCGTTGCCGTGACAGATCGCGGAGAACACCGCGAGCGCGGGGTTTGCGCGTGCACGTTCGACGTCGACAATCCGAGGTACATCCCCCGGCGAGAAGATGAGTGGCTCCTGCGGCGAGTAGCGGTCCCGCGGCTCGTATAGCCGCTCATAACGCCGAGCTACGACGGGGTCAGGGCAGTACACGAGCAGAAGCGTCCTGACTCGCAGCCGCACGGCCATGTGCGCCACATAAAGCATCCACGTCCAGTGTTTTCGCGGATCCCATGCGCGCTGCACCTCCAGCACCACGCCCAGCACCGGCTGGTCTTCGGTGTCCTTGAACAGCAGCGCCCCGTCGGCATGGTAGGTGCGGGGAGCCAGCATCCGCATGTCCGTGCTCGGCTCCGTGACCTCGCGAAAGTCTGGCACCTTGACCAGAAATATATCCGACAGCAGATCGACCACCACGCCCGGGGCAAGCGTGACCAGCTCGATCGGCGCCTCGTGTTTCCCGCTCGGCATGGCGCCCACGATAAACAAACCGGCCCGGATATGGCAAACCGGTACGGAAAGGCGGATTGGAAGGCTCGCCAAAATAAGTCGAGCGCTCGTCGAGCGCTTTTGTTGAGGATTCAGTTCGCCGCTCTCAAATTCAGGCTGTTGCCTGGCTCAATAGTCGAAGGCCGTCCTGTACGCCAAGATGATTCGCCTAGCGAGCCGTCGACCGCGCTGGCCGTCATTCGCCGGGCATTGCGCCTGGTCGGTGGGCGGTGTTGGTGGCGGTGAGGACGAAAGGGCCGAGGATGCGGGCGACGGACTGGCCGGTGAGCTCGGGGGCGCCGCCCGGGAGGGTGAGGTAGCTCATCGCGAGGCGGACCACGCAGTCGGCGACGAGCTGGCCGTCGGCCGGGTCACCGTCCGGCCAGGCCCGGCGAAAGCAGGTCGCCAGCTGCTCGCGGGCCGCGGCGAGCAGGGGCGGGCCGTGCTGGGCCAGCAGACCGGCGAACTCGTCCGAGCCGGTCATCATCGACTTCAGGAGCGTGTCCTCGGCGACGGCGGCGAGGAACACCTCGAAGGCGGCGGCCACGGCGGCCTGCGCGTCGTCGGCGTGGATGACGACGGCCTCGCCGACGGCATCCAGGAAGCGGCCGGTCTCGCGCAGCAGCAGCGCTTGCACCAGCGCGTCGCGTGAACCGTAATGCTGGTAGAGCGTCTGGCGGCTGACGCCGGCGAGGCGCGCGACGTCGGCCATCCGTGCCTGGCGCGCGCCCTGCTCGCGCAGGATCTCGGCAGCCGCGTCGAGTAGGGCCTCACGCAGCCGGTCGCGGGTCGCGTCCGCGAACCGCGCGCGCCCCGGCCGGCCGCGGCCCTCGACCGCGCCGGGCTCCCCTCCTGGGCCGGAGCCGTCGACTGCGCCGCGGCCCTCCGCCGTCACGCGGACGAGACCGACTCGCCGGCGTCGCGCGCGTGGCGGGCGAGCAGGCCGGCGCGGCGGCGTGGGTCGAGGTTGGCCAGGGTGACGTCGCCGTCGTAGTGGGCGAGCACACGGGGGTCCATGACCCGGCGCCACAGCGGTGGCACCAGCGCCAGCAGGATCATCGTCGGGTACCCGGACGGCAGCTGCGGCGATCCGTCGAACGAGCGCAGCGCCTGGTAGCGGCGGGTCGGGTTGGCGTGATGGTCGCTGTGTCGTTGCAGCTGGTAGAGCGCCAGGTTGGACACCACCGCGTCGCTGTTCCAGCTGTGCCGCGGGTCGACCTTCTCGTAACGGCCGGTGGCGGTGCGCTGGCGGGCCAGGCCGTAGTGCTCGATGTAGTTCACGACCTCCAGGAACGAGAGGCCGACGACGGCCTGGAGCGCGAGGAACACCAGCACCTCCGGCCCGAACGCCGCCGCCAGTGCCGCGAACAGTACGGCCGTGAGCGCCCACGAGTGCAGCGCCTCGTTGCGGACYGACCAGACCCGCCGGCCTCGCAGCCGCAACCGGTGTGCCTCCAGCTGCCAGGCCGATCGCGCGCTGCCCGCGACGGTCCGCGGCCAGAACCGCCAGAACCCCTCACCCAGTCGGGAACTGGCCGGGTCCTCGGGCGTCGCCACCCGGACGTGATGGCCGCGGTTGTGCTCGACGTAGAAGTGGCCATAGGCCGTCGGCGCCAGCATCAGCTTCGACAGCCAGCGTTCGACGCGCTCGCGCTTGTGCCCCAGCTCGTGGGCGGCGTTGATCCCGACACCGGTGACCGTGCCGACCGACAGGACCAGCCCGGCCCGGCCGAGCGGCCCGAGCCCGCCGGTCGCCCACGCCTGGCAGCCCAGGGCGAGGCAGATGCCGGTAAGGGGGAGATACAGGAACGTCGCCCAGCGGTAGTAGCGGTCGGCCTGCAGGCGGTCGCCGATCCCTTCGGGCGGGTTGGTCGGATCGACCGGGGTCGTGCCATCGAGCAGGGGGAGCAGGACGAAGACGAAGAGCGGCGTGATCCACCACGGGATGTCGCTGCCGGTCTGGTGCCACAGGCCATAGCCCACGATCGGCAGCACGGGCGGCACCAGGCCGGTCAGCCACAGGTACCGGCGGCTGTCACGCCAGACGACGCCACCGGGCGCGGCCAGGACGGGAGCCGACATCGCGGACCTCCGGAACAGGCGGCGGAAGATCGAGATGCGGCGGGCTCGGACAGCGGCCCGGTCGGACCGCCGCGACACCTACCGCTGGACACAGACTGTCCCACATGTCATAAAGACTGACAAGATTCGCGATCGGTGTAAGGCGCGGGTAGCTCGTTGTCCCTCGTACGGCCCACCCGTACGGGCGGACCGGTCCTACCCGCCGGCAATCCCACGGGCAATCACGGCGAAGGGCCGACCATGGACGACACGACGGCCCTGCCTGTGGGCTCGGGCGACGAGCGCTCAGCCTCGAACCCCGACCGAGCGGACCCGCCGGTCGCGAGCCCGACCACCGCGCCCCCCGCCTCCGCGGGCGCGCCGCCCTGGTACGGGGCGGTCACGATCGGGCTGTTCTACGCCGCCGCCGCCGCGCTGATCACGTACACCCTGGTGCCGCTGCCCGGCCAGCGGGCGTTCGGCGCCGGCAACTACTGGCTCGCCGGGGCGATCTTCGTCACGCATCTTGTCGTCAGCCGGATCTTCCGGCTCCGCATGGTCCGCGCCGCTCGCGGCGGCTGACGAGCGGGCCGCGCCGCCACCGGGCGCCGGCCCCGTAACCGGGCCGTCCGAGGGATGCTCGGGCGGCCCGGCCCCGTCCTTAGAGGCCGCGGCGGGCATGCGGCGGGCATCCGGTGCGATGACCGCGCGCTCGCGCCTGGTCGGCCTGCGCCCGAGAGTAACCCGGCGGCGGCGCTCGGGGATCCGTGCTGTCCCTGAGTTCTGGTGCGCGTCAGCGCGCAGTGATTGCGTCAACGGCGGCGCACTGCTCGGCGAGCAGGGCATCCTTGCGGTCCTGGTCGAGGAACGAGTGGCGGACGGCGGCGGCGGCCAGGCCGGTGACGGTCGCGCGGGGCAGGCCCAGGTCACGCAGGGCGTGCAGGTACTCGTCGCGCAGGGTCGTGCCGAACATCGGCGGGTCGTCGCTGTTCAGCGTGACCGACAGCCCCTCGGCGATCAGCCTGGGCAGCGGGTGGCTCGGATAGTCGGCGACGACGCCGGTGCACAGGTTGGAGGTCGGCGAGACGTCGAGCGGGATGCCGTCGGCGCGCAGCCGCGCGATCAGTGCCGGATCCTCCAGGGACCGGATGCCGTGACCGATCCGGTCGGCACCCAGGTACTCGACGCTGTCCCAGATCGTGCGGGCACCGGTCGTCTCGCCGGCGTGCGGGATGCTGCGCAGGCCGGCTGCCCGGGCCGCCGCGAACGCCTTGGCGAACTGCGGCCGGGGAACGCCCGCCTCGGCGCCGCCGATGCCGAGGCCGACGACGCTGTCACCGCCGTGGGCGATCGCGTACTCGACGGTGAGGTCGGCGACCTCGAGGATGTCGACGTCGGGCAGCCCGCCGGGGATGTCGGCCATCCAGCGGATCTCGATGCCGGTCGCCGCCTGCGCCTCGGCCCGGCCGCGGTTGATGCCGGCGAACACGTCCTCGATCGGGACGCCGCGCATCGCGTGGATGAACGGGGTGAAGTAGATCTCCGCGTAGCGGACGTTCTGCGCGGCGAGGCCGAGCGCGGTCTCGCGGGCGAGCAGCGCGAAGTCGTCCTCGTCGCGCAGCACCCGCACCGCCGTCCGGTAGACGCGCAGGAAGTGGTTGAAGTCCTTGAAGGCGTACCACTCGCGCAGTGCCACCTCGGACGTCGGGATGTCGTCTACCTGGTGACGGCGGGCGAGCGCGAGCACCGTGCCGGGCAGCATCGAGCCCTCGAGGTGGACGTGCAGCTCGACCTTGGGCAGCGCGTCGACGAACTCCTCGTCGCTGACGGCGCCGCTGTCGGGCGTTCTGGCCCTGACCGGGCTGTCCCTGACCGGGCTGTCCCTGACCAAGCTGTCCCTGATCGCGCCGCTGTCGGCGACGTCCGGGTGCGACACCATGGCAACCACTCCGGGGTCCTGGCCGCGCGGCGGCGCGGCATCGCGGGAGGCCAACCTCACCGGCGCCGCCACCCGGAGGCGGCGAGCGGGCTGCGTCCGTCCTGGTGACGGGGCATCGAAGCCGGCGATATCGAAGCTGGCGACTCGGACGATCCGCCGCGCGGCTGGCTCCCGTCAAACAGCCTGACAGAAAGCCGTCAGGCCGCCGGGGGAGCGGTCTGCCCGGTCGGGGTGGCCGCGGTGCTCTCGGTGCCCGCCGGAACCTGCTCAGCTGACACCTGCCGCGCCGGTCCCTGTTCCGCCGGTGCCTGTTGCGTCCGCGTCCGTTCCGGCGACGCCTGGTCGGGCAGCGAGTGAGCCGTGGACACCGCGGGAGCCGGATCATCGGGACGGGTCGGACCGGCGTCCTTCGGGCGCGGCGGCGCCGAGCCGCCCAGGTGGGCCGGCTGCCACCAGTCGGGCTCGCCGGGCGCGGGCGGCGGGTAGCGGCGCTGGTCCTCGTCGAGCAGCCTGCTCATCGCGTCGAACAGCAGGGCGGTGCCGGCGGCGGGGTCCGCCAGGTCGGACGGTGGGATCGGGGCGCCGACCGTGAGCGAGACCGGGGTGTGCCGGGCGGCGCGCAGGTTGCGCGGCTGGCCCTTGGTCAGGACCCGCTGGCTGCCCCAGAGGACCAGCGGGATCACCGGAACGTCGGCCTCCCGCGCCATCCGCGCCGCGCCGGTCTTGAACGGTGCCAGGCAGTAGTGCGGGTGGATCGTCGCCTCGGGGAACACTCCGACGAGCTCGCCAGCCCGCAGCGCCTCGGTCGCCAGCCGCAGCGACCCGGCGCCGGCGGCCCGGTCGACCGGGATGTGGTGCATGCCGCGCATCAGCGGGCCGGTCACCTTGCTCTCGAAGGTCGACTTCTTCGCCATGAACCGGACCATGCGCCCCCGCTCGCGCCAGAACGGCACGCCGGCGAGCGCGAAGTCCAGGTAGGAGATGTGGTTGATGAGCACCACGGCACCGCCGGTCGCCGGGATGTTCTCCTGCCCGCGCACGTCGAGCTTCAGGTCGAGAGCCCGGAACAGCCCAAGCGCGACGCTGATGACCGGCCGGTACACGTACTCCGCCACCTGTGCCCTCCTCCTGTCAGCCGTCCGCCCGGAAGACTCCGCTGCCCGGGCACTCCGACCGGCCGGAACACTCCGGCCCGCCCGACGCCCGACGCCCGTCGGCCGGCCAACATTACCGCCACCGGCGGGCGCTTTCGGCCCGTGCCGGCCGGGCGGTGACGGCCGGGGGTGCACCTTCTGCCCGGAAACCGGTATGAACGGGCCGTAGGGGAATGCGGCCGACGACCGTGTGATCACCGCGATGGCCCGTCATCGGGACGGCTCGCCACGGTGACGCCACCGCGCCGTCGCCGGCCACGAGGCTCCCCACCGAGGAGACGGCCCTGTCCGACCTGCTGCACCGCGCACTCGTCGTCCAGCCGGCGCCGAGCCGCCTGGTGCTCGCCGCCGCCGGCCTGCTCGCGCTGCTGACCGTCGCGGGCGGCCGCACCTGGCCCGTCGCCCGGCACGTCGTCACGATCGTCCATGAGGCGGGGCACGCCCTGGTCGCGCTGTGCGCCGGGCGTCGCCTCGCCGGGATCCGGCTGCACTCGGACACCTCCGGGGTGACGGTCTCGTCGGGCCGGCCGACCGGCCCCGGGGTGGTCTGCACGGTCGCCGCCGGCTACCCGGCGCCGGCGCTGCTCGGCCTCGCCGCGGCGGCGCTGGTGTCGACCGGGCGCACCGCGCTGCTGCTGCAGCTGTTCGTCGTGCTGCTCGTCGGTGTGCTGGTGGTGATCCGCAACGGGTTCGGGCTGCTGTCGGTGGTGGTGAGCATCCTGGTGGTGCTCGCGGTCTCGATTGTCGCCCCAGACGCACTGCGCGGTGGGTTCGCTGCCTATGTCACCTGGTTCCTCCTGATCGGCGGCGTGCGGCCCGTGTACGAGGTGTCGCGGTCCCGTCGCCGGAGGCGAGGCGGCGGCTCCGACCCCGACCAACTCGCTCGCCTCACCAGACTGCCCGCGGGTCTGTGGGTCGCGATCTTCGCCGTGGCCAGCGTCGCCTGCCTGGCGGGCGGCACCGCGTTGCTCGCCGGCGTCTGGTAGCGCACGCGGTCCACATCGTCGTAGGGCGGTTCTACGCTGAGCACATGTGTGGCAGGTACACCCAGACGCTGAGCGCGGACGACCTCGCGGACGCGATGTCGGCCCGTGACGACACCGGCGGCGCGGTGCGCGAGCGCTACAACGTCGCCCCGACCACCACCCAGCCGATCGTGACGGCCGAGCGCCCGCAGGAGGACAGACACCCGAAGGAGGACGCGGCGGGCGCCCCTCCCGCGGCCCCCGCGGCGGTCTCCCGGGTGCTGCGGCTTGCCCGCTGGGGGCTCGTGCCGTCCTGGGCGAAGGACGTCTCCATCGGCTCGCGGATGATCAACGCGCGGTCGGAGACGGTCGCCGAGAAGCCGGTGTTCCGCAAGCCGTTCGCCGCGCGGCGCTGCCTCGTCCCCGTCACCGGCTTCTACGAGTGGCACCGGCCCGAGAAGAAGAAGCGCGGCCAGCCGTACTACATCCACCGCGGCCCGCACCAGGGCATCGGCCCGGCCGGCCCGCTGCTCGCCTTCGCCGGCCTGTACGAGGTGTGGCGCGGCGGCGACGAGCCTCTGACGACCTACACGATCCTTACGACTGGCCCGGGCGTAGGCTTGGAGTTCCTGCACGACCGCTCACCGGTCGTGCTGCCGGCCGCCGCCTGGGACCGGTGGCTCGACCCGGACTACGCCGACACCGACGCCCTGCGCGCGCTGCTCGTGCCGGCGCCCGCGGGCGTGTTCGAGGCCTATCCGGTCGACGCGGCCGTCGGCGACGTCCACAATCAGGGCCCCACGCTGGTCGAGCGCATCGAGCTCCCGCCTGGCGCCCCCGACCCCCAGGCGGCCGCCCCCGCCCCGGTGGCGGGCGAGCCGACCGACCTTTTCGAAGCCCCGGACCCCACGGCCTCGGCATCCGCCGGGGCCCCGCTCGAGCTGTCGCTGTTCACCGACGACCTGCGCTGACCAACCGGATCGCCGGATGCCAGATGGGGCCGGACACCGGATGGTCGGACACCGGCGTGGTCGTCGGCCTACGGCCATTTCCAGGAGCGGCCTGAGCCTGGTTGGTCGTCCTCCGAGCGCTGATCGTCCGCCCGCCGGTTGTCCGCCCAGATGCGCCGCAACGCGCGCAACATCTCCACGTTCTCGGGTGGTATGACCGGCGTGCCGTCCGGGTTCGCCGGCATGYGTCCGGACGTCGGGTCGACGACCGCTACGCCGAGATCGGTCAGCGATTTGGTGATTTTTCCGATCTTGTCCGTCAGGGCCGCGAGGCCGGGGTCCTGTTTGACGTCCACAGGGGGCTCGGGACGCATCCGCTCCGAAAGGCCGACCATGGACCGGAAGAACAGGCCAAGTAGCGGGTCCTGCTCGGCGCCGCCGTGTTGCGCGCGGTCGGACAGCCCGAACACCGCCCCAGGATCGAGCACGGAGTCGTCCACGGCATCGCTGACCGTGCGGGTGAACAGCTCGGGGTCGGGCAGACGCGCGGCGACATCGGCGGCGACGAGGACGAGCCGGTTGGGATCCCTGCGGATCATGCCCGCGATCACCGCGGTGAGGGCTGGATGGCGGGGCAGCGCGCGGCCGAGCACGGTCAGCGCGGTCGTGACCTGATCGATGGTGCCGGTGGCCGCCACCGCGAGTGCGGCCGACGGATCGGCGGCCAGCGCGGCGGCGGCGAGATGCTCGCCGTAGGCGTCGGGTCGGATCGGGTCGCCCGCCCATCGGGCGAGATAGAACCCGCCGAGCGCCCGCTGACAGTCCCGGACGCGCTCCGCGTCGGCGTCGAGGCCGAGCAGACCCGGCAGCGCGGTCGACAGCGCCTCGGCGTCGTCGAGCGAGCCGGGTCGCAGCAGCGTGGTGAGGGTGCGGATCCGGGCGGCGAGACCTGTGTGGAGATCGCCGTCCCCTTCGCGGCCCAGCGACCCCCATCGCCGCCGGTCGTGCCGGCTGAGCGTGACCAACGGGGCCTCGTCGGCGCGGGAGGGCCGGGTCTCGTCGAGCACGACGTTCAGCGCCGCCGCGTGCACGTCCAGCACGGACTGACAGCCGTCGAGAGGGAGGGGAGGCCCCGCGACGGGACCGGTCTGCCGCAGTTCGGCCCGGAACGCCGCGTACGCGGCGTTGAAGTGCATGTGCCGCGCGTCTGCCCCGGCCGCGAGTGGCGTCGTCAGCTGGGCCTCCGCTGACCGGAACAGCTTGGCGACGCGACTGTCAGGGAGGTCGCGCAGCTCCCGCAGCACCCGCTCGGTCGAGCGGGTGAGAAGGAGCAGCCGGCTTGGCGGACCGCCGATGGCGGCACGRTTGGCGAGGGCCGTGGCGATCGCCGTCACCTCGTCGAGGCGCAGCTCGGCGTTGTCGACGGCTACGAGCACCGGAGTCGGCTCCTCGCCGAGGCGGTGCAGCTGGGTCGGGCTCAGCACCGCGTCCACCAGGAGCGTCAGCCAACCTCGATCGGCCAGGTCCTCGCAGATCCCCATGCCCAGCCGGGTCTTGCCCGACCCGGCCTGGCCCGCCAACAGGCGCACCGAGCAGGCTTCCGGCCGGGCCACCCAGGAACGCAGCGCGGCCCGGTCACCAGCGAGCTCGACGAAGGGAACGACCGCGTACTCGGGGCGGAGCAACAGGCTCGGCGGGGTCTCGGCCGTGCGCGGCCTGGGGACGAAACCGAACGGATGGCCGGCCCGGTCGTCGTCCCGGGTGGCGGACTCCCGCGCTACGGCCGAGGCGAAGACCTCGTGGTCGGGAAACCGCGTGGCCGCGGCCACCAGCAGGCTGACCCGGCTCAGGCGTGGCACGCCCCCCTGGAGCAGCCGGGATACCTCATGCCAGAACTGCTCGGCGGAGCGTCCGCCCCATGGATGAAGCGCTCGTGGCAGCCCCGCCCACTCCAGAAGCTGGGTGGCGGAGAGCGGGTCCGAGAACTGCTCGGCGAGCGCCCGCACCTCCGCGGCCGACAGCCCATCCGCCATCCGTCCCTCCAGCCCTGAGTGACTCGAACGACACGACTTGTCACGCTACCGAACAGCATGTCACCCACGCCGGCAGCCCCCGAGCACGGCAGACTCAGGTCGTGGCCCAGTGGCGTTACTCAGTGGCGTGGGCCCGCGGGGGCGGTATGGACGGTGACGGGATGAGGAAGCGGCCGTGACAGGGCTGGACGAGGCACAGGTCGCCGCGATGGGTGGCGGGGAGCGCCAGGCGTTGCGTGCCGCGCTGCTCGCGGCCTTCCCCGCCCGGGCGCGGCTGGAGGAGCTGCTCGACCGCATCGACCGGCAGGTGGAGCTCTACGCGGCCGAGTCCGTTCCACTGCGGGACGTCGTGCTCGCCGTGGTCAAGGTCGCGCTTGCCGAGGGTTGGCTGGCGCGGCTGATGGCCGAGGCCGCCGCGATGAACCCTGGCAATGGCCAGCTGGCTGCCGTGGTCGACCGGTACCGCGGCACCTCTGGCCCGCCACGCGGTTCGGCGGCCACGTCGCAGGTCGAGGCCGCCGCGAACGTCGGAGTCGGAGTTCCCCCGCAAGCGCGGCCTGCTGGGCCGCCTCCGTCGGACCGCGAGCTCATCGGCACGCTGGCCGACGAGTTCCCGGACCCCGCGTCGGCCGGGCCGGTCGTCGAGCGGGCGGGCCTGCGGCGTGGGCTTCAGCCGGGATGGYAGGCGCGCACCGCGGAGGCGTACTGGTGGGAGGTCCACCGCATGATGGTGAACGGCGCCGTCGTCGGCGGATGGCCGAACGTGCTGCGCGAGGCGATGGCCGAACGGCCGGGCAACGCGGTGATCGCCGCGGCGGCGGCGGCCGCCGGCGTGACCGCCTGATCTGTGCGCCGCGGTCCGCGGAGGCTTGCTCGGCCGGGCCCCGCGCCCGGCAGGAGTGCTGGTCAGTGGTGTCGGCCGGCTGTGCCGTGAGGAGGTACGCGCGGTGCCCTGTCGGGGCCGGCCACCTCGACGCGGTCGCGACCGGCACGCTTGGCGCGGTAGAGGGCGGCGTCGGCGCGCTCGACGAGGTCCGCCGGGCTGTTTCCCGTCCCGGGAACGGCCGCCGCGACGCCGATGCTCGCGGTGACGACCTGCTCCCGCGCCGACGGATTGGGCTCGGCGAGGTCCATGATGGCGGCGCGGAGGCGGCAGGCGAGCCTGGCGGCGGCGCCGGTATCGGTGTTCGGCATGACGATGGCGAACTCCTCACCGCCGTAGCGGGCGGCCAGCTGGGTGTCATCGATGGTGTCGGTGAGGCAGGCGGCGACCCGCTGGAGGCACCGGTCACCGGCGGAGTGACCGTAGCGGTCGTTGTAGCGCTTGAAATGGTCAATATCGATCATGGCGACGGCGAGCGGCGCGGACTGGTCGGTGGCGCGTTCCCAGTGGGAGCCGAGGACGTCCTCAAGACGGCGCCGGTTGGCGAGACCCGTCAGCGGGTCGGTGATCGAGAGCTGTTCGAGGCGCTTGTTGGCTTCGGCGAGCTGCTGGGTCCGCTCGGCCACCTTCTGCTCCAGTGACGCGTAGACCAGGGCGTTGTCGAGCGAGACCGTCAGCTGCCCGGCGATAAGCATGATCCCTTCGAGATGCTCGACGGAGAACGCCTCGCGGATCATCCGGTTCTCCAACAGCAGCATCGCCCGCAGCTCGCCGCGGATCAGGATGGGCACGGCGAGCAGCGAGCAGCGGTCCAGGCCGGCGAAATACGGGTCGCGGTGGAACCGGTCGTCCCGGGTGGCGTCGGCGACGACGAGCGGTTCCCGGGTGCGTTCCACGTAGCGGACGACCGAGGAGGGCGTCAGGCGTCGCCGGCCAGCCGCGCGCAGCGAGATCACGGCGCCGGCGCCGACCGGCACCAGCCAGCCGGGCCGCTCCTGGCCGAGCACGAGGACGCGCACGCCGGTCGCGCCGGTCATCTCCAGCAGGATCGCCGTCAGGCGCAGGCGCAGGCCCTCGAAGCTGGTCTCCGAGCTGAGCGCCTGGGAGGCGGCGACGATCCCGAGCAGGTCGATCGCGCCGGCGGTGACCGTGGACCGGCGGTTCGCGGGCTCCCGGGGCGGCCGCGTCGCGGGGGCGGTCCCGACGGGCAGCGACGGATGGGCCCAGTCGAGCTGTCTCAGCTTCGCGGTCGCACCCCAGTCCCGGTACTGGCGGCGGGCGGCGGCGAGCAGCACGGAGCCCGCGATCTCCATGCCATGAGCAAGGTAGAACCGCGCGGTGCGTTCCAGGATCAGCCCGCGGTGCCAGGGCCGCGTCCGCGGCGGGCACTCGCGCAGCGCCAGGTCGAACAGATACGCCGCCTCGCGGAAGTCGTCCACCGCCCAGGCCCGCTCCGCCGCCGCCAGGTGCAGTAGGTGGCGGAAGTTGGTCGGCGCGTCGGCCGAGCGCGCGCACAGCCAGGCGATCAGCTCGTCCAGCTCGGCCAGCGGCCGGGCGCGCTCGTGCTCGGCCGCGGCGCGCGCCTGCCCGGCCAGCACCAGGGCGTGCAGCACCCGGGTGACCGCCATCGTGTAGTTCGCCTCGATGGCCGGCGCGTACGGGAACACCGCCGCCGTGTGCCGGGCGAGGTCCGCCGGGCGACCCAGCAGAGCCGCGGCGAGCGCCCGGGTGATGTGCAGGTGGGCCGCGGCGTGCGGGTTGGCGGCGAGCAGCCGTAACTGGGTGGCCTCGCCGGGTGCCGGCTCGGCCGCCTCGCCGGCGAGGACACGCACGAGCTGCGCGCAGGACCGGAACGTCTCCTCGGCGTGGCGGTTGCCGGTACGGGTGGCGATCGCCATCGCCTCGTCGACCTCGGCGGCGAACTCCGTGAGCGTGGGCGCGCAGTCCAGCAGGTTGAACAGCAGCACGTAGTGGGTCCAGCAGGCGTTCTGCAGGTTGCTGATCTGGGTCAGGCCCTCCAGCACGCGCCGCGCCTCGGCGACGTTCTCCTCCAGGGTGTCGAACCAGTGGCCGGTGCTGACGACGTAGATGAACCGCGCCTCCCAGATCTCGCGCTCGAAGCCGGGCAGGTCACGGCTGCCCGCCTCGGCGGCGGCCAGGAGCCGGCGCATCATGCGGTACGCGGTCGCATAGTCGCGCCGACGGTTGATGATCACATAGGGGATGTGGCTCGCTGGGCCGAGCAGGTCCGGGTCCGGGCCGTCGCGGGCCCACAGCTGCAGCGTCTGGACGGTCAGCCAGGCCATCATCCGCTGGTCGTCGAAGAACGCGGCCGGCATGAGCCGGTTGACGATCCGGGCGGCGCCGAGCCGCGCGCTCCCAGCGGGTCCGAGCGGCCCCAGCGCACCAGGCTCGCCGTCGTTGTCGTCGACGACGGGGTCGTCGGGGGTCTCGTCGGAGGTCCCATCGGCGGTGTCGCGGGAGGACTCGTCGGAGTTCTTGTCCGCGGTTGTGTCGAGCCAGCGGCCGAGCGCGTCCAGGCCGCGGTCGATCTCCTCGTCGAGGCGGTCGCGGTCCGGCACGGCGATGCCGAGTCCGCGCAGCTGGTCGAGGCCGAGCCGCATCGCCTCGGCGCCGCGGCTACGGCTGGTGAGGCTGACGATCTGCGTCACGACGGCGGCCGTGCGCTGCGCCGGGCAGGCGCACAGCCGGCCGATGACCTCGAACTCCTCGTCCGCCTCCTCCAGCCGGCCGAGGCAGTGCAGCGCGGCGTGCCGCTCGGTATGGACCGCGATCACCTCGTCGAGGTCCGCCGGGTCGACGAGGGGTACGGCGGCGGTGAGGAACCGCTCCACCAGCGGGTAGGTACCTAAGAGCCGTGCCTCGTCGGCGGCGCGCCGGAAGAACCGGCCCATCCGCCGCCGTTCGTCGGAGTCGTGCACGTCGTCGGCGACCGGCAGGTATTGCTGGGCCGCCGCGGTGGCGTACTCCGGACGGGTGGCCAGGCACCGCGCCAGCCGTAGCCGGGTGGCCCGTCGATCCGGCTCGGACAGGGCCGTCAGGACCGACTCGCGCACCCGGTCGTGATGGAACGACACGGCGCGCTGGCCGCTCGGCGCGAGGTTGGCCAGGCCGGCGGCGAGCGCGGGGGCGAGCCGCCGCTCGACCTCCGTCGCCGCGAGCCCGGTCGCGGCCGACAGCAGGTCCAGCGCCACCTGGCCGGCGAGGCACGCCATCACGGCCAGCAGCTCCCTGGTCGCAGGCGGCAACGCGGCCACATGGGCGGCGAGCAGCCCGGTGACGTCCACCCGGTCGAGCCGGGCGTGCACCGCGGCCCGGTCCCAGCGCCAGCCGTCGTCGCCGAGGACCAGCAGGCCGTCGTGGCGCAGCGCGGCGAGCAGTTCCAACGTGTCGTAGGGATTGCCCCGGGTGGTGGGCGCGATCAAGCCGGCCAGCTCGGCGGCGGGCGCGGCGTCCAGGCCCAGCAGGTCGGCTACCAGGTCGGCCTGTGCCCGTTCCGGCAGGTCACCCACCCGCAGCTGGCGCGGACCGATGGGCTGGGCGCCCCAGCGGGCGAGCATCGGCGTGAGGGGGTGGGTGGCGTCTACCTCACCGTCCCGGTAGGCGCAGACGAGTAGCAGCCCCTCGATCGTCGCCTCGCAGCTGAAGACCGCGTCGACGATGCTCAACGGGGTCCGCGCGGCCCACTGCAGGTCGTCGACGAAGAACACCATCGGCCGACGCCGGCAGGCGATGGCGCGCAGGACCTCGATCACGGCGTGTTTCGCCCGAGTCGGCGCCGTCAGCGGGTCCCCGGGATCCGGCGGAACGCCCACCAGCGTGCCCACCTCCGGAAGGACCGCGGCCGCCAGGCCCGCGCCGGGGCCCAGCCCGCGTACCAGCCGTTCCCGGACCTCGACCAGGGACTCCTCCGGCTCGGCCAGCAACATCCGCCCGGCCGCCCGCAGCGCCTGCCGGACCCCGTCGTAGTCCTGGTCGCGGCGGTACTCGTCGTACTTGCCGGAGACGAACCAGCCGCCGTGCGCGGCCACGATCGGCCGAAGCTGCGCGACCAGGGACGTCTTGCCCACTCCCGGTGGGCCCGAGATCGCGAGCCCGCTGCAGCGACCGGCCAGCGCATCGTCGAACACGGCGCGCAGGTCGGCGATCTCCTGGTCGCGGCCCGCGAGCCGGGAGGGCACCAGCGGCCGGGCGGCGAGGTCCCGCTCGCCTGGGCGGGTCACGGGGTGGCCGCGCCGCAGGCGATCGAGATCGTGCAGAAGGGCGTCGGCACTCTGGTAGCGGTCGTCGGGATCCTTTTCGAGCAGATGCATGACGATCGTGCAGAACCCGGGCGGCACCGCGGGGTTCACCGTGGTCGGCGGTGGTGGCGCCCGGGTGAGCAGGTCGTGCAGGATCCGGACGGGGTCACCCACGCCGAACGGCGGCCCTCCGGTCGCTAGCTCGTACAGGGTGGCGCCAAGGGCGTAGAGGTCGGTCCGCGCGTCGACCGGCCGGCCGGTCCGGCCGGTCAGCTCCGGAGCCAGGTAGGGCAACGTCCCCACGATGTCGTCGAACCGGGCGAGGGACGGCTTCGTCGCCGCAGCGGTCGTCGCGAGCCCGAAGTCGATCAGATACGGGACGTCGCCGGCGACGATGACGTTCGCCGGGTTGATGTCCCGATGCACCACCCCGCGGCCGTGCATGCCCGCGACCGCGCGGGCGAGCCGCACGGCGAGGGCGATGAGCTCGGCCGGGTCCAGCGGCGTCGGGAGCTCGGACAGCGCGACGCCGCCCACGTCGACCAGCAGGAGCGACCCAGGCGCCGACGGCGCGCCCTCCGCCAGTTGCGCGATCCCCTCGAGCCCGGACAGCGTCGCGAGGGTCGAGCGCTCCCGATGTAGCCGGTGCGATGCTCCGGGCCCCAGCGGCTCCTTGCGGATCACTCCGCCGGATCCGGACACCAGGCGGGTAACCCGGGTGCGTTCCGTCTCGTGGAGCAGCTCCGGCTCCTGGAGTGACCGCGGGTCGTGGAGTGGCACCGTCCCATGAGCCTCATGAGGCAGTTCCGGCGGTGCCGTCCCCGGAAGGTGCGCCGATGCCGCCGCCGCTGGCGACACGCGCTGGCCGGGCCTCATGCCCCTAGATCCGTTCGGTCAGCCGCCGGCTGACGCCGCGTACAGCCCACCACCACAGCGTGCCCCGGCCGGCGGTGTACCGAAACGGTTTGGTCGCAGGTGGTGATGGCAGCGGTGATGTCTGGTGTGGAGACGGCGTGGGCGTCGCGGGGTACCGCGAGGGGTGCTGGACGCGGCGTCGGGTCGCGGCGGGTCGGGCCGCTTGTGGACCGGCGGTGCCATACGGCCCGCACTCAGCGGATCTGGCTCAGTGCTTTGGGCTCAGTCCTCGATCTGTGCCGCCGAACTGCCCTGGACGCCGGCCCGATTCCGATCCGGCGCCCGCCTCCGTACCGGATAAGACATGACGTCCACGGAGGTCTTTCTGATCATCCTGCACCTCGGGGTGCGGCGGGYGACCATGGCGCGGCCCCGGCCCCAGTGCCGCCCCGTAAAGAACGTGATGATTTAATCCAATGATCGGGAAACGGGCTTGCTGCCCGGGACACGTAGAGTCGCCGGAATCGTCCGTCTGCGTCATGTTCGGGTCGGCGGCATGGATGGAATTTCGGGCCAGCATGGTCGGGTAAATGAAGGAATCTGAACGGTAAACGAGGCGCGCGATTACCGCGCGACCGGGCGGGGGATTTGATGGGGGCTGGGAGGCCGAAATTCCGGCTTTTGACCGTGGGTATCGGCTTGGGGCTGGTGTTCCTGGTCGCAGCCTGCGGCGGGACCGGTGACGAGACGTCGGCCGCGTCGGGCGAGGCCACCTCGGTCGCGCCTACCGACCCGCCTAGCGCGGTGCGCACCGAGCCGCTTCCCGACATGTTCAACAATCTGCACACGGATCTTGGCGCAAGCGGCGCGCCGGGGACTGTGGCGGCGTCGGCATCGGCCAGCGCGGAGTCGCTGACTGGAACGATCATTCCTGAGAGCTTCCCGTTCCCCGAGGGAGCGACTTGGGTTCTCTCCGTCAACAAACGTACCGACGCGACAGTCGTCCTCAAGGGTGTTACTCCGGCGGGCGCTGTGGCGTATTACCGGCAGGCACTGCCCACTGCCGGTTATACGTACTTCCAGCAGTCCGTTGAGCCGGGCAGGACGAAGGTCACCTATACCGGACACAATCAGAGCGTCCTGGTTGTCGCGGACACCGGTGTTCTGATCATCTTTACGCAGTGCACCAGCGCGGTGCAGGGAGAGGCCGTGCCAACCCGGCGCAGTGACCGGGTGGCGTGCGTGTAGCGACGGGCTGGTGAGGCCCGCTCGCGGAGCGGCGCAAGGCGCGGGCCTTGGGGCCGATGACGGTCGGAGCCGGTCGCGGCGCCGGCGCCGGAGGTCGCTGACTGTGCGGAGGTCGGCTTCGCGGCCCTAGTGCGCGCGGCCCGGCGCCCGCCTGGCCCGCACCCATGGTCTGGTGGGTTCCTCCACGCCGCGCAGGGCGGAGGAAGCCACCAGACCATGACCCGGCGGTGAGGGTGTGGTCGCCGGTGCCGCGGGCGCGGGCCAGTAGCGGGTGGTGGATCGTGGGCCCGCCGGGTTGGGTCAGGCCTGCTTGATGGCGGAGATGTCGAGCTGGATCTTGACCTTGTCGCTGACGAGGACGCCGCCGGTCTCCAGGACGGCGTTCCAGGTCAGGCCGAAGTCCTTGCGGCTGATGGTGGTGGTGCCCGTGAAGCCGGCGCGCGTGTTGCCGAACGGGTCCTGCGAGCTGCCCTCGAGCTCTATCGCGAGCTCGACCGGCTTGGTGACGCCCTTGATGGTCAGGTCGCCAGCCATCGTGTATTCGTCGCCGTCCTGGCTGACGCCGGTGCTGACGAAGGTGAGCGTTGGGAAGTTCTCGACGTCGAGGAAGTCGGCCGAGCGGACGTGGCCGTCACGGTCCGGGACGCCGGTGTCGAAGCTGGCCGTCTGGATCGTCACGTTGGCGGCCGACTTGACCGGGGCGGAGCCGTCCAGCTCGAGGGTGCCCTCGAACTCGTTGAAGTAGCCACGTACGGTCGTGACCATCGCGTGCTTGGCCGAGAAACCGATGCGCGAGTGCGCGGCGTCGATGGTCCAGGTGCCGGTCAGCGCGGACAGCTCGGTCGTGGTGACAGTGGCTTCGGACATCTGGTCCTCCCAATAGCGCGGATCTCCACCGCCGCCGGTGGCGGTGGAGGCGTCGACCGGCGCTGGCTACCACCGATCGTTGCCTTCGCAACTATAGCGAGTGGCCTGCGTATTCCCGCTCCCGCTCCGCGTTGGACGGTGGATCGCTCGTCCCGTCCACCCTCCCCGCGCCAGCGAGGCTCTGGCCTGGAACGACGGACCTGTGGACGGGGGCGTCACTGTCCACAGCCGCTCGCCGCCCGGCCCACGGTGGCGCCGCGCCGGCCTACGGTCCGGGCCCATGACCGATCAGCATCTCGACCGCCCTGACCTTGCCGGTCGCGCCGCGGCGATTGACCGCGCGCGTGGCCTGATCGACAACCCGATCGACAACCCGGCGGACCGGACGCTGCCCGGCCGATCCGTCCCTGGGCGGGTGGTTCCGCCTGACATCGACGCCCTGCTCGGCCGGCGCCCGACGGCCTGGGGGACGGGCGCGGGACCTGGGTTCGGCCCGGAGGATGATCATGACTGGACGGGCGGCGGCCAGGCGGGCTGGGAGTCGGCGGAGGCGGACGGGGACCTGACCGGCGGGCTCGGCGGCGCCGGCCTGAACGCGCTGGACGGCGGCATCCCGTTCGAGCCGGACTCGGAGCTGGAGCCGCAGCCGCCGCGGCGCCGGCGGGGGGCCGAGCTGGGCGCTCGGCTGCCAGCGGTGCTGCGGGGCGCCGTGTGGGACCCGGCGGCGCGCGGCGCGCTGGTGCTCGCGCTCGTCGCCCTCGCGGCGGCGGCAGTCGCCGCCTTCTTCGCCTGGCATGGACGGCCGGTCCGGATCGACACGGCGGCTAGCGGCGCGACGGCGCGCGTGACGGCGGGGACCGGCGCGTCCACGGGCGGCACCACGCGGGCCGACCCGCCGTCCACCGAGGCGAGCGTGCCCGGCGGCATGAGCCAAAGCCCCAGCCCGGCCGCCGAGGTGGTCGTCGACGTCGCCGGGCTGGTCCGCGAGCCCGGGGTGGTACGCCTGCCGGCCGGAGCACGGGTCGTCGACGCGATCGAACGCGCCGGGGGAGTGCTGCCGGGCACCGACACCACCGGCCTCGCGCTCGCCCGCCAGCTCGTCGACGGCGAGCAGATCCTCGTCGACGGCAAGCCGGGTCCCGCGCCCGCCGGGCCGGCGGCAGAGGCGGGGACCGGCGACGCCGGCGGCGGGTCCGGCGGGGGAGCGGGGACGGCGGCGGGGCCGGTCCACCTGAACACGGCGACGGCCGAGCAGCTCGACACGTTGCCCGGCATCGGCCCGGTGCTCGCCGAGCGGATCGTGCGGTATCGGGACGAGAACGGTCCCTTCGCCTCCCCGGAACAGCTCGCCGAGGTCCCCGGCGTCGGGGACCGGCGGCTGGCCGAGCTGCTCCCGTTGATCGCGCTGTGAGCCGGCGGCCCAACCGGGACCCGGCGGCCCAGGCGCCGCCCGGTCAGGGAGCACCCGATCGAGAGCCCGCGGCGGGAGGCGGCAGTCGGGACGACGCGGCGCGGCCGCCGCTCGACCTGCGGCTCGCGGTGCCGGCCGTGGCGGTGTGGGGCGGCGCGGCGCTCGCGAGCCGGTGGGCTCCGCCAGCCGCGGCGCTGGTGGCGGCGGCGGTGGTCGGCGGGATCGCGCCACTGGTCGGAGGGGTGCTGCTGCTCGTGGAGCGGGGCCGGCCCGGGTCGGCTCACCGGGGATGGCGGGCCGTGGCCGTGGCCGTGGTGGCGGGGCTTGCCGTGGGGATCTTCGTGGCCGGGGTAGGCGGCCAGGACAGCCGGTCCGGGGTGCTCGCCCAGCTCGCCGCCGCGCGGGCGACAGTCGGTGTCGAGCTCGTCGTCTCCGATGACCCGCACCCCATCGGAGGCGGTCCCGCGGGCGTGGCCGGCGAGCGCGGCAACGTCGCCGTCCCCGCGCGGCTCGTCCTGCTGGCCACCAGCCAGCGCGCCGCC
The DNA here is from genome assembly GCF_001854645.1 of Pseudofrankia sp. EUN1h. NCBI lineage: Bacteria > Bacillati > Actinomycetota > Actinomycetes > Frankiales > Frankiaceae > Pseudofrankia > Pseudofrankia sp. EUN1h. The sequence goes on along the minus strand of NZ_MBLN01000100.1, from coordinate 35,001 downwards.
GGACCGGGCGCGACGGCGGCCAGCGCCGGTGCGGGCGTCCGGGCCGGCACGGCCTCCAGCGCCCCCGCCGTCGGCGCCCGCGCGGCGCCAGGTGGCCTGGTCGCACGGCTGGACGTGCCGGTCCTGGTCCTGGCGCCGGGGGACGGCTGGCGGGGACTGCTGCCGAGCACCAGGGTGGCCGTGGACGCTCGGCTCGAGCCGCCAGAGCCAGGCGGCGAGATCGGCGCCGTGCTGTTCGTCCACGGGCCGTCGAGGCTCGTGGCGGGGCCGGTCTGGTACCAACGGGTCGCCGGCCGACTGCGCGCCGACCTGCGCGCCGCCGCCACCGTCCTGCCACAGCCGGTCCGTGGCCTGTTCCCAGGGCTGGTAGACGGCGACGTCAGCGAGCTGGACCCGGGCCTGCGCGCCGACTTCCGCGCCGCCGGGCTCACGCATCTCACCGCGGTCAGCGGCGGAAACGTTGTGATCATCACCGGCGCGGTGCTGGCGGCGCTGCGGCGTACCCGCGTCGGCGTGCGGTCCAGGGCGCTGTGGGCCGCCGCGACGATCGTCGGGTTCGTCGTCGTCGCCAGGCCGTCCGCGAGCGTGCTGCGGGCCGGCGCGATGGGCCTGCTCGGAGCGGTCGCGACCGGCACCGGGCGGCGCGCCGCGGTACTGCCCGCGCTGGCGGCCACGGTCGCCGTCCTGGTGCTGGCCTACCCGAGCCTGTCGCTCTCGGCCGGCTTCGCGCTGTCGGTACTGGCCACCGCCGGCATCGTCATCGTCGCGCCCGGCTGGCGTGACCGGCTCGCCCGGCGGCTGCCGGCCCGGCTGCGCTGGCTCGCGGACGGCGCGGCCGTGGCGGCGGCCGCGCAGCTGGCCTGCACGCCAGTGATCGCCTGGATCAGTGGCGGGGTCAGCCTGGTGGCGATCCCGGCGAACGTCGCGGCGGCGGTCGCGGTCGCGCCGGTGACGGTGCTCGGCGTCGTCGCGCTGGCCGTGGGGCCCGTCAGCGGCGAGCTGGCCCGGCTGGCAGCCTGGCTCGCCGGTTGGCCGTGCCGGTGGCTCGTCCTGGTCGCGCGGGCGGCGGCGGATGTGCCCGCCGCGACCCTGAGCTGGCCGGGTGGCCCGCTCGGAGCCCTCGCGGCGCTGGCGGCGCTGCCCGCGGCGCTCGGGGCCCTGCGTCGGCCGCGAGCGCGCCAGGCGTGCGCCGCCGCGGCGGCCGGGTTGCTGCTCGCCCGGTGCGTCCTCGTCGGCCGGCTCGCCGGCTGGCCGCCACCCGGCTGGCTGCTCGTCGCCTGTGACGTCGGTCAGGGAGACGCCCTCGTGCTCGCCGCCGGGCCGGGCGCCGGAGTGCTGGTCGACGCCGGGCCGGATCCCGCCGCGCTCGCCGCCTGCCTCGACGACCTGGGGATCCGCCGGCTGCCCGTCGTGCTACTCAGCCACCTGCACGCCGACCACGTCGACGGGCTCTCGGCCGTGCTCGGACACCTACCGGTCGGCGAGGTCCTCACCGGGCCGTTGCACGAACCGACCGACCGGTGGGCGGCGCTGCGGGCCGAGACGGACGCGGCGGGCGTGCCGATCGTCCAGGCCGGCGCCGGCGACAGCCGTGAGGTCGGGCCGGTGACCATCCAGGTGATCGGGCCGGTACGCCCCCTGCGCGGCACCGACAGCGACCCGAACAACAACAGCCTGGTAAGCGTCGCCCATACCGGCGGCCTGACGATCCTGCTCGCCGGCGACGCGGAGCACGCCGAGCAGCGCCAGCTGCTGAGCGCCGGGGCGGTCGCCGCCGCCRCGCCCCACCTTGACGTCCTCAAGGTCGCCCACCACGGCTCCGCGAGCCAGGAAGCGGGCCTGCTCGGCGCCTCCGGCGCCCAGGTAGCGCTGATCAGCGTCGGCGCCGACAACCAGTACGGCCACCCGGCGCCGGCCACGCTCGCCGCGCTCACAGCCGCTGGGATCCCCTACGCCCGCACCGACACCGACGGCCCCGCCGCCGTCGTCGCGGCCTCCGCCGGCACCCCCGCGCTGGTCGTGCGCCGTCACCGCCGTGCCGGCTGAGCGCGCCCGGGCGCACCTGTTGCCTCTTGTTACCTCTTGCCTCGGTGCGCGGGCCGGCTTGGGGGACCGGGTTGCCTTGGGCGAGCGGGCCGCCTTGGGGTGCGGGCCGCCCTGGGCGTGTGGGTTACATCGCCGTCGCATGCCCGCTCGCCGCACCGGCCGGGGTGCCGTCGGCGCCGTGGACCGAAAGGCCGGCGCGCGGTGGGCGTGATCGGCCGGACGGGCGAGGCTGTGCCATGCTCGGTGCCGTGCCGCCTTCGCCGGTCCCACCGCTCGTCCTCGTTCAGGGAGACGAGGAACTGCTGGTCGCCAGGGCCGTGCGCGAGACGCTCGCCGCGGCCCGCGCCACCGACCCGGAGCTGGAGGTGGTCGACCGGGCGGCGGGCGAGTTCACCGAGTCCGACGTCGTAGACCTCGGTGCGTCGTCGCTGTTCGGCGGCCTGCGTGCCGTCGTCGTCCGCGCCGCCCAGGAGCTCACCGACGAACTGCGCGACGCGCTGATCACCTACATCGCGCATCCGATGGACGACGTCGTGCTCGTCGTCGTCCACAACGGCGCGGTCCGCAACCGCAAGATCGTCGACGCGATGAAGGCCGCCGGCGCCCGGATGATCGCGATCTCGAAGATCACTCGGCCCCGGGAGCGACACGACTTCGTCGTCGCGGAGGTGCGCCGGGCCGGCGGGAAGATCGCCGATGCCGCGGCCACCACCCTGCTCGACGCGGTCGGCAGCGACCTGCGCGAGATCGCGGCGGTCTGCGAGCAACTGGTCGCCGACACCGACGGCCCGATCGACGAGGCCGCCGTCCACCGCTTCCACCGCGGCCGCGCCGAGGCCAGCGGCTTCGCCGTCGCCGACGCGGCCATCGCCGGCGACCTGGCCGGCGCGCTCACCCTACTGCGCCAGGCACTCGAGACAGGGACGGCGACGGTGCTCATCAGCAGCGCGGTCACCGGCGGGCTGCGTGACCTCGCCAGGGTCGCCGGCGCCGGCGGCGGCTCCAAGTTCGACCTCGCCCGTGCGCTCGGCATGCCGGACTGGAAGGTCGAGCGTGCCCAGCGTTCGGCCCGTTCCTGGTCGGACGAGGGACTCGCTCGTGCCCTGCGCGCCGCCGCCGCGGCCGACGCCGGCGTCAAGGGCGGCGCCGCCGACTCCGCCTACGCGCTGGAGACCCTCGTTCGCACGGTCGTCGACGCGCGCGGACGCAACGCCCGTGCGGGCGCGGGCGCCCGATGACCGGCCGCCACGAGGCCGGCCGCCCCGGGCCAGGCCAGGAGGCCGGTCACCAGGCCCCTGTCGCCGGTCGCCCGGCCGCCGCCGGTCGGCCGGGCGGCGCGGGCGCGAGCGGTGCCGGTCCGAGCGGTGCCGGTCCGAGCGGTGCCGGTCCGAGCGGTGCCGGTCCGAGCGGTGCCGGTCCGAGCGGTGCCGGTCCGAGCGGTCCCGGTCCAAGCGGTCCCGGTCCAAGCGGTCCCGGTCCAAGCGGTGCCGGTCCGAACGGTCCCGGTCCGAGCGACATCCCCCTGGCTGGGGACGGCGAGGCGGGGCGGGAGCAGACCGGGTTCGGCTTCCGGATCCTGCCCGCCGGCTGGATGCGCGGCCTGCTGTTCACGGTGACGGCGGTCCTGACCGTCGTGATCGCGCTCTCCGACCTGACCAGCGCCTGGGTCCTGCTCGCCCTGCCACTCGCCGTCGTGATCGCCGTCGCCTACCTCGAGACCCTCGACCGGATCACTCGCCCCTGACCTCCGCGCGCCCTTTCCTCACCGGCCGAGGACCGCCTCGTCGAGGCAGGTCACATTGGGATCGGGACGACGGTCCTGACCCCAATGTCGACTGCCTCGACACCGGTGTCGGTCAAGACTCGGGCATCGCTCCAGCCGGAGCCGATGATCGTTGGTCTGGCCGCCGCTCAGCTCCAACGCCACGCCAAGCCCTGAGGCTGGGGGCGGCCACCACCACCCGCCACACTCAGCCGAACGTTGCGCACCGCCTTCGAGGAACGCCGCACCTGCCAATCGGTGGGAGAGGCGCAAGCGGTGGGGGAGGTGGGGGTCAGCCGGAGCGKTTGCTCTTGGAGGCGTCGTTCGAGAGAGCGGCGATGAAAGCCTCCTGCGGGACCTCGACCCGGCCGATGGTCTTCATCCGCTTCTTGCCCTCCTTCTGCTTCTCCAGCAGCTTGCGCTTACGGGTGATGTCACCGCCGTAGCACTTGGCGAGCACGTCCTTGCGAATCGCGCGGATGTTCTCCCTGGCGATGATCCGGCTGCCGATGGCGGCCTGGATCGGCACCTCGAACTGCTGACGCGGGATCAGCTCGCGCAGCTTGCCGGTCATCGAGACGCCATAGGCATAGGCCTTGTCCTTGTGCACGATCGCAGAGAAGGCGTCGACGGTCTCGCCCTGCAGCAGGATATCGACCTTCACCAGGTCGGACATCGACTCGCCGGCGGGGTCGTAGTCCAAGCTCGCGTAACCGCGGGTCCGCGACTTCAGCGCGTCGAAGAAGTCGAAGATGATCTCGCCGAGCGGCATCGTGTACTTCAGCTCGACCCGGTCGGCCGCCAGGTAGTCCATACCCTTGAGCACCCCGCGCCGCGACTGGCACAGTTCCATCACCGCACCGACGAAGTCCGTCGGCAGCAGCACCATCGCGTCCACCACCGGCTCGTGCACCTCAGCGATCTTGCCGGTCGGCCAGTCGCTCGGGTTGGTCACGGTGTGYTCGGTGCCGTCCTCCATCACCACCCGGTAGACGACGTTCGGCGCGGTGGAGATGAGCGTCAGGCCGAACTCGCGCTCCAGCCGCTCTCGGACGATCTCCAGGTGCAGCAGGCCGAGGAAGCCGCAGCGGAAGCCGAAACCGAGCGCCGCCGACGTCTCCGGCTCATAGGTGAGGGCCGCGTCGTTGAGCTGCAGCTTGTCCAGCGCCTCGCGCAGCGCTGGGTACTCGCTGCCGTCGATCGGGTAGAGGCCCGAGTAGACCATGGGCAGCGGGTCGCGGTAGCCGCCGAGCATCTCGGTCGCGGGGCGGCGGGCCGAGGTGATCGTGTCGCCGACCCTGGCCTGCCGGACGTCCTTGACGCCGGGGATGACGTAGCCGACCTCGCCGGCCGACAGCGACCCGGTGACCACCGGCTCCGGCGAGATGACGCCGACCTCGAGGGTCTCGTGGGCCGTGCCGGTGGACATCATCAGGCAGCGGTCGCGGGTGGTGATCGAGCCGTCGACCACCCGGACGTAGGTGATGACGCCGCGGTAGATGTCGTAGACGCTGTCGAAGATCATCGCGCGGGCCGGGGCGTTCGGGTCGCCCGACGGCGGGGGGACTCGCCGTACGACCTCGTTGAGCAACTCGGGGACGCCCACGCCCGTCTTGCCGGAGACCCGCAGCACGTCGCTCGGCTCGCAGCCGATGATGTTCGCGATCTCCTCGGCGTACTTCTCCGGCTGCGCCGCCGGCAGGTCGATCTTGTTGAGGACGGGGATGATCGTCAGGTCGTTCTCGATCGCCAGGTACAGGTTCGCCAGCGTCTGCGCCTCGATGCCCTGGGCCGCGTCGACCAGCAGGACGGCGCCCTCGCAGGCGGCGAGCGACCGGCTGACCTCGTAGGTGAAGTCGACGTGCCCGGGGGTGTCGATCAGATGCAGGATGTAGTCCCTGCCGTCGTCGGCCTTCCAGGGGAGGCGGACGTTCTGGGCCTTGATCGTGATTCCGCGCTCGCGCTCGATGTCCATCCGGTCGAGGTACTGGGCGCGCATGTTGCGCGCCTCGACCACGCCGGTCACGCCGAGCATGCGGTCGGCGAGGGTCGACTTGCCGTGGTCGATGTGCGCGATGATGCAGAAGTTGCGGATCAACGCCTGGTCGACACCGGGCGCCTGCGGGGCTGAGGACACGCGGGCAGGTCTCGTTTCTGGATGGGCACGCCGACGGTTCGGGCAGGCGGGTCCGGCCCACGGCCCCGCCCCGCCGGCCGGCGGCGCCGGACGGTGGTCCGCCCGCGCGGACGCGGGCTCCCCTCCATCGTGCCAGGATCCTGGGCGAGGCTGGACCGCGCGGCACCCGTGGCGTGGCCGGCGACACCATGTGGCGGCCGCGCCGCGGCCCGGCGCGGCCCCGGACAGCGGACCGGCGGTCCTGGCGGCGTCGGCCCGGCGTAACCGTAGGTCATGGGTGCTGTAGGGTTGACTGCGCTGCATCGGGTCCTACCGCGCGCCGCGTGAGACCCTGGACGCGGCACCCAGACCGAAGAGCTACTCCCAACTCGACGACGAGGTTTCCCCGCGTGGCCAACATCAAGTCGCAGATCAAGCGTATTCGTACCAACGAGCAGGCCCGGCTGCGCAACAAGGCCGTGAAGTCCGAGCTGAAGACCGTGGTGCGCCGCTTCCGTGAGGCCGCCGACGCCGGTGACGTCGAGACCGCCACCACGTCGCTGCAGATCGCCTCTCGCAAGCTCGACAAGGCCGTCAGCAAGGGCGTCATCCACGCCAACCAGGCCGCCAACCGCAAGTCGGCCATGGCCAAGCAGCACGCCAGCCTCACCAGCTCCTGAACCTCACCAGCTCCTGAACCGGCTTCACTAGCCGGTCCAGACCGGAGGCTGGCGCGAAAAGCCGGGACGCGGCCGCGTCCCGGCTTTTGTCGTGCGGTGGGCGTCGGCCCGCGGGTGCCGCGATCGGCTCACGGGTGCCGCGATCGGGGTCGGGCAGGAGCTAGAACTCCCAGGAGCTAGAACTCCACCGCCGGGGACGCGAACGAGGGGGGCGGTGCCAACGGGAGCGGGATGGGCTGGGTGGCCGGCTCCTCGGCCCGGGGGTACGTGACGGTGCCGGTGCGGTACTCGRTGGTCCGCGGCGGCAGCAGCGCCAGGCCCTGCTCCAGCAGATCTGCCTCAAAGAGGAGATCCATGACGTCTTCGTCCATATGTCCGATCCTTCCGCACGGATCGCGACAAAGCCACGACGACACGCACATCATGGCTGCAACACCCGTCAACCGTTGATAAACATCTGACGGCGGCTGGCGGGCCCCGGGCCCACCTGGCCAGGCGGTAAGACCACGCGGAACCTACAGGAACCGCGCGTATTTGGCGGATAGGTACAGCCGGGGACACCGCGGGTCGGCGCACACTGGAGGACATGTCCGCCAAGCCACCCGAGGGCCAGTCCCCACCGGCCGACGGCACGCTGCCGGCCGCGGCGCTCGCCGAGCTCCCTCGGCACGCGTTCGGGATCTACATCCACGTGCCGTACTGCGCGGCCCGCTGTGGTTACTGCGACTTCAACACCTACACCGCCGCCGAGCTCGGCGGCGGCGCGAGCGCGGCCACCTTCGCCACCACCGCGACCGCCGAGATCCGGCTGGCCGCCGAGGTGCTCGGCGCCGGTGCGCCGGCGGTGGACACGGTGTTCTTCGGCGGCGGGACCCCGACCCTGCTGCCCCCGGCGGACCTCGCGGCCCTGCTCGGCGCCGTCGACGACACGTTCGGCCTGCGGCCCGGCGCCGAGGTCACGACCGAGGCCAACCCGGAGTCGGTCGACGCGGCCGCGCTGGAGCAGCTGCGCGCCGGGGGCTTCACCCGGGTCTCGTTCGGGATGCAGAGCGCCCGGCCGCACGTGCTCGCCACCCTCGACCGCCGGCACACCCCCGGCCGGCTCCCTGACGTCGTCGACTGGGCGCGCAAGGCCGGCTTCGACCAGGTCAGCATCGATCTGATCTACGGCGCCCCGGGGGAGTCCGAGCGGGACTGGGCGGCGAGCCTCGCCGCCGCCGTCGAGCTCGCCCCCGACCACGTCAGCGCCTACGCGCTCACCGTCGAGGAGGGCACGAAGCTCGCCCGCCGCGTCCGCCGGGGCGAGCTGCTCGAGCCCGACGACGACCTGCTCGCCGACCGCTACATCCAGGCGGACGAGATCCTCGGGGCCGCCGGCCTCACCGCCTACGAGGTCAGCAACTGGGCCAGCGGGCCGGACGCCTGGTGCCGGCACAACCTGGGCTACTGGCGCGGCGCGACCTGGTGGGGGATCGGCCCCGGGGCGCACAGCCACGCCGGCGGGGTGCGCTGGTGGAATGTCCGCCACCCGACCGAGTACACCCAGCGCCTGCGCGCGGGCCGCAGCCCCGCCGAGGCCAGGGAGACCGTCTCCTCCGGCGACCGGCGCGTCGAGCGGGTGATGCTCGGGGTGCGCCTCGCCGAGGGCCTGCCGGTCGAGGAGCTCACACCCGGCGGGCTCGCCGCCGTCGACGAGCTGGTCGCCTCCGGCCTGGTCGACCCTGCGGGCCTCGCCGCCGGCCGGATCAGGCTGACCCGGCAGGGCCGGTTGCTGACCGACACGGTCGTCCGCGCCCTCCTGCCCTAGCTCTGACTGGCGCTCCAGCGCCCGAGAGGCCGGTGCGCGTTAGACTTGGCACTCGCGACGACGGAGTGCCAGATGGGATCGATCTGGCAACTCGTCGGGCCCGACATGCGCACCATGGACTATGCGAACAACGACGGCGCGGATGACCAGGGTGCGCGCGGGCGCGGTCACCCGGGGTTCCTGCCGGATCGCCGGCGATGGCTCGACGGCGGAGGAGGCGCGCAGATGATCCCGCGCTCCGGCCGCCACGGCGGCGCGGGAGGCCAGGGCCGTCGTGGCCCGGCGGACCTCCCCGGGTATGTGGTGTCCGGTCCGGTGGTCACCGAGGGGGTGCGCGACGTGCTCGAGGAACGCCGCCTGGAAGTGCTGCGGGCGATTGTCGAGGATTTCGTGCTCAGCAACGAGCCGGTCGGCTCGAAGGCGCTCGCCGAGCGGCACGCGCTCGGGGTCTCGCCGGCCACCGTTCGCAACGACATGGCCGCCCTCGAGGAGGACGGCTACATCACCCAGCCGCACACCAGCGCGGGCCGCATCCCGACGGACAAGGGCTACCGGCTGTTCGTCGACCGGCTCTCCGGCGTCCGGCCGCTGTCACGGGCGGAGCGCCGCGCCATCCAGAACTTCCTCGAGGGCGCTGTCGACCTCGACGACGTGGTGCGCCGCTCGGTCCGGCTGCTCGCCCAGCTGACCCGCCAGGTCGCCGTCGTGCAGTACCCGTCGCTGACGACCAGCAGGGTGCGCCACATCGAGGTCGTCCAGATCAGCCCCGGGCGGCTGCTGATCGTCCTGATCACCGACGCGGCCCGGGTGGAGCAGCGGGTCGTCGACGTCGCCGAGCCGCTCGACGAGGACACGGTCGCCGAGCTGCGCAACGTGCTCAACCGCGCGCTCGGCGGGCGGCGGCTCGCCGACGCCGCCGAGGCCGCTGCCGTCCTGCCGGACGAGGCGGGCCCCGGGCTGCGCACCCAGCTCACGGCGCTGGCGACCGTCCTCATCGAGACGCTGGTCGAACGGCACGAGGAGCGGATCGCGCTCGCGGGCACGGCGAACCTGACCCGTTCGGCGCTGGACTTCTCCGACTCGCTGCGGGCGATCCTCGAGGCGCTCGAGGAGCAGGTCGTCCTGCTCAAGCTGATCGGCTGGGCTCGCGAGCCAGGTACCGTTACGGTACGCATCGGCCGCGAAACCGACGTCGACGCGCTGCGATCCACCGCCGTCGTCGCGACCGGCTACGGCCGGGGGGCGGCGGCGCTCGGTGGCATGGGAGTGGTCGGTCCGATGCGGATGGACTACCCGGGAACGATGTCCGCGGTCTGGGCCGTGGCCAACTACGTGGGTGAACTCCTGGGCGCCGACTGAGGCCAAGGGGCGTGCAAAAATGATCGTTGCTTGCGCGCCCGGCGGCAGCGGTGCCGACCGAGAGCCGAAGGGCGCACGAAATGATCTTCGACTGCACGCCCGACGGCCGTTGTCTCCAGGATCAGTAAGGGGTCGTGACTTCTAGCGGTGGGCTTCTAAATGGCAGTGGACTACTACGCGGTTCTGGGTGTCTCCCGTGAGGCGACCGGGGACGAGATCAAGCGGGCGTACCGCAAGCTCGCCCGGGAGCTCCACCCCGACATCAACCCGGACCCGGAGGCGCAGCAGCGGTTCAAGACCGTGACCGCCGCGTACGAGGTGCTCTCCGACCCGGAGAAGCGCCAGATCGTCGACCTCGGCGGCGACCCGCTGGCCCCGGGCGGTGGCGGCGGCGCCGGCTCACCGTTCGGCCCGGGGTTCGGCGGCCTCGGCGACATCATGGACGCCTTCTTCGGCGGCGGCGCCAGCCGCGGGCCGCGCTCCAGGGTCCGCCGCGGCAACGACGCGCTGCTGCGGATCGAGCTCGACCTCGCCGAGACCGCGTTCGGGACCAACCGCGACATCATGGTCGACACCGCGGTCGTCTGCGAGATCTGCACCGGTTCCGGCGCCGCCCCCGGCACCGCGCCGACCACCTGCCAGACCTGTGGCGGTCGAGGTGAGATCCAGCAGGTCACCCGCTCGTTCCTCGGGCAGATGGTCACCTCGCGGCCGTGCACCCGCTGCTCGGGTACGGGCACCGTCATCGAGCACCCCTGCCGCGAGTGCGCCGGCGACGGGCGGGTGCGCAAGCGCCGCACCCTCACCGTCAAGATCCCGGCCGGCATCGGCGACGGCATGYGCATCCGGCTGTCCGGCGAGGGCGAGGTCGGCCCTGGTGGCGGCCCGGCGGGTGACCTCTACGTCGAGGTCTCGGAGCGGGCGCACCCGGTCTTCACCCGGGAGGGCGACGACCTGCACTGCGAGCTGCGGCTGCCGATGACCGCCGCGGCGCTGGGCACGTCGGCGACGATCGAGACGCTCGACGGGGCCGAGACGATCACCTTCAAGCCGGGTACCCAGCCCGGCGAGGCGATCCGGCTGTCCGGGCGGGGCGTGCCGCACCTGCGCGGTGTCGGCCGCGGCCACCTGCACGTCCACGTCCTGGTCGAGACGCCGGTCAAGCTCGACGCGGAGCAGGAGCGGCTGCTGCGAGAGCTGTCCCGGCTGCGCGCCGAGGAGCAGCCGACCGTCGTCAGCACCGCAACGACCCCCACCGGCCTGTTCAACCGCCGCCGCGGCGGCCGCCGCAAGACTTGACGACCACCCCGGTCTTCCACCTGGCGCCGCTGCCCGCCGACGACGCGTTCACGCTTGACGGACCGGAGGGGCGGCACGCGGCGACGGTCCGGCGCCTCAGGGTCGGGGAGCGGCTCGACGTCACCAACGGCGCCGGTTCGCTGCTGCGTTGCGAGGTCGCCGCGGCGCGTCGCGACGAGCTCGACTGCCGGGTGCTCGGCCGGACGGACGTTCCCGAGCCCACGCCCCGGCTCGTCGTGGTCCAGGCCCTGGCCAAGGGGGACCGCGGCGAGCTCGCCGTCGAGATGCTCACCGAGGCGGGCGTGGACGAGATCGTGCCCTGGCCAGCGGCTCGCAGCGTCGTGCGCTGGGAGGGCGAGCGCGGCGCGCGCGCCAGGGCACGCTGGGCGGCCACCGCCGCCGAGGCGGCGAAGCAGTCCCGCCGGGCCCGCTGGCCCGCCGTCGCCGAGCCCGCCCGCACCGCCTCCGTGCGCGACCGGCTCGCCGCCGCCGGCCTCGCGCTGGTGCTGCACGAGGCGGCGGCCGTCTCGCTGGCCGCGCTTCCCGGCCGTCACGAGCCATGGCCGCCAGCTGGCGAGATCGTGCTGGTCGTCGGACCCGAGGGCGGCCTCGCCGACGAGGAGCTCGCCGCCTTCGAGAAGGCCGGCGCGACGGCGGTGCGGCTCGGCCCGACCGTGCTGCGCACGTCGACGGCCGGCGTGGTCGCCGCCGCCGTGCTGCTCGCGGCCACGGGTCGCTGGGACGGCTAAACTCGACCTGGAAGCTCGTATGTGTTGTTCGTGCGGGTCTCGAAACGAGACGCGCCCGGGCGACCCACGCGAAGCGACCCGCACGGAACCACCTAGCCGGACCAGCCCAGCGCCCGACGAGACGCACGACCGACGAGAGGTGTCTCGGCCCATCGTGGCCGTCCTCATGCCCGAATCCGCCACCTCCACCGGCGCCGCGTCCCAGGGCGCCCAGACGGTCACCCGTTTCGTGGTGCCCGGCCCGCACAGCATGGTCAGTCTGCTGGGCCAGCAGGACGAGCTCCTGCGGGTCATCGAGCAGGCCCTGCATTCCGACATCCACGTCCGCGGCAACGAGATCACCATCACCGGCGAGCCGACGGAGAACGACCTGGCCGTCCGGCTGTTCACCGAGCTGTCCGCGCTGCTGGACGCCGGCACGGTGCTCAGCGCCCAGCACATCGACCACTCTCTGGCGATGCTGCGCGGCGGCGACGAGCGCCCCGCCGAGGTGCTCACCCTCAGCATCCTGTCCGGCCGCGGCCGGACGATCCGCCCGAAGACGCTGAACCAGAAGCGCTACGTCGACGCGATCGACACGCACACGATCGTGTTCGGCATCGGCCCGGCGGGCACTGGCAAGACGTACCTGGCGATGGCCAAGGCGGTGCAGTACCTGCAGGCCAAGAAGGTCAACCGGATCATCCTGACCCGGCCGGCCGTCGAGGCGGGAGAGCGGCTCGGCTTCCTGCCGGGCACGCTCTACGAGAAGATCGACCCGTACCTGCGCCCGCTGTACGACGCGCTGCACGACATGGTCGACCCGGACTCGATCCCCCGGCTGATCCAGAGCGGCACGATCGAGGTCGCGCCGCTGGCCTACATGCGCGGCCGGACGCTCAACGACGCGTTCATCATCCTCGACGAGGCGCAGAACACCTCGGCCGAGCAGATGAAGATGTTCCTGACGCGGCTGGGCTTCGGCGCCAAGATCGTCGTCACGGGTGACATCACCCAGGTCGACCTGCCGTCGGGCACCCGCAGCGGGCTGCGGGTGGTCCGGGAGATCCTCGACGGCATCGAGGACGTGCACTTCGCGAACCTGACCAGCACCGACGTGGTCCGCCACCGGCTCGTCAGCGAGATCGTCGACGCGTACTCGCGCTGGGACGCGGCCGGCGGCGGCGAGGCTCCGGTGGCGCCGCCCGGCGCCCCGCGCTCCCGGCCCACGGCCAGGGCGGCCGCTCGCGGGGACCGCCGGTGACGGCCGGCGCCGGTGGCACCGGCGGCGTCGCGGCCGCGAACGCTGGTTAGGAGAGGCACCGACATGTCCGTGTTCATCGCCAACGAGGCGGGCGAGACCGACGTCGACGAGGTGGCGCTCGCCGCGCTCGCCCGGTTCGTGCTGGACGGGATGAAGGTCAACCCGCTGGCCGAGCTGTCCGTCATGCTCGTCGAGACGGCGGCCATGACCGAGCTGCACGTGCGCTACATGGGCGAGGACGGCCCGACGGACGTGCTCGCCTTCCCGCAGGACGAGGCGTTCGAGTCCAGCTACGCCGACTCGGCCGACTCCGACCCGACGACGCTGCTCGGCGACGTCGTGCTCTGCCCCGAGGTGGCCCGGCGCCAGGCCGCGAGCGCCGGCCACTCGACCCAGCGCGAGCTGCACCTGCTGTGCACCCACGGCATCCTGCACCTGCTCGGCTACGACCACGCGGAGCCGGCGGAGGAACGCGAGATGTTCCGCCTGCAGGAGGACCTGCTGGCCCGCTGGGAGACCGCCAACGCCACCGGGCAGGCCGCCGGCTCCACCAGCTGAGCAAGCCGGTCGGGCACGGGGGTCGTCCGGGCACGGGGGGTCCGAGCGCGAAACAACCGTTCCCCGCCGTACCACGCCTCCTGCGCCAGGCCGTTCCTCGCTCTGGGCAAGATCCGGGTCACGGATCCGGTCCAGGGCATTCTGATGAACAGGACGTCCCGAAGAGGGCCGTCTCGATGAGAAGGGCTTCTCGATGAGCTCGGCGGATGTGCCGCTCATCCTGCTGGCGGTCGTCGCAGCGTTGGCCGCGGCCGCCCTGGGGGGTGTCGACGCCGCGCTGACCCGGGTATCGCGGGTCACGGTCGAGGAGTTCGTCCGCCACTCCCGGCCGGGCGCGCGCCGGCTGGCGACGGTCGTCGCGGACCCGGGCCGGTACCTCGCGCTGTTGCTGCTGTTGCGGATCATCGGCGAGATGGTCGCCGCGGCCTGCGTCACGATCGTGGCGGCGCATGCCTACGGCACCGGGTTCGCCGCGGTGTTCCTCGGCGCGGCGATCGCGACGCTGATCTCCTACGTCCTCGTCGGGGTGATGTTCCGCACCCTCGGGCGCCAGCACGCCCCCACGGTCGCGCTCGCCAGCGCCGGGCTCACGGTCAGGCTCGCGTGGATCTTCGGCCCGCTGCCGCGGCTGCTGATCGCGTTCGGCAACGCGGTCACCCCGGGAAAGGGCTACCGCGACGGTCCGTTCGCCTCCGAGGCCGAACTGCGCGACCTCGTCGACCTCGCCGAGGAGAACGAGGTCATCGAGCCGGAGGAGCGCGATATGATCGCCTCCGTCTTCGAACTTGGGGACACGCTCGTGCGTGAGGTCATGGTGCCCCGCCCGGACATGGTCTTCATCGAGTCGACGAAGACCGTCGAACAGACCATCTCGCTGGCGTTGCGCGGCGGCTTCTCCCGCATCCCGGTGATCGGGGAGAGCGTCGACGACGTCGTCGGGATCGCCTTCCTCAAGGACCTTGTCGGCCGCGAGCGCGCGGGCGGCGGCGGCGAGCCCGTCGACTCGGTGATGCGCGCTCCGGCGCTCGTGCCGGAGAGCAAGCCGGCCGACGACCTGCTGCGCGAGATGCAGGCGTCGCGGACCCACATGGCAGTCGTGATCGACGAGTACGGCGGCACCGCGGGCCTGGTCACCATCGAGGACATCCTGGAGGAAATCGTCGGGGAGATCGTCGACGAGTACGACAGCGCGGTCCCGCGGGTGGAGTGGCTCGACGCCGACACCGCCCGGGTGACCGCCCGGCTCGAGGTCGAGGACCTCGCGGAGCTGTTCGGCGTCGCCGAGGACGACCTGCCGGGGTCCGACGACGTGGAGACCGTCGGCGGGCTGCTGGCCAGCGCGCTCGGCCGGGTGCCGATCCCGGGGGCGATGGCCACGGTCGGCGGGCTGTCGCTGGTCGCGGAACGCGCCGCCGGCAGGCGCAACCAGATCGGTACCGTCGTGGTACACCGGGTGGCCGCCGACACCGACGGCCCGGACGACGGCGATGAGGCGGACACCGCCGGTCGCCCCGCGGCAAGGTCAGCCGGCTCGGCCGGCGGCCGGGACGCGGGGACGGCGGGTGGCCGGGAGGCAGGCAGGGAGAAGGGTGACGAGCGCGATGGGCAGCGAGGCCAACCAGATCATGCTGGCCGGTGAGTCGGTGGCCGGTGAACCGGTGACCGGCGAGCTGGCCGCAGAGGACGCCAAGCTGGTGGTGCTCGCGCGGTCCGCCCGGCTGCGGGCCTACACCCCGCGCGGCGAGCGGGCCGAAGGCGCGGCCGTGCGGGATACCGACGGGCGCACGTATGCCGCGGCCACCGTGGGGCATGCCCGCCCGGAGCTCGTGACCGCGGCGCTGCGCGCGGCCGTCGCCGCCGCCGCCGCGAGCGGCGCCCGCCGGTTCGAGGCCGCCGCGGTCGTGTCGGAGGCGGACCAGCTCGCCGCCGACGACCTTGCCGTGCTCGCCGAGTTCGGCGCCGGCGTCCCGGTCCTGCTCGCCGGGCCGGACGGCGTCGCCCGTACCAGGACGACGGTCTGACGTGCCGCGCCCGTTCCCGACCGAGCGACCCCGCCAGGCCACCAGCCACCGGCCCGGCGACTCCCCGGCCATGACCGGCTCGTCCGCCCCCGCCGAGGAGGTGGCGGGCCCGGCGTTCCGCTCCGGCTTCGCGTGCTTCGTCGGCCGGCCGAACGCCGGCAAGTCGACGCTGACCAACGCCMTGGTTGGCACCAAGGTGGCGATCACCAGCGGTCGGCCGCAGACCACCCGGCACGCGATCCGCGGCATCGTGCACCGGCCGGACGCCCAGCTGATACTCGTCGACACCCCCGGCCTGCACCGCCCGCGCACCCTGCTCGGCCAGCGGCTCAACGACGTCGTGCGCGCCACCCTCTCCGAGGTCGACGTGGTCGGCTTCTGCACGCCCGCCGACGAGCCGGTCGGCCGCGGCGACCGGTTCATCGCCGAGGAGCTGTCGCGGCTGCCGAAGCGCACGCCCGTCATCGCCATCCTCACCAAGGCCGACCGGGTCACCGAGCCGGACCGGCTCGGCGCACGGCTGCTCGAGCTCGCCTCCCTCGGCGACTTCGCCGAGATCATCCCGGTGAGCGCCGTCCCGGGACGGCGGTCCGCCGGGGGCGACGAGGCCACCTTCCAGCTCGACGTGCTGGCCGACCTGCTGGTCGCGCGGCTGCCGGAAGGGCCGCCGCTGTACCCGGACGGCGAGCTCACCGACGAGCCGGAGCGGGTGATGGTCGCCGAGCTGGTTCGTGAGGCGGCGCTGGAGGGCGTGCGCGACGAGCTGCCGCACTCGCTCGCCGTCGTCGTCGAGGAGATGCTGCCCCGCCCGGACCGGCCGGCCGACCGGCCGCTGCTCGACGTCCACGTCAACGTCTTCGTCGAGCGGCCCAGCCAGAAGGCGATCGTGATCGGCGCCCGCGGCGCTCGGCTCAAGGATGTCGGCACCAGAGCCCGCGGCCAGATCGAGGCGCTGCTGGGCACCCCGGTCTTCCTGGACCTGCACGTCAAGGTCGCCAAGGACTGGCAGCGCGACCCCAAGYAGCTGCGCCGCCTCGGCTTCTGAGCCCGGGCCGTCGGCCGCCGTCCCAGGGCCGGCCACGGAACGTGGCAGCCCGGACCGCGCGGACCGCGCGGACCGGGCCGGGCTGGGCCGAACCGTGGGCCAACCGGGCGGCTATGCGACCATGGACGTATGCCGGTGTACCGCGACGAGGGTGTTGTGCTACGCACGATGCCCCTCGGCGAGGCAGACCGGATCGTCACCCTGTTCACCCGACGTAACGGCCGGGTACGCGCGGTGGCGAAGGGGGTGCGCCGCACGTCGTCGCGGTTCGGCGCCCGGCTGGAGCCGGCGATGTACGTCGACCTGCAGCTGCACCAGGGGCGCTCATCCCTGGACACCGTCACCCAGGCCGATCTGCTCGGGCCGTACGGCGCCGTCCTCGCGGGCGACTACGGCCGGCACACCGCGGCCGCGGTCATGCTGGAGACGTCCGAGCGGCTGACCAGCGAGGAGCGCGAGCCGGCGCTGCGGCTGTTCCTGCTGCTCGTCGGCGGCCTGCGCACGCTGGCGTCCGACGTGCACCCGTCCGGTCTGGTGCTGGACGCGTTCCTGCTGCGGGCGCTCGCGGTCAGCGGGTACGCGATGGCGCTGGACGACTGCGTCCACTGCGGGGAGCCCGGCCCGCACCCGTCGGTGTCGGTCGCCGGCGGCGGCATAGTCTGCCCGCGGTGCCGGCCGCACGGGGCCGCGTCGGTGTCGCTCGCCGCGGTCGGGCTGCTCGCGGACCTGCTGCACGGTGACTGGGCTGGCGCCGAGGTCACCGACAGCAGGACGAGACGGGAGGCGGCCGGGCTCGTCGCCGCCTACCTGCAGTGGCATCTTGAACGGGGACTGCGCGCCCTGCCGCACCTCGAACGAGCGTGACGGCGGTATCGGACCGCTGGCCGGCGCCGTCGACCGCATCGGCCGACACTGAATGGTGGGGACTGGTGGGCAGGCGAGGCCGAGGCCGAGGTCGAGGTCGGGAGTCTGCCGAGGTCGGGAGTCTGCCGAGGTCGGGAGTCTGCCGAGGCCGAGAGCCGGCCGAGGTCGGGCGGTGGTCGGCGGCGCGGCACCCCGGTGGGAACGGTCAAGGACCAGGCATAAAGATGGGGGAGGCAATGCGCGTCGGAATCGGGCTGGATCAGCGGGGAGGTGGACTTCCGGTGAGCCTGCAGGATGGCGGGGTCAGGCCCCGCCGGGACCCGCATCCGCACCCGTCCGGGGCGCGTCCGCCGACGCTGCCGAAGGAGCTGGTGCCCCAGCACGTGGCCATCGTCATGGACGGCAACGGCCGCTGGGCGACGCTGCGCGGGCTGCCGCGGACGAAAGGCCACGAGGCGGGCGAGGACGCGCTCTTCGACTGCGTCGAGGGTGCCATCGAGCTCGGCGTCCGGTGGATGTCGGTCTACGCGTTCTCGACGGAGAACTGGAAGCGCTCACCGGACGAGGTGGCCTTCCTGATGCGCTTCGTCGACGGCGTGTTCGGCCGGCGCATCGACGACATGGACGCGCTCGGGGTGCGGGTCCGCTGGGCCGGCCGGCGCCCCCGGCTGTGGAACAGCGTCATCCGCCGCCTGGAGAAGGCCGAGGAGCGCACCCACGCCAACGACCGGCTCACGCTGGCGATGTGCATCAACTACGGCGGCCGGGCCGAGATCGCCGACGCCRCCGCCGCCATCGCCCGGGACGTGAAGAACGGCCTGCTGCGGCCGGAGAAGATCGACGAGCGCACCGTCGCCCGCTACCTCGACGAGCCGGACATGCCCGACGTCGACCTGCTCATCCGTACCTCCGGCGAGCAGCGCCTGTCGAACTTCCTGCTCTGGCAGGCGGCCTACGCCGAGTTCGCGTTCGTCGACACCCTCTGGCCCGACTTCGACCGCCGGGACCTGTGGGCCGCCTGCGAGGACTACGCCCGCCGCGACCGCCGGTACGGCGGCGTCGCGGCCAGTGCCTGACATGCCTGGACCTGGAGCCGAGCCCGCCGCCGACCCGGGCCCGGCCGTCCCGGCCGTCCCGGCCGTCCCGGCCGTCCCGGCCGTCCCGCCCCGCCGTCCTGTGGCGGCGCCCGTGCTGGCGATCGTGCGGTTCCGGCTGCCGGCCGGCTCCGGTGAGACGGCCGCCGCCGGCGAGTTCGCGGCGGGAGCGAGCCGGGCATTGACCGCCCTGGGGCAGGCCGACGGCTACCGGTCAGGCCGGCTCGCACGCGCGGTCGACGACCCGGACGAGTGGGTGCTGGTCACCGAGTGGGACGGCCCGGGTGCCTGGCGGCGGGCGCTGGGCCGGTTCGACGTCAAGATGGAGCTGACTCCGCTGCTGGCCCACGCCGTCGACGCCCCGGGCGCGTTCGAGGTGCTCGTCGGTCAGGACAGTCCCGCGGCCGCCCCCAGCGGCTATGGCTCGGCCCTCGCCCCCGACGCCGCCAGCGCCGCCCCCGGCCGCTGACCCGCCCGCGGGCGGCCTCAACGCCGAACCGAGGCAGACCAGCGTTGCCATAGACAAGCCCATCCGACACGCTTCCCCACCGCCTTGGTCAACTGTGTCAGCTCAGGTGGTCTATAGGGATGCTGGTCTGACACGGTTCGTCTCGCGGCGGGCCCTCCGCGCGCAGCATGCCGGCGGGACACCTGGGCCGGGGCCAGCCGGGAGCCCTGGCGGTCTCGGTTCAGGGCCGCTCGGGCGCGCTGAGCCGTGTGCGCCTGACTGCGGAAGGTAGTCGGTCGGCGTGCGGGCCAGCCTCGGCCCCGCCGGTGCCGCGGCGAGCCGACGGAGGACGCCGGATTCGCCCCGAACTTGGGACCTTGGCCCGGATAGGCTGCCTAAGCTGGCCGTTTCCGCGCCATATGGCCCGACCGTGGGGGAGTGGTTGGAACTCGCGAAGGGCGCGAACACCACGGTGCCGAGCCCGGTGGCGCGGGTGTCGCTCGCATCGAGCCTGCCGGCCCACGCCGTGGACCTGTTCGCGCTCGAGCTGACCGGCGACCGGCGCGTCCGCGACGACGGCGACCTCGCCTTCTACAACCAGCGACGCTCGGCGGACGGCTGCCTGTGGCAGGTCGATGACCGGCGTGTGCGGATCGCGCTCGGCGACCTCGCGGACGACGTCGAGGCGGTGGTCGTGGCCGCCGGTCTGGACGACGGCTGGCTCGGCACGTTCGCCGACGACGCCGGCCTGCGGGTCCGCGTCGAGGAGGCCGGCGAGTCGGCCTGGGACGGGCCCGGCACCGACGGCGGCTGGGCGGTGAGCCACCGGGTCACCGCCGAGGGCGCGGAGCGCTGCGTGGTGCTCGTCGAGCTGTACCGGCGCGGCGGCGGCTGGAAGGTCCGCGCGGTCTCGCAGGGCTGGGAGGCGGGTACCGCGGCGCTGCTGACCGAGCATGGCGTCCGCGTCGAGGAGGCACCCGTCGCCCCCGTCCGGCCCGCGCCGCCGGAGGTCCGCGTCCGGCCCGCCGCCCCGCTGCCGCCCACCCTGCCCGAGATGCCGCGCCGCCCGGCCGGGGGCAGGGCGGAGCCCATCGCCCCGACCAGGCCCTACCCGCGGTCCCCTTGGGGGACCGGCGGGGGCGTCGACCCGTCCGAGGCCCCGACCGCGATCGTCGCCTCCCCGACCGGGGCGTGGCCGGCCTGGCCCCGCCAGTCCGGCGCCGACCCCGCCGACCCCGCCGACCCCGCGGGCGCCGCGGGCGGCCGGGTCAGCGGCTGGGACGGCGCGCGCGCCCGGGGCCGCGATGACAGCGGCGACGACCGTGATGACGGCTCGAACGGCCGGCGTGGCTGGGCGGGCGCCAGCCGGCGGCTGCACGTCCGGCCCGTGGCCAGGGCGGCGCGGCGGGCGCCGCTGGACCTGCTGGCGATGGATCCGTACGACTTCGAGCAGCTGGTCGCGAACCTGTTCACGAAGATGGGCTACAACACCCAGCGCACCGGGCGCTCCGGCGACGGCGGCGTCGACGTGGAGGTGCGCTCCGACGACGCGCTCGCCAGCGGGCTCATCGTGATCTCGGTGAAGCGGCTGAAGCGCACGGTGGCGGCGCACTACGTGCGCGAGCTCGCCGGCACCGTCCACGACCGGGACGCGATCAAGGGGATCCTGGTGACGACGTCGGGTTTCGGCCCCTCGTCCTGGGRGTTCGCGGCGAAGAACCGCCTCGAGCTGGTAGACGGCGAGCGCCTGCGCGCCTGGCTCGCCGAGTACCTCGACCTCGACGTGATCTGAGCGCCCGGCAGGGGACGCCGGGCCCGCTCCGGCGCGGTGCCGGCGCGGGCCGTCACCGGGTGGCCGTCCGAGTCCGTAGGCTGGACCCCTGTACATCGCCTCGACGACGAGACGTCAGTGGTTAAGGAGCAGGGTCCGTGGCAGGCACATCCGACCTGATGGACACCATCGTCAGCCTCTCCAAGCGGCGGGGCCTCGTGTTCCCGTCGAGTGAGATCTACGGCGGTCTGCGGGCGTCCTGGGACTACGGGCCCCTCGGTGTGGAGCTGAAGAACAACGTCAAGCGCGCCTGGTGGAAGGCGGTCGTGCAGGGCCGCGACGACGTGGTCGGCCTCGACTCGTGCGTCATCCTCGCGCGCGAGGTGTGGGAGACCTCCGGTCACGTCGAGGTGTTCACCGACCCGCTGACCGAGTGCACGAACTGCCACAAGCGCTACCGCGCCGACCATCTCGAGGAGGCGTTCGAGGCCAAGCACGGCCGCAAGCCGACCGACCTGTCCGAAGTGGTCTGCGCGAACTGCGGCACCCGGGGCAAGTTCACCGAGCCGAAGAACTTCAACGGCCTGCTCAAGACCTTCCTCGGCCCGGTCGAGGACGCCTCGGGCCTGGCCTACCTGCGCCCCGAGACCGCGCAGGGCATCTTCATCAACTACGCCAACGTCCAGTCGACGGCGCGGCGCAAGCCGCCGTTCGGCATCGGCCAGATCGGCAAGTCGTTCCGCAACGAGATCACCCCGGGCAACTTCATCTTCCGGACCCGCGAGTTCGAGCAGATGGAGATGGAGTTCTTCGTGCCGCCGGGCGAGGACGAGACCTGGCACGACTACTGGATCACCGAGCGGACGAAGTGGTACACCGAGTTCGGCATCAAGCCGGAGAACCTCCGCCACTTCGAGCACCCGAAGGAGAAGCTCTCCCACTACGCCAAGCGCACGGTCGACATCGAGTACCGGTTCAACTTCGCCGGCCTGGAGTGGGGTGAGCTGGAGGGCATCGCGAACCGCACCGACTTCGACCTGACCGCGCACTCCAAGGGCTCAGGCGCCGACCTGTCGTACTTCGACCAGGCGACGGGCACCCGTTACACGCCGTTCGTCATCGAGCCGGCGGCCGGCGCCGACCGGACCACGCTCGCCTTCCTGCTCGACGCCTACGACGAGGACGAGGCGCCGAACACGAAGGGCGGCGTCGACCGGCGCATCGTGCTGCGCCTCGACCCGCGGCTGGCCCCGGTGAAGGCCGCGGTGCTGCCGCTGTCCCGCCACGCCGACCTGTCGCCCGTCGCCAAGGACCTCGCCKCCGAGCTGCGCCGGCACTGGAACGTCGAGTACGACGACTCCCAGGCCATCGGCCGCCGCTACCGGCGCCAGGACGAGATTGGCACCCCGTACTGCGTCACCGTCGACTTCGACACGCTGACCGACCAGGCCGTGACGATCCGCGAGCGCGACTCGATGGCCCAGCAGCGCATCGCCCTCGACAAGGTCGTCACCTATCTGAACGCCCAGCTGGGCCCGATGTAGGCACTCGGCCGCCGGAGTCCGCCGGGCGCCCGGCGGCCGAACGTTGTCCCCCGGGTGTGCGATCCCGCAGACATTTGGGGGACACGATCGGGACATTCGGGGGACAGGTTTGCTACTGTCGAGTACAACGGCGTCGACCGGAAGTACCCCCCGAGCTTCCGATCGGCGCCGTTCTTCATTTCCTGGCGTCCGGCGGGTCGCTCGGGTCCACGGGCTCCGGCTGGTCGGGAATCTCGAGGGCGTTCGGGCCGAACCGGTCGGCCAGGAAGCGCTCGTGGGCGAGCAGCCGGCTTGCCTCGCCGCTGCTGGCGTCCTCGGTCACCTCCCGAACGGCCCGCTCCAGCAACACCAGCTGGTCGAGCAGCACCTGGCGGGGCGTGCGCCCGTCGCGCAGGCGGTGCGTTCCGGCGAACGTTCGCGGCAGGCTCAGGTAACTGTCCAACGCGGTCGGCAGGTAGTCATCCACGAGCCGTTCGACGAGGTCGGTCTCCGGCGAGCCCCGGCGCAGCAGCCCCGGACGGTCGAACAGCTCGTCGAGCGCGGTGGTGACTCGCTCGGTCGCACGGATCACCTCCGTCGGGGCTCGGCCGATGAGCGACTTGTGGTGCGCCTGGGCCGCTGCCCGCAGCCGTTCGACGTCCACCCGGTCGCCGTAGTCCTCGCCGAGGGCGTCGAGGACATCGGGTCCGCTCGCGGCCCGGCGAGGGAACGCCAGCGCGCCCGCCGCGTAGAGCGCCGCGACGCCCAGCGGCCACCAGGGGGCCGGGATGACCCCGAGGACCCCCAGCAGTACGCCGAGGAGCGCGCCGACGCACCCGAGGATGTTGCGGCCGGACCCGAGCCAGCCCATGAGGCCCCCGCCAGCGGGGCTGGCGGGCGGACCTGCGGGGGTGTCCCGGCCTTCGCGGTCCCTACTGGTAGCCACGGATCTCCCGGAACACGTCGGACAGGGACACACCCGGCGCTGTGGCGTCAAAGACCGCCCCGCCGGTGTTGGTCGCGATGGCGGTGAGCGCGTCCCGGTCGGCCTCGCCGAAGACGACCGCGAACGTGCGCACGGCGCGGGCCCCGGCGGGCCGGGCGTCGTAGCGGCTGGTGAACCCGTCGGCGTCGAGGCCGCTGTTGGTCTCGCCGTCGGTCATCAGCACGATCGACGTCAGCGCGGTCGGGTCGGCCTTCATTGCCTGGGTCGCCTTGTCGTAGGCGGCGTCGAGCGCGGTGTAGACGGCGGTGTTGCCGCCCGCCCGCAGTGACCCGGCGAAACCGGTGATGGCTTTCAGGTCCGCCGAGCCGGGGCTCGGGTCGGTGATGGTGAAGTCGCGGGTGCCGGTCACCTTGCTGCTGAAGGTGATCATGGTGACGTGCTCCCGGCCGCGGAACCGGGCGAACCGGCCGGCGAGGCTGTCGTCCGCCCCGGTCAGCCCGACGAGGGCCTGTTGGAGCGCGGCCAGCCGGTCGCCCTCCATGGAGCCCGAGACGTCCAGCACGTAGATCGCGTGCGTGGGGCGGCGGTACTCGTCGAAGTAGGCGGCGAGCAGCTGGTCGGCGACCTGCTGGGTGGCCGGGAACGGCAGCTCGATCGGCGTGTTGGTGCCGAAGCGGGCGTCCAGGGGAACACCGGGGACGGCGGGGCGGCGGCTGGTGTCGTTCTGGATGCGGCGCTGAGCCTCGGGGGAGCGCAGCCAGTCGACGACGCGGGTGTACTCGTCGCGGCGGTTGTCGGCGAGCAGGGCCATCGGGTAGTCGGCGGTGATGACGCCGTCGTGCGGGCGGATGATCGTGATCGGGCCGGCCGCGCCGGAGCGCTGCAGGGTGAGCAGCACCGACTCGTAGTTGATCATCGCGCCGACGCTGGTGGCGGGGGCCTTGACGAAGGCGTCGGTCAGCCAGCCGGAGCTGCCGGCGGTGAGCACCTGGCCGGAGAAGAAGCTGGTGAGCGGGGCGGTCTTGATGTCGGAGGCCTGCAGCGCGTCGCCGGTGCCGGCGAACGCCGCCGCCACCCCGACGAGCGCGGAGAAGCCGGAGTTGGAGGCGGCCGGGTTGGTCATGGCGTAGGTGAGCTGGCCGGAGGCGACCTTCGCGGCGATGTCGCCCCAGCTGACCTGCGTGTCGCCCGTCCAGCCGAACTGCTGCGCGAGCGGGGTCCGGAGGCCGAGGACCACCGGGGAGAGCATCACAGGGGTGCGGACCAGCTCCTTGGCCGGACCGCCGGGCAGAAGGCGCAGGTAGCGGTCGGAGGAGAACCAGGCGGCATCCGCGTCCGCGCCGCCGTGCAGGATCTTGTCGGCCCCGTCGAGGGTGCCGGTGTAGCTCAGCGTGACGGTGATGCCGGTCGCCTTCTTCAGGTCCGGCAGCAGCGGTTCGAGGTCCTTCAGCTCGGAGCCGGCGAGTATGCGCAACGTCCCCGGCTTGCTCGGCGGCGGTGGCGAGGCGCTGGCATCGGTGCCGCCCGAGCCGCCGCCGGTGCAGCCGGCGAGGAGTGCGGCGAGCAGCGCGGCGGCGGTGCCGGCCGCCGCGAGCGCGCCAGACGGCCTGCGCGGCCGGCCGCGCCGCCACGGGACGATCTTGTGGCTCATCCGGCCCCTATCCGTTGTACGCCTTGTCGATCTGGCTGATCATCCGTTCGGAGATCGCTTGTGTCGGCGGATCGACGACGTTGGCCAGCTGTGGCGGCGGACCGATGCCGCCGCCGCCCGCGTTGCCGGCGGGCTGGGCGCCGTTGGAGGTGCGGAAGCCGAGGCGGACCGCGAGCTCCTGCAACGTCGTGTCGGTGGCCAGCAGCTTCGCGACTTCCTCGCCCGCGTCGGTCCGCGGGACCGCGGTGTGCTTGGCGTAGATCGTCGGGCTCGGGTAGACGAGAACCCGGCCCTGCGTGATCGCCTTGTCGTTCGCGATCTGGTGCGCCCGGAACTGCGACTCGTAGATCATGACCATCGGCATCTTGGAGCTGCCGATCGACAGGTAGTCGTTGAACGGCCCCTCCGTGGACGGGTCCGTGTAGCCCTGCCCGGTGAACAGCGGGGCGAGTTGGGTGCCCAGCCTGTCGGCCGTCGTCGCGTCGCTCACGACCTGGTTGCTGTTTTCCACGTAGGAGGCGAGCGCCAGGTAGACGGCCGCCGAGTTCGACGCGCGGACGTCCGTCGACTTGATCAGCATCGGTCCGGGGTTCGAGTACGCGGTGTTGTCCTTGAGGTCGGACCAGCGGGTGCCGTCCGTCACCAGGTCGAGGTACTTGCGCATGTCGAAGTAGCTGACGTTCCCGTCGGGCTTGATGACGCCCTCGGTGGTCAGGGCCCGCACGATCGGCTCGAAGGTCGCGATCGCGATCGGTGTGAAGAACAGCGGGTAGGAGGCACGGGTGATCTTCTGGTCGCGCCGGATCTGGTCGGCCTGCGGGGAGTTCGACGGCAGCGCGATGTCGTAGCCGTCCAGGTCGCGCTTGACGATCTCGCGAGAGCCCGCGGTGTCGACCCGCAGCCGGTACCCGAGCTCGGCGAGGCGCTTGGTCACGTCCGGGTTGGTCAGGTACGGCTGCGTTTCCGAGCCGCCCAGGATGCGGACGTCGGTGAGCTTGCCACCCTGCCCACCCCCGTCCTTGCCGCCGGTGAGTCGGGGGACGACGGCGAGCGTCACCACCCCGAGCACCAGCAGCACGGCGAGGACCGGACCTATGACGCGGCCGCGGCCGCGAGCAGTAGCCACCTGCCGCCCTCCTCCGTGCTCTGTGGTCTCTGTGGTCCGCGTGTCGGATCCTCGCGCCGGATCACCGCGTAGGACCGTTTCGCGGCGCATCGTGGCAAACATCCGAACCTCGCGCATGTCGCGGGGGCGACTGTCGGTGGCCTTGTCATGCGATGTTCATCTTTGGTTCAGCGGGTGAGCGGACGGGGCCGTCCCGGCCGGACCACATCCGTTGGCGCGATCACGCCTGTCCCAGGGCGTGATCCGCCTTAGACGGGGAATGCAGACCACCGTGGACCATCCGGGCAGGAGAGGTCGTCGCGGGCGGAACGGGTGTCCCGCGAAAAAGGGCGCAAGTCGGGTCGATAGGGTCTGCGGGGGAGGAGTCCAGTGATCCGAACCCTAGGTCGCCGCGCCACGGGCGCGCGGCCTGCCGCGAACGCCGAGCCGGCCACGCCCGCGACGGCACCAGCGACGAAGGCGCCCACCGCGCCTCGCCGCCGGCCCGGGCTGGTGCGCGGGTTGCGCGTGCCCTGGTGGCTGTGGCTGGTGCGCGGGGTGCTCGCCCTGGTGGTCGGTGTGATCGTCTTCATGTTGGTCACCATCGGGCAGGTGTGGTCGGTCGGCAGCCAGGATCACCGGCCCCGTTCGGATGCCCTGGTCGTGCTCGGCGCGTCGCAGTACAACGGCCGGCCGTCGGCGGTCTTCGCCGCCMGGCTGGACCACGCCGCCGAGCTCTACCGTGCGGGGGTCGCCCCGCTGGTGATCACCGTCGGCGGCCGGATCCCCGGCGACCCGTTCTCCGAGGCCGGCGTCGGYGCGTCCTACCTCGTCAAGCAGGGCGTGCCGGCCTCGGCGGTGCTCGCGGTCCCGGAGGGAAGGGACACACTCCAGTCCCTGGTAGCCGCTGCGGGGGAGATGAACACCCGGTCACTGCGCAGCGCGGTGGTCGTCACCGATCGTTGGCACAGCCTGCGCTCGGTGGCCATGGCCCGAGACCTGGGTCTGAGGGCGACCACCTCGCCGACCCGGACCGGTCCGGCGAACCGTGGGTGGGACACCCAGGCCCGCTACATCGTGCGGGAGGCGATCGGGTACCGCTGGTATCAGATGTTCCACCGCGCGACCCCGTCCGGCGCCGGCGCCCCGGCCGTCTAGCCGGCCATCCGGCCTCCGGCCATGCGGCCATGCGGCCATGCGGCCATGCGGCCATGCGGCCATGCGGCCATGCGGCCATGCGGCCATGCGGCCATGCGGCCATGCGGCCATGTGACGGTCCTGAGCTGCCCTGAGCCCGCGTTCCTGCAATCCGCGCTTTCGTGGTGTTCGCACCCGGCGGGGAGAACCTCGGTCGCGGCCGGTTTGCTGTTTGCTCCAACAAACTTCGCGTGAGGTCTGTCGTGGCGATCTGGCGGTGTGGTTCGCTGGTCACGGTGCGGTGTTCGGTGGCGACGCGACTCTGACCAGCCAGTGGCTGGCGGTCGGAACTTATGCCCGCGCCCGACGTGGTGTATCTGGCGGCGGGCGGTGCGCGACTGTTTCTCGTCGCGCCGCCGAAGGCCGCCGGAACCTGGGATGTGACGCACATCCCCATGGCTTGGCGGACATTGAGGCCGTCTGCCGCGCTGGTACGGTTCGGAACGCTTAGACGCCGGGTAGTGCGACGACGGGTAGGTCGGTGTGGACCTACCGCCGGCGTCGCGATGGAGGAGGCAGGCGTGGCAAGTCCCGTGTCCGAAGCTGTGGACGTGGCCGACCTGGAAACGGTTCGCGAACTCGCTCGACAGCTGAGGGTCGACTCGATCCGGTCCAGCACGTCGGCGGGTTCGGGGCACCCTACGTCGTCGATGTCGGCCGCCGACCTGCTGGCCGTGCTGGTCGCCCGTCACCTGCGTTACGACTGGGACAACCCGGGCGACCCCGCGAACGATCACCTGATCTTCTCGAAGGGGCATGCGTCCCCGCTGCTCTATTCGGTCTACAAGGCCGTCGGCGTGGTCACCGACGAGGAGCTGATGACCGGCTACCGCCGGTTCGGCCAGCGCCTGCAGGGCCACCCGACGCCCGTGCTGCCCTGGGTGGACGTGGCGACCGGGTCGCTCGGCCAGGGCCTGCCCGACGCGGTGGGCGTCGCGCTCGCCGGCAAGTACCTCGACAAGAGCCCCTACCGGGTCTGGGTCCTCTGCGGTGACAGCGAGATGGCCGAGGGCTCGATGTGGGAGGCCTTCGACAAGGCATCGATCTACGAGCTGTCGAACCTGGTCGCGATCATCGACGTCAACCGGCTCGGTCAGCGTGGCCCGACCGAGCTCGGCTGGGACCTGGCGACCTACGCCCATCGGATCAGCGCTTTCGGCGTCAAGACGATCCAGATCGACGGCCACGACCTCGACGCGATCGACGCGGCGCTCACCGAGGCCGACGGGTACGACGGGCCGGTGGCCATCATCGCCCGCACCATCAAGGGCGACGGGTTCAGCGAGATCGCCGACCACGAGGGCTGGCATGGTAAGCCGCTGCCGGCCGACATGGCCGAGCGTGCCATCGCCGAGCTCGGTGGTGAGCGCAACCTGCGCGTGCGCGGCCCGGTGCCCGGGCCGTCACTGCCCCGGCCGGCGGCTCGGGCCGACGTGCAGGTCACGCTGCCCACGTGGGAGATCGGCACCAAGGTGGCGACTCGAAAGGCCTACGGCGAGGCGCTGGCGGCCGTCGGCGCGCGCGGCGACGTCGTCGCCCTGGACGCCGAGGTGAGCAACTCGACGTACTCCGACGACTTCAAGAAGGCCCACCCCGAGCGGTTCTTCGAGATGTTCATCGCCGAGCAGCAGATGGTCGCCGCCGCGGTGGGCCTGCAGGTGCGCGGCTACGTGCCGTTCGCCTCCACCTTCGCGGCGTTCCTCTCGCGCGCATATGACTTCATCCGGATGGCCGCCGTCTCGCATGCCGACATCCGGCTCTCCGGCTCGCACGCCGGGGTGGAGATCGGCGCCGACGGCCCGTCGCAGATGGCGCTGGAGGACCTGGCGATGATCCGCGCGGTCGGCGGGTCGACCGTGCTCTACCCGAGCGACGCCACCAGCACGGCCAAGCTCGTCGCCGCGATGGCGGACCTCGAGGGTGTCAGCTACATGCGCACGACCCGAGGCGCCTACCCGGTGCTGTACAGGCCGGACGAGCCGTTCGCGCCCGGTGGATCCAAGGTGCTACGCAGCTCGGACGCCGACGTGGTCACGCTCATCGGCGCGGGTGTCACCCTGCACCAGGCGCTCGCCGCCGCGGACGTGCTCGCCGCGGACGGCATCGTCGCCCGGGTGATCGACCTTTACTCGATCAAGCCGGTAGACAAGGCGACTCTGAGCGAGGCGGCGAACGCGACCGCCGGGCGGATCGTCGTCGCCGAGGACCACTGGCCGGAGGGCGGGATCGGCGGCGCCGTGCTCGAGGCGCTCGGGGACGGGAGCGTCCCGCTGCGGCTGAGCCACCTGGCCGTTCGGGAGCTGCCCGGTTCCGGCACCCCGGAGGAGCTGCTCGACTTCGCCGGCATCTCTGCCAAGCACATCGCCGAAGCGGCCCGCGCCCTGCTCGCATAGCCAGACGGTCCCCGGCCAAGCGATGGGCCCCCGCCACCTGGAAGGTGGCGGGGGCCCATTCGCGTTCCCGTGGTCTCGTCTCAATCGTCCTCGGCGGGCTTCGGGCCGCCGCCGAAGGTCATGTCCAGCAGGGTGATGTAGAGCTGGTCCGGCTTGGGGATGTAGGGCAGCCGGTTCAGCGCCTGGTCCTGGCCGGCGGACTCGACCTTGAACTCCCCGTAGCCGAGCACCCGGCCGAGCGGGTCCCGGGTGTAGGTCATGTCGGTGATCTTGCTGAGCGGCATCGTCTGGGCCTTGCGCACGAAGACCCCGGACACCTTCAGCAGCCGCTTGTCCGTGATCATCAGGTGGTCCATGTGCCAGTCGGTGATCCGCCAGAGAGCGCGCAGGATCATGAACAGGGCGAAGTACCACAGCAACGTGGTGACGAACGTGCCGCCGCCGCGGACCGCGAGGAAGATGTTGACGGCGAGCGCGAGCGCGATGGCGCCGGCGGTCTCGGCGACCACGCGAAGCAGGACGGCCCAGTGCAGCCGGACCATCGATACCAGCCGCTCCTGGGAGGCCAGGTACTTCAGGTCGCGGTTGGCGGGGTCAGGAAGGCGGAGTCTCACCACAGCGGCAGTGTCCCAGACTGATCAGGATGCGGGAGCGGGAATACGGCGCGATCTCGAGGGCGAGGCCACGACGTCGTCCGGGCGCCGTTCCGCTCGTCCCGGTCGAGTGYCCTGCCCGCCCCGTGCCCGGCCCCGCGCCGATGGCGCCGAGCCGGGCGGGCCATGCGGGCTGGCGCCCGGCGCCGGTGGCGGCGCGCCTCTGGTGACGTCACCCACCAACCTGGCCGGGCCGCCGGTCTCCCGGACCGGACTGCCGGCCTCCCTGGGCAAGCCGCCGGCCTCCCTGGTCGGGCTGCCGGCCTTCGCCCATGTCCGGCTCCCGCCGTCCGTGCCCGGCCCGACKGGCGCGGACGCCCGAACGAGTTGCGCCGGTCACAGGGCGGTCTGGGTGACGAAGTCGGACACGCCATTGCCGATGGACTGGAGCCCGTCGATGCCCTTGGAGATGATGCTCGCCGCACTGTCCGGCTGGGTCACCACGAAGAACAGCACGAAGGCGATGATCAAATACTTGACGATGTTGTTCACGGCGGGCCTCCGGGCCGAGTGCTAGGGGGTGCGGCACAAAGTATGGTCGCTACGTCGACCCCAGGCAGGGCGTTCCTCCCGAAATGGCTCGGCCGGTGAGGTGGGATCCTTGATGACCTGGTATGACGACG
The DNA here is from genome assembly GCF_001854645.1 of Pseudofrankia sp. EUN1h. Classification (NCBI taxonomy): domain Bacteria; kingdom Bacillati; phylum Actinomycetota; class Actinomycetes; order Frankiales; family Frankiaceae; genus Pseudofrankia; species Pseudofrankia sp. EUN1h. The sequence continues at coordinate 4,048 of NZ_MBLN01000100.1, read as the reverse complement.
CGGACGTACAACGTCGACTGGACGAGCGCCCGAAGGCTACACCGGACCAGCGTGGTGCCTTCGCTCGGGATCGTGCCCGCGTGTTGCATTCGAGCGCCTTGCGGCGGCTCGCGGCAAAAACGCAGGTCATGGGCCCGCTGGATGACGACTTCCCGCGCACCCGGCTCACGCACTCTCTGGAAACGGCGCAGATTGGCCGGGAACTCGCCGCGGCGCTCGGGGCCGACGCCGACCTCGTCGACACGGCCTGCCTCGCACATGACCTTGGTCACCCTCCTTTCGGGCACAACGGCGAGCGCGCGCTCAACGTCGCCGCCACGACCTGTGGTGGATTCGAGGGCAACGCGCAGAGTTTTCGCGAGCTGACCAGGCTCGAGGCCAAGACCGTGGACCAGACCGGAGCGCCGGGTGGGCTGAACCTGACCAGGGCCACCCTCGACGCGACGCTGAAGTACCCCTGGCCCCGGCCAGGGGGCGCCGCCGGCTCCGGCTCCGGCTGCGCCCAGCCGGACCTGACCGCGCGCAAGTACGGCGTCTACGACGACGACCTGGCAGCGTTCCAGTGGGTCCGCGCGGACGCCCCCGACAGCCGGCGCTGCCTGGAGGCGCAGATCATGGACTGGGCCGACGACGTCGCCTACTCCGTGCACGACCTCGAGGACGGCGTCGTCGGCGGCCTGGTGGACCTCGCGGCGATCCTGGCGCCGGCCGGGCGGGCCGAGCTCGCCGACTACACGGCCGGCCTCTACGGCGCCGACGCGGCGGCGGTCGCCGAGGCGTTGGCGCGGCTGGCCGCCCAGCCCTGGTGGGGCGCGCCCAGTCCCACCTCGGCCGCGGGCCTCGCCGCGCTGCGCACGATGACGAGCGAGCTGGTGGCCCGCTTCACCGCCGCCGCCCGCGTCGCGACCCAGGAGCGATTCGGCGGCGGTCCGCTGCGCCGATACCGGGCGGACCTGGTCGTCCCGGCGGACATCCGGGCCGAGTGCGTGGCGCTGAAGGGCGTGGCCTGGTACTTCGTCATCGGCCTGCGCTCCGGGGACGCGCGCCGCGCGCGCCAGCGTGAGGTGGTCGCCGAGCTCGTCGACCTCATAGCCGCCGGTGCGCCCGAGACCCTGGAGCCCCTTCTGCGCCCGGGCTGGCGGGCCGCCCCTGACGACCCGTCCCGGCTGCGTATCGTGATCGACCAGGTGGCCCGRCTCACCGACGCCAGCGCGAGCCGACGGCACGCGGAGCTGAAGGGCCGCCCGCTTCCACACGTACTGTGAGATCCAGACGCTCCGCGCCCATTGCCCAGAACACCGCAAGATCGGTACTGTCGCGTTCGCGACAAGTACCATCAGCGCGTAGGGGTTGTGTGGGCGGCACTTGCGTGGGCGGCGACCGTGTGTGCCGTTGTGCTGTGCCCGGTGATGGTTGATGAGCTGGGCCGGTACGCCAGGTTCTCATACCTGGCAGGTGCCCATCTCACCCACCCGGCGTCGGCACGCGGCAGGATCTCGCCGTCGGCCGAGTCCGCTCGTCGACTGACCGGCACGGGCCGGACGCGCAGGGGAGGGACCGTTGGCCGGACGCATCCGCGACGCGGACATCGCCCTCATCCGCGAGCGGGCCCGGATCGAGGACGTCATCGGCGAGCACGTCCAGCTGCGCCCGGCCGGCAGTGACAACCTGCGCGGGCTGTGCCCGTTCCACGAAGAGAAGACGCCCTCGTTCAACGTCAGGCCGTCGACCGGGGTCTACCACTGCTTCGGCTGCGAGCAGGGCGGCGACGTCATCCACTTCGTCCGCGCGATCGACGGGCTGAGCTTCCCCGAGGCCGTCGAGCGGCTCGCCCGCAAGGCCGGCGTCACCCTGACCTATGAGGGCGGCGGCACGACCAGCCGCTCGGTCACCAGCCAGCGTCAGCGCCTGCTGGACGCCCACCGCGCCGCCGCCCAGTTCTACGCCGAGCAGCTGTCCGCGGCGCCATCGGCCCGCGCCGGCTGGGACTTCCTCGCCGCCCGCGGCTTCGGCGCCGACGTCGTGGCCCACTTCGGTGTCGGCTACGCCCCGCAGGGCTGGGACGAGCTGACCCGCCACCTGCTCGCCCGCCGGTTCACCGCCGAGGAGCTGGAGCTCGGCGGGCTGGCCAAGCGGAGCGCCCGTGGCGGGCTGGTCGACCGGTTTCGCCACCGGCTCGTCTGGCCGATCAGGGATCTGTCCGGCGAGGTCGTCGGCTTCGGCGGGCGACGGCTCGCGGACGACGACGAGAAGGCCGGCCCCAAGTACCTCAACAGCCCCGAGACACCGCTGTTCAAGAAGGCGCACCTGCTCTACGGCGCCGACCTCGCCCGCCGCGAGATCGCCCGCCGCTACCAGGTCGTCGTCGTCGAGGGCTACACCGACGTGATGGCCTGCCATCTCGCCGGCGTCGCCACGGCCGTCGCGACCTGTGGCACCGCGTTCGGGTCGGACCATGTCGGCACCGTCCGCCGGCTGCTGATGGACTCCGACGCCCAGCGTGGTGAGGTCATCTTCGCCTTCGACGGCGACGCGGCCGGGCAGAAGGCGGCGATGCGTGCCTTCGAGCACGAGGAGCGCTTCGTCACCCAGACCTACGTCGCCGTCGAGCCGTCCGGGCTCGACCCGTGCGATCTGCGGCTGGCTCACGGTGACGCGGCCGTACGCGACCTCGTCGCGAGCCGGGTGCCGCTGGTCGAGTTCGCGCTGCGGCAGGTGGTCGGCCGTCACGACCTCGACAGCATCGAGGGCCGCGTCGCGGCGCTCGACGCCGCCGCTCCGATCGTCAACCGGGTCAAGGACTGGTCGCTGCGGCAGCGCTACACCGTCCAGCTCGACCGGTGGACAGGCTTCAACGACGAGGAGTTCGTGCTGCGCCGCGTCGCCGAGCACCCGTCGGCGCCGATGCTCGACGGCCCGCCCGGCCGCCGCGGCGGCAAGGGCACCGGTCGGCCGGCCGCCGCGGCGGCCCCGCGGGGCGGCCGCGGCGGCCCGCCCGGCGGCCCCGACGACCCGGCGGTGATCGTCGAGCGGGAGACGCTCAAGATCGCCGTGCAGTGCCCCGGGCTTGCCGGGCCGATGTTCGACCAGCTCGACCCCGAGGTGTTCACGGTGCCCGAGCACCGCGCGGTGCTCGCGGCGATCGCCGCCGCCGGCGGCGTCTGCGCCGGGCTCGCCGCCGCAGGCGACGTGCCCAGCTGGGTGGCCCTGGTGGTCGCGGCGACCCCGCACGAGCCGGTCGCGCGGCTGGTCACGGCGCTCGCGGTCGAGCCGATGCTGGTGGACCACGAGGTCGACGACGGCTACGTCGCCGCGCAGCTGGCGCGGGTGCAGGAGACGGCCGTCGACCGCCGGATCAACGAGGTGAAGTCGCGGGTCCAGCGGCTGAATCCGGTGAACGACCCCGAGGCGTTCAACCAGGCGTTCGGCGAGCTCATAGCGCTCGAACAGTACAAGAAAGAACTCCGGGGACGAGGCAGCGGTGCCACGTGACCTGGGTCGATCCCGCCGAGAAGGAAGTGACGAGATTCCGCCCATGCGCACCCAGACCGTCCTGCCGCGAGTAGCCCAGGTCGACGAGGTCAAGGACCTCGTCACCCGGGGCAAGGAGACCGGCTTTCTCACCACCGACGACATCACGGTGGCGATCCAGGCCGCCGAGCTGCCGCAGGAGCAGGCCGAGCAGGTGATGTCGCTCCTGAACGACGAGGGCATCGAGATCCTCGACCCGCGCTCGGACTCGGGTGACGCCGCGGACCTGCTCGCGCGCCGCCGCCGTGAGGAGGCGGACCTCGCCGCCAAGGCGCCCACGTCCGACCCGGTGCGCATGTACCTCAAGGAGATCGGCAAGGTCCCGCTGCTGACCGCCGAGGAGGAGRTCGACCTCGCCAAGCGGATCGAGGCCGGCCTGTTCGCCGCCGAGAAGCTCAGCGAGGCGCGGCGGGTGACCGTCGCGCTGCGCGTCGACCTGGAGGCGGTCGAGCGGGACGGCAACGTCGCAAAGCGCAAGCTGGTCGAGGCGAACCTGCGGCTGGTGGTCTCCATCGCC
>NZ_MBLN01000099.1:0-87657 GCF_001854645.1 Pseudofrankia sp. EUN1h | reverse complement strand
GGGTGCGATGCCGCTTCGGCGTGCCCCACGCATAGGTGACCGGCGTCATGCGGATCTTCTGGCCCGGACCTGAGTAATTTCGGTTCCTCGCTCTGACTCCGAGGATCCCACCAGATCATGAAAAGTGGACTCGGAGGCCTCGGTGCGTCCGGTGACCGCGCTCGCCGGCGTCGCGGCTCAATCTCTTACAGCTTGTCAAGATTATGGTCGGGCAGGTACGTTCGCGCTGATGGCTGACACGCTTGATGGCTCGCCGCCGACCCGTCGCCGCAGGTCCGATGCCCGGCGCAGCGTCGAGGCCATCCTCAACGCGGCCCGGACCGTGCTCGGCGAGCGGCCCGACGCCAGCATGGAGGACATCGCTACCGCGGCCGGCGTGACCCGTCAGACCGTCTACGCCCACTTCCCCTCGCGCGACGCTCTGATCGCCGCCCTCGTCGAGGCGGCGAGAGTGCAGGGCCTCGCCGCCCTCGACGCCGCCCGCCTCGACAGCGCCCCGCCCGCCGAGGCGCTGGGCCGGTTCCTCGAGATCGGCTGGCAGCTCCTGCGCGACTACCCGCTGCTGTTCGACCCCGCGCTGAACAGGAGCGGACGTCTCGACGGCGGCGACCCGCACCTCGCTGTCGCCTCCTGGCTTGAACGACTCATCCGTCGAGGCCAGCGCACCGGCGACTTCGACCGCACCCTCGCCGCCAGCTGGCTGGCCGCCGCCATTCTCGACCTCGGCCACACCGCCGCCGAGCAGGTCGCGGCCGGGCGCCTCGCGGCCGGCGAGGCGCCGGCCGTGCTCCTCGCGAGCTCGTTGCGGCTCTGCGGCGCCGTCGACGCACACCGCTAGGCGGGATCGGCTCCAGCCGCGCCTTCCGAGGGTCCTCGGCCGCGTCGCCAACCGGCTCGCCCGGTGACGGTCGCCAGCCAGCCAGCCAGCCAGCCAGCCAGCCAGCCCGACCCGACGCCATGGCCGTTCGTCGGGTCGGCGCCGCATGGTCGAGCCTGTCCGCCATCGGTAGCCGCTAGGTCATCGGTAGCCGCTGGGTCCGCCATCGGCAGTCGAGTCGGTTTGTCATCGGTAGCGGAGGCGCCGGCCCGTCTTAACCTTGACAAGCTGTATGAGTTCGCATAACTCTTACGGTATGTCAAAGAACGTGAAGGATCGGAGATCGCCCGCGCCCGGTGAGGTCGACGAGTACGACACGTCCGCGATGCGCGTGCTCGACGACGGTCCTCGGCAGGCGGATCCGCTGCTGCTCATCCACGGGACCGCGGCCTCGGCCGCCTGGTGGGACCCGGTGCTTCCGGCGCTCGCGGAACGCCACCGTGTCATCCGGGTCGACCTCGCGGGCCACGGTGGATCGCCGCCGGCGCCGTCGTACGACGTGTCCAGGCAGGCAGGTCGGGTGGCCGCGGTGCTCGACGACCTCGGTGCGTCTCCCGTCGTCGCGATCGGGCATTCCAGCGGCGGCTACGTCGCCACCGCGCTCGCGGAGCTGCGGCCCGGTCTGGTGAGCGCGATCGCTCTGATCAACACCGGTCCGAGCCTCGCGGCCTTCCTGCCGCAGCCAGCGCTCCTGCGGGTCCTGTCGGCTCCGCCCCTCGGCCGGATCGCCTGGTCGCTGCGCTCGGACGCGATGATCCGCCGTGGGCTCGGCACCGCCTTCACTCGCGAGGTCGACATTCCGGCTGACCTCGTCGCCGCCGTGCGGGGCATGACCTACGGCGCGTTCAGGATGGCGCCGCTGCGGTTGTCCGCCTACCTCGCGGAGCGGGCGCTTCCCGCGCGCCTCGCCGACCTCGACGTCCCAGTCCTGGTGATCTTCGGCGCTGATGACCGCCGCTGGGACGGGTCGTCGGCCCATGCGTACGACGTCGTACCGAACGCGCGGGTGGAGATGCTCCCCGGCGTCGGGCACACGCCGATGTTCGAGGCGCCTGCGGCTACCAGCGCGCTGCTGCTGGATTTCGCGGCGACGCGGGTGTGACCCCCTGACGCGGCGGCGCCTTGGACGGCGCGCGGCGTCCAGTCCGCACCAGATGCAGTCCGCACCAGATGAAAGATCAACCGCAGGAAGGACGTCTCGGAATGCCTGATTCTCCGATCGATCTCTCCAGGCTCCCTGCTTCCCGCCGTTCCGGAATGCTCAGCTGGCCGCGGTACGGCGTCGACGCGCCGGCCTTCGTGGCGGCCCTCGGCGCCGCCGGGGCGGCCTGCTCCCTGGCCGCCGCCCGGCGACGGCCAGGCCGGGTCGCCATGGCCGCCGCTGGGGGAGTGCTGCTGGCCAGCACGGGCGTGTACCTGCACACCACGCTGCGCGGCAAGCTGCGCGTCTGGGAGCGGGAACTGGACCGGGCCGGCCTGAAGGGTGACGAGCGACTGCTGGATCTGGGCTGCGGCCGCGGCGCGGTGCTGATCGCGGCGGCCAGGCGGCTACCGGCGGGACGCGCCTACGGCGCGGACCTGTGGTCCGGGAAGGACCAGAGCGGCAACGGTCCCGAGGCCACCCTCGCCAACGCCGCCGCGGCCGGGGTCGCCGACCGGGTGGAGGTGCACACGGCCGACATGACCGCCCTGCCGTTCGCCGACTGCTCGTTCGACGTCGTGACGAGCGCGCTGGCGATCCACAACATCCCGTCGTACGAGGGGAGATACCGCGCGGTCGACGAGGCCATGCGGGTGCTGCGCCCGGGCGGGCAGCTGCTCGTCGCCGACCTCTGGCCCATGGCCAGGAAGTACGCCGCGCACATCGGCCAGGGCACGCTGCGCCCACTCGGGCCCGAGTACTGGTACGGCGGCCCATGGTGCGGCATCACGTTCTTGCGTGTTGTCAAAGCGCGTTAGTGCGACAGCTTTTCCGTCGGACGACAGCTTTTCCGCCAGACGACAGGCGGCCAGCCGAGCGCGTCCACCATTCGGATGGCCGACGGCAACCCGTCGAGGAGATGGCTAACCCAGAGCCACGGCGGCTGGCCCAGAGCTACGGCGTGACCGCGCCGGCCGGCTCGGAGCTGGCGTCCGCGTGGTAGCGGCCGATGGGGACGACCATCGGGGTGYCGGAGACGGGGTCGGGGACGACTCGGGCGCGGATTCCGAAGACGGTGGTGACGAGTTCCTCGGTGACGATCTCGGAGGCGTCGCCGGCCGCGACGACGGCGCCGGAGCGCATGGCGATCAGGTGGTCGGCGTAGCGGCAGGCCAGGTTGAGGTCGTGCAGCACGATGACGATCGTCTTCCCCTCCTGCCGGTTGAGGTCCGTGAGCAGGTCGAGGACGTCGACCTGGTGGCTGACGTCGAGGAAGGTGGTCGGCTCGTCGAGCAGCAGCAGGTCGGTGCCCTGGGCCAGGGTCATCGCGATCCAGACCCGCTGGCGCTGCCCGCCGGACAGCTCGTCGACGGACCGGGACGCGAGCTCGACGGTGTCCGTGACCACCAGCGCCCGCGCGACGGCCGCGTCGTCGCCAGGGCTGAGCTGGCGGAACCAGCCCTGGTGCGGGTAGCGGCCGCGCGCGACGAGGTCGACGACCCTGATGCCGTCCGGCGCCGCTGGCGACTGCGGCAGGATGCCGAGCTTCGCGGCGACGGCCTTGGTCGGCAGCGAGTGGATGTCCTTGCCGTCCAGGTACACCGCGCCGGACGCGGGCGCGAGCAGCCGGGCGAGGCCACGCAGCAGCGTCGACTTCCCGCACGCGTTCGCGCCGACGATCACGGTGATCCGGCCGGTCGGGATGTCGACCGACAGGTCCTTGACGATCTCGCGTGGGCCGTAGCGGAGCGTCACCGCCTGGCCGGACAGTCGGGGCTGCGCCACCGTGGTCGTGCTTGCCCCGGTCGTCATCGTCCACTCCTTGGTGTTGTCCAGGTCGTCGTCCACCGGTCGCGCGCGGTCAGCCGCCGCGGCCCGTGCGGTTCGTGGCGGCGAGCAACCACAGCAGGTAGGGCGCGCCGATGATCGCCGTCACCACACCCACCGGGAAGTCGATGGAGGGGATGGCGTGCTGGCCGACGAGGTCCGACGTCGTCATCATCAGGGCGCCCACGAGCGCCGCCGGGATGACCGCGGCCTCGCCGTCGAGGACGAGGCGCCGCGCGATCGGCCCGGAGGTGAAGGCGACGAACGCGACCGGGCCGACCGCCGCGGTGGCCACCGCCGTCAGCGCGACGCCGAGCAGCAGCAGCGCGAGACGGGACCGCTCGACGGTCACGCCGAGAGCCCGGGCGACGTCGTCCCCGGCGCGCAGCACCGCGAGCCGCCGCCCGGCGAGCAGCACCAGCGGGACCAGCACGGCCATGGCCAGGCCGAGCGGCCGGACCGTGTCCCACGACTTGGTATTGAGGCTGCCGGTCAGCCAGCCGAGCGCCTGCCGTGCCTCGTACACCTTGGAGATCGTCATGACGTACGAGATGACGCTGCTGAGCATCGCGCCCACCGCGATGCCGATCAGCACCAGGCGGTAGCCGGTCACGCCCCGGCGCCAGGCCAGCAGGTACATGAGGGTGGCGGTGGCGAGAGCACCGACGAAGGCGATGACCGACACCGAGTAGCCACCGAGCCCGAACCCGACGATCGCGATGACGGCCGCCGCGCTGGCACCGTCGGTGATCCCGATGACGTCGGGGCTGGCCAGCGGGTTGCGCAGCAGCGCCTGGAAGATGGCGCCCGACATCCCGAAGGCGGCGCCGGCCAGCACACCCGTGAGCGCCCGGGGGAGCCGGAGGCTCGTCACGATGTAGCCGTCGCTGCCCTCGTCGGCCCCGAACAGGGTCCGCACGACCGTGAGCACCGGGATCTTGACCTCGCCCAGTGAGAGCGAGACGCACAGCACGCAGAAGCAGAGCGCGCCGAGCGTGAGCAGCACGGCCGCCTGGCGGGCGTCGCGCACCCGCCGCGCCCGGACGATGGCTGCCCTGGCCACCGCGTCCAGCTCCGCCGCGGACCTCGCCCGAGCCACCGCGGCCGTGTCCCCAGGTGCGGGGGCCGGCCCGGCCCGAACGGCGGAGGCGGAGGCGGAGGTGGGGGCGGGTGCGGAGGCGGATATGGACGACGTGGACATTGACGCGGGCTCCGGGGCGGCCTGGGAGGTCTGTGTCACAGCTCGGCCATCCGCTGGCGGCGGACGAGCGCGATGAGGAACGGGCCGCCGAGGAACGCCAGCACGACGCCCACCTGAAGCTCGCCGGGCCGGGCGATCACCCGCCCGAGCACGTCGGAGGCGAGCAGCAGGATCGGGGCGATCAGCGCCGCGTACGGAAGGATCCAGCGGTGGTCCGGCCCGGTGAAGGGCCGGGCGAGGTGCGGAGCGAGCAGGCCGATGAACCAGATCGGCCCGGCGATGGAGGTCGCCGTGGCGCACAGCACGACGGCCAGGCCGGCGACGCCCGCGCGTGCCAGCCCCACCCGCTGCCCGAGACCGCGCGCGACCTCGTCGCCAAGCGCCAGCGCGTTGAGCAGCCGTCCGGAGCACAGCGCGGGCAGCGCCGCGACGATGACGAACGGGGCCAGTTCGGCGACCAGCTCCGAGCGCCGGCCGACGAGCGAGCCGACGCTCCAGAACCGGAACTGGTCGAACGTCGCGGTGTCGGTCAGCAGCACGGCCGTCGTCGCCGAGAGCATGGCGGCCTGCACGGCCGCGCCGGCGAGCGCGAGCTTGACCGGCGTCGCGCCCCCGCCGCCGACCGCGCCGATCGCGTAGACCAGCGCGGCGACGGCGAGGGCACCGGCGAACGCGAACCACACGTAGCCGAGAGCCGAGGTGATCCCGCCGAGGCTGATCGCGCACACGACCGCGAACGCCGCGCCGCCGTTGACCCCAAGCAGCCCCGGGTCCGCCAGTGGGTTGCGGGTGACCGCCTGCATGATCGTTCCGGACAGTCCCAGGGCCACGCCGACCAGCAGGCCGGCGCACAGCCGGGGGATCCGGTTGATGACCACCTGGTGGTCGCTGTTGCCTGGTTGCTGGTGGCGCAGCGCGTCGAGGATGACCCCGAGGCCGACCTGCCGCGCGCCCACCGCGATCGCGAGCAGCGACACGGCCAGCAGCAGGACGGCGAGCGCGACGAGCCCGAGCACCAGTCGTCCCCGGTGCCGTGACGCCGCCGGTGCCCCCCCGGCCGCCCCGGCCGCCCCGGTCGTCCCTGCCGCCTCGGCCGTGAGGGCCGGTGCGGACGGGGTGGACGGGGTGGACGGGGCGGGTGATCGGTCAGCCCCGACCGGCGTCACCGGCGGCGGCGGGGCCGCGGCGGTGACGCCGGCCGACGTGGCGGGAGTCGCCGACGGCGGCACGGTCGGGGTCATCGATCAGGCTCCGGCCTTGCCCGCGGCCTTGTCGAGGGCTGGCCGCAGCTTCTCCAGCGAGTACTGGATCGACAGCGGCGACGGCGTGTTCAGGCCGACGATCGTCGCGTAGTCGAGGACGGCCACCGTTCCCGGAAGCTGGTCGAAGCCCGGGATGTCCTTGAGGTCGCTCTCGTCGCCACCGTTGACGAGGAAGGCGAGCAGGTCGGCGCGCAGTAGGTCGGCGCGCTCGGTGCTCACGTTGACCCTTGTCTCACCTGTCTTCTTGGCCTCGTCGAGGACCGGCTGGAAGAGCGTCATGCCGAAGTCCTCGAAGAACAGGCTGGAGCCGTCCTTCGGGTCGCCGACGATGTACATCGAGTCGCCGACGATGTACTGCGCCAGGGCGAACGTCTTGCCCTTCAGCTCCGGCAGCTCCTTGGCCGCCGCCGTCACCGGCGCCTCCGCGTCGGAGATCACCTTCTCGGCCTTGGTGGGGTCGTTCAGGAGCTTGCCCGCGGTGCGGGCGAGGTCCTGCCAGGCCGGCACCGCGTCGCCTGGCGGGCCGGCGATGGTCGGCACGCTGGCGGACAGCAGCTTGTAGGTCTCCTCGTCCTGGATCGCGTAGGCCGCGACGATGAGGTCCGGCTTCAGCGCGAGGATCTTCTCGACCGGCAGGCCGTCGGTCGCCGAGAGCTTCACGGAGTCCGCGGGCAGCTTCTCCCACGGGACGCCGGCAGCCGGCATTCCCGGGTCGACCGTGTAGGCGATCGGCGTGACGCCCATGGCGAGCATCACGTCGGTCCACTGCAGGTCGAGGGTGACGACCCGCTTCGGAATGGTCTTGATCGTGGTGCTGCCGTAGACGTGCTGGACAGTGACCGGGGTGGGCAGGGTCTGCGAGTCGGCCGTGGCGGCGGGCGCCGCGTCGCTGTCGTCGTCGGAGCCGCAGGCGGCGGCGGTGCCGGCGAGGAGCACCGCCGCCACCAGCGCCAGGAACATTCGCCACATTCGGCTGGATCTGAGCATGAAGTTAGCCTTACCTTAGTTACAAGTCCATCGTCATCCAGCCGGCGGCGTGGCGTCCGTCACACGTCCGACTGGACGCCTCGCCATGCCCGCCCGTCAGAGGCTCGCCCACGCAGCGCACAGCGCGCATCGCTCCAGGTCATAGCATGACATGTTTAGCTTTGGCTTACCTAACCTGATAGACACCTGAGGTGCCCGGCTGCCCGGCGCGAACCCGACGGCGCGGGGCCGGCCCTCGCGCGCGGCGCGGCGCGTCCCGCGCAGCCCTCGGACCTGCCAGGACTCGACGGAGGGAGCTGCCCGTGAACGTCGTCGTGCCACCGCCCACCGACGGTGGTGCGCAGCCCGCCGCGGGTGGCGCACCACCGTCGGGCGCGGCGGACCTGACGAGCGACGACCGTCCGACGAGCGACGACCATCCGACGGGTGGGGACCATCCGACGGGTGGGGACCTGCTGCACGCGGCGGTGCGCGGCCAGCGGCGCCGGCTGGTCGGCGGCGTCGTGGGGGCGATCTGTCACCAGGGCGGTGAGGCCCTCGTCCCCGTCCTGATCGGTGTGATCATCGATCGGGCGGTCGCGCACGGCGCGACGAGTGACCTGCTGCTCTGGCTCGCGGTGCTCGCCGCGGACTTCGTCCTGCTGTCCATGGGCTTCCGGTTCGGCTTCCGGGTGACGGTCAACGCCTCCGAGTGGGCTGGACACGACCTGCGCCTGCGGGTGGCGGCCCGGGTCGTCGACGACCGTGGCGGGGCCGAGGCCGGCCGCCTCGCCGGCGAGCTCACGAACCTGGCAACCAGCGACGTCCGGCGTGCCAGCGCCGTCAACCTGGTCATGCCGGGCGGCACCGCCGGGCTTGCCGGCCTGGTGGTCGCCGCCGTCGCGCTGCTGAACGTGTCGGTCGTGCTCGGCCTGCTGGTGCTGCTCGGCACACCCCCGCTGCTGTGGATCTCGCACCTGCTGGGCCGGCCGCTGGAGAGGCGCAGCGCGGTCGAGCAGGAACGCGCCGCGCGCGCGTCGGGCGTGGCCACCGACCTCGCCACCGGCCTGCGGGTGCTCAAGGGCATCGGCGCCGAGGACGCCGCTGTGGCCCGCTACCGGCGCACGAGCCGGGACTCGCTGGCCGCGACGCTGCGGGCAGCCCGGGCCCAGGCAGGGTTCGAGGGTGCGGTGCTCGCGCTCAACGGGATCTTCCTGGCGGTGGTGGCACTGGTCGCCGGGCGGCTGGCCACGCACGGCGAGATCAGCATCGGCGGTCTCGTCACCGCGGTGGGGCTCGCCCAGTACTTGCTCAGCCCGCTGAGCATGCTGACCACCGTCCTTGGCCAGTTCGCCCAGGCCAGGGCGTCGGCCACCCGGATCGCCACGGTCCTCTGCGCGCGGCCGGCGGTGGCCGGCGGACAGGCGGGCCCGCCGGCGCATCCGGCGCATCCGGCGCGCGGCCGCCTGCGGATCGACGGCCTGGCCTGCGCCGGCGAGCTGCGCGCCGTCGACCTCGACGTCGTCCCGGGAGAGCTGCTGGGCCTGGTCGTCACCGACCCGGACGCGGCGGGCGCCCTGCTGCGCTGCCTGGCGCGCGAGCGTGACCCGGACGCCGGCGTCGTCGAGCTCGACGGCGTCTCGCTCGCGGACCTCCCGCCCGGCGAGGCCCGCCGGCTGCTCCTCGTCGCCGCCCACGACGCGGACCTGTTCGCGGGCACCCTCGCCGAGAACGTCGCCTCGGGCTTCGCCGCGAGCGGCGCGGCCGGACCCGTCACGAGCGGACCCGTCACGAGCGGACCCGTCACGAGCGGAGGCGCCACGATCGGAGCCGGCGCGGCCGAGGCGCCACCGCGCGTCGCCGACCTGTCGTCGGTGCTGGCGGCGGCCGGGGCCGACGAGGTCGCGCGGGCGCTTCCCGACGGCGTCGACACGGAGATCTCCGAGTTCGGCCGGTCGCTGTCGGGCGGCCAGCGCCAGCGGGTCGCGCTCGCCCGCGCGCTCGCCGCCGACCCGCCCGTCCTGGTGCTGCACGAGCCGACGACCGCCGTCGACACCGTCACGGAGGCCCGGATCGCCACCGGCCTGCGCGAGCTGCGGCGCGGGCGCACGACGGTGCTGGTCGCGACGAGCCCGGCGCTGCTGGCGGTGACCGATCGGGTGGTGGTGCTCGACGGCGGCGGTGTGCGGGCCGACGGCACGCACCGCGACCTGCTCGACCGCGACGCCGGCTACCGCGCGGCGGTGCTCGCGTGACCGCCGCTGCCACCGGGTCGACGGCCGACACCGGGTCGACGGCCGACACGGCGCCAGGCCCGGTGCTGCTGCCGACAGCGAGTGGCGCGCGCACCCGGGCCGCCCTCGGYGAACTGCTGCGCACGCGGCGGGCGCTGGCCGTCGTCGCGCTGGCAGCGGTCGCGGCCGCGACGGGCGTCGGACTGCTGACCGCGCCGATCCTCGGGCACCTCGTCGACCTCGCCGTCGACGGCCAAGGGCCCCCCTCGATGACGACGCCGTTCCTGCTCCTGGTCGCGGTCGCGATCGTCGCCGGCGGGTTGACCGTCCTCGGCGAGTCCCTGGTCGCGCGCCTCGGCGAGGACATGCTCGCCGAGCTGCGCGAACGACTGGTGGCCCGGGCGCTGCGCCTGCCGCTGGAGCGGGTCGAGGCGGCGGGGACGGGCGACCTCACCGCGCGGGTAACCAACGACGTCGGGATGATCGCCGACGTCGTCCGGTCGGCGCTGCCGCAGTTCGCCCGCGCCGGCCTGACGATCGGGCTCACCCTGGTCGGCTTCGCGGTGCTCGACTGGCGTTTCCTGCTGGCCGCGCTGCTGGCCACCCCCGTGCAGGCCGTGACGGTCCGGTGGTACGCGCGGACCGCGCCGGCGGTGTACGCCACGCAGCGGATCGCCGCCGGTGCACAGCAGCAGCAGCTCCTGGAGACAGTCGGCGGAGCGGCGACGGTCCGGGCGTTCCACCTGGGCCCCCGACAGCTGGGACGGGTCGAGGAGCGGTCCGCGGCGGCCGTGCGCTGGACGCTGTCGGGGACGGCGCTGCTCACCCGGTTCTTCGGCCGGCTGAACCTGGCGGAGTTCGTCGGGCTCGCCGCGGTGCTGGCGACCGGGTTCCTGCTGGTCCGGCACGACGCGGTCAGCATCGGTACGGCCACCGCGGCCGCGCTGTACTTCCACAACCTGTTCAATCCGATCAACGCCGCTCTCAGCCTCGTCGACGACGCCCAGGCCGCCGGCGCGAGCCTCGCCCGCCTGGTCGGCGTCATCGACCTGCCGGCCGAGAGCACGCCGGAGCCCGAGCCGGGTCCCGCCGTAGCGCGGTCGGGGCCACGCGCGCCGGTCGCGACGGCGATGCCCGCGGCGCCGAGCGCCCTGATCGAACAGGGCGCGGCGTCCGTGTGCGTTGCCGGGGTGACGTTCGGCTACCGCCCGGGGCATGACGTGCTGCGCGACGTCGACCTCACGGTCCAGGCGGGGGAGCGGGTCGCGCTGGTCGGCGCCAGCGGCGCCGGCAAGACGACGCTGGCCAAGCTGATCGCTGGTATCCACCGGCCGTCAGGCGGTTCGGTGTCGATCGGCGGCGTCTCGCTCGACGAACTCGGGCCGGCGGCGGCCAGACGCACCGTCGCGCTGGTCACCCAGGAGGTGCACGTGTTCGCCGGCCCACTGACCGACGACCTCCGGCTGGCCGCGCCGGACGCCACCGACGACGAGCTGGACGCCGCGCTCGGCGTGGTCGGCGCCCTCGCCTGGGCGCGGCTGCTGCCGGCGGGCCTGGACACGGTCGTCGGCGAGGGCGGGCACCGGCTGACCGTCGCGCAGGCGCAGCAGCTGGCACTCGCGCGCCTCGTGCTCGCCGACCCGCCGGTCGCGATCCTGGACGAGGCCACCGCCGAGGCCGGCAGCGCGGCGGCCCGCGCCCTGGACGCCGCCGCCGACGCGGCGCTGCGCGGCCGGACCGCGATCCTGGTCGCCCACCGCCTCGCCCAGGCGGCCACGGCCGACCGCGTCGTCGTGCTCGACGAGGGCCGGGTCGTCGAGTCCGGCCCGCACGCCGAGCTGGTGACCACCCCGGGCCCCTACGCCACCCTCTGGTCGGCCTGGACCGCCCACCGCCCGGACCCCCTCGGCGGGTCCGTGCTGGCTCCCGTCGAAGGAAGGGCCTGATGGCCGCCGAACTGGTCACGCCTGATCTCGCCGAGCTGCGGCGGCCGGTCCGGGTCCGGGTCACGGTGGCGGCCGGCCTGCAGGCGCTGGCCGCGGTGCTGGTGGTCACGCCGGCGGTCGTCCTGGTGGAGATCGCGCGGCGGCTGCTGGGCGGGTCGGGACAGCTCAGTGGGTCCGGGCAGTCGGTCTGGCCGCTCGCGTGGCTGGCGGTCGGGCTGCTCGTGGCCCGGTTCGCGCTGTACGCGTCGGCGAGCCTGCTGGCCCATCTCGCCGACGCGGACCTCGCCTACCTGCTGCGCCGCCGCCTGACCGAGCAGCTGGGCGCGCTGCCGCTGAGCTGGTTCGCGGGCGGGGTGTCGGCCCGGGTACGCGCCACGGCGCAGGACGACGTGGCGACGCTGCACCACGCCGTGGCGCACGCCCGCGGGGACCTGGCCGCGGCCGTGGCCGGCCCGGTGGTGGTCGTCGGCTACCTGCTCTGGGTGGACTGGCCACTGGCCCTGGTGACGGTGCTGATGGTCGGCGCGGCCCAGGCGATCCGGATGCGGGTCCAGGTCCGCGCCACCGGTCAGATGGGGCGCATCGCGGCGGCGAACACCGAGCTGACCGCGGCCGTGCTCGAGACGGTGCGCGGCATCAGCGTCGTCAAGACGTTCGCCGGAGGCCGGGGCGCGGCGCGGTTCACCACGGCCGCGGCCGAGTACGTCGACGCCGACGAGCAGGCACAGCGGATCTTCCTGCGGCCCCGCGGCGTGGCCAGGGCGACGGTCGCCCCGGCGACCGTGGTGTTCGCGGTCACCGCCGTCGGGACCGGGCTGGTCGCGGCCGGGTGGAGCGACCCGGTGGACCTGGTGGCCTTCGCCCTGCTCGCGGTCGGCCTGTTCGAGCAGCTCACCCCGATCTACCTGGCCCAGGACCTGCGGGAGAGCGCCCAGGGAGCGGCCGGCCGCATCGGTGAGCTGCTGCGGGAGCCCCGGCAGACGACCGTCGACCCGGGCAGGGCCCGCCCGGTGGGCAGCCCGCTGACGGTGGAGTTCGCCGACGTCCACTTCGGCTACACCGACGGGCATCGGGTCCTGAGCGGGGTCAGCGCGACGCTCGCGCCGGGCACCGTGACGGCGCTGGTCGGGCCGTCCGGGGCGGGGAAGTCGACGCTGGCCATGCTGCTCGCGCGGTTCGCGGACGTCTCCGAGGGCGCCATCCGGCTCGGCGGCGTCGACCTGCGCGACCTCGACCGGGACGACCTCTACCGCCACGTCGGGTTCCTGCTGCAGGACGCCGTCCTGCTGCGCCGCTCGATCCGCGACAACATTGCCCTCGCCGTCCCGGACGCGACCGAGGAGGCGGTGCGCGCCGCCGCCCGCGCGGCCGCCGTCGACGACCGGATCCGCGCGCTGCCGCGCGGCTACGACTCGGTGGTCGGCGAGGACGCCCTCCTGTCCGGCGGTGAGGCGCAGCGGGTCGCGATCGCCCGCACCCTGCTCGCCGGGACGCCGGTCGTGGTCCTCGACGAGGCGACCGCGTTCGCCGACCCGGACTCCGAGGCGGCGATCCAGGACGCGCTGGCCGAGCTGACCACCGGCCGGACCCTGCTCGTGATCGCGCACCGCCTGTACACGGTCACCGAGGCCGACCAGATCCTCGTCCTCGACGAGGGCCGTCTCGTCGAACGCGGCCGGCACGACGAGCTGCTCGCCGCCGGCGGGCGCTACGCGCAGCTGTGGCGCGCCCAGCAGGGAGGTGAGCTGTGACGGGCCCGTTGCGGGATGCCATCCCGGCCGGTCAGCACCGGCCGCTGGGCCGCTACCTGGTGGCCGTGGCCGGCTACGCGGTGAGCGAGGGCGTCGCCTTCGGGGTGCTCGTCCCACTGCTGATCGCCCTGCTCGAGGGCCGGACCGCCACCGCCTCCTGGTGGCTGATCCCGCTCACCGCCGCGGCGGGCGTCGGCTGGTTCGCGCACTACTACCTGGGGTCGCGGGCGCTGCGGCTGTCGGCAGCGCTGCGGCGGGCGCTTTACACCCGCATCGGCGACAAGCTGCTGACGCTGCCGCTGGGCTGGTTCGACGGGCCCCGCGCCGGCCAGGTGCCGCAGCTGATCGTCGGTGACGTGGCCCGGGTCGCGAACACCGTGTTCCTCGCCCAGGCGCTGCTCGGCGCGGTCCTGACCCCCGCCACGATCGCGGTGTTCCTGCTCGTCTTCGACTGGCGGGTGGGGATCGCCGCGCTGCTCGTCGTCCCGGTCGTCCTCGTCGCGCTCGCGGTCGGCCGCCGGCTGACCGAACGGACCGAGGCGGCGCACCACGCCGCCACCGCCGAGGCCGGCAGCCGGCTGGTCGAGTTCGCCGGCGCCCAGCCGACGCTGCGGGCCACCGGCAACGCCGCCGCCGGGCGGGCGTCGCTCGACGAGGCGCTGGCCGGCCAGCACCGGGCGGCGCGGCGCGAGGTCGTCGGCTCGCTGCCCGGCGAGTACCTCGGCGAGCTCGGCATCCAGCTCGCCTTCACCGCCCTGCTGCTCACCGGCCTCGCCCTGGCCACGCATGGCCACCTCGGCCCGGCCCGCATGATCGCCGTCGTCGTCCTCGGGATCAGCCTGCTGCGGCCGCTCGACGCGCTCGTGGGCCTCGGCGGCGCGCTGCGCGGCTCCCAGGCGTCCGCCCGGCGGATCGACGAGCTCCTGGCGGTCGAGCCGCTGCCGGAACCCGCGGCCGGCCAGCGGATCGGCCACGCCGGGATCGAGCTCGCGGACGTCCGCTTCGGCTACCCCGAAGGCCCGGAGGTGCTCACCGGGCTGACGCTGACGATCCCGGCCGGCCGTACCACCGCGCTCGTCGGCGCGTCCGGCTCGGGGAAGACCACCGTCACCAAGCTCATCGCCCGTTTCCACGACGTCGGCGCCGGCTCGGTGCGCGTCGGCGGCGTCGACGTCCGCGACCTCACCAGCGCCGAGCTGCTGAGCCACCTCGCGCTCGTGTTCCAGGACGTCTACCTGTTCGACGCCACCGTCGAGGACAACATCCGCTTCGGCAACCCCGACGCCACCCCGGAACAGGTCCGCGACGCCGCCCGGCGCGCGCGGGTGGACTCCATCGTCGCCCGGCTCCCGGACGGCTGGGCCAGCCGCGTCGGCGAGGGCGGCCGGCTGCTGTCCGGCGGCGAGCGCCAACGCGTCGCCATCGCCCGTGCCCTGTGCAAGGACGCGCCCATCGTGCTGCTCGACGAGGCCACCGCGTCCCTGGACACGGAGAACGAGGCCGCGGTGCACGCCGCGCTCGCCGAGCTCGCCGTCCACCGCACGGTCCTGGTCATCGCGCACCGGCTGGACACCATCGTGCGCGCGGACCAGATCGCCGTGCTCGACGGCGGCCGCGTCGTCGAGTGCGGACCGCACGCCGAGCTGCTCGCCCGGGACGGGCGGTACGCCGCGTTCTGGCGCGAGCGCGGCCGTGCCCGCGGCTGGCGGCTGCACGGCGTCGAGCGCCGGGACCAGCCGGGGTGCCCGTGATCCTGACAGAGCACCAGGCCGAGCCGGTGGCCCAGGTCCGGTGGCGGCTCTGGGAGCCGCGGCGGCGGCGCCTGCCCGGCCTGGTGCTCGCGGTGCTCGTGCTGGCCGGGGTGTGCCTGCTCAGCGTCTGGATCGGCGCCAACCACCTCTCGTTCGGCGTCGTGTGGCGGGTGCTCTGGCACGACGACGGCTCGCAGGCCGCGGTGGTCGTCCACGACCTGCGGATCCCGCGCACGCTGCTCGGCCTAATGGTCGGCGCCTCGCTCGGCGTCGCCGGGGCGCTGACCCAGGCGCTGACCCGCAATGACCTGGTCGAGCCGGGGATGCTCGGGGTCAGCATCGGCGCGTCCGCCGCGGTCGTCGTCGCGATCTCCGTCTTCGACCTCACCAGCCCGGCCGGCTACGTGTGGTTCTCGCTCGTCGGCGCCGCCCTGACCTCGGTGGCCGTGTTCGCGATCGGTGCCACCGGCCGCTCGGGGACGTCGCCGGCGACCCTGGTGGTGACCGGCGCGGCCGCCACCGCGATCCTCGGCTCGTTCGTGTACGCAGCGCTGCTGCTCGACACCCGCACGTTCGACCAGTTCCGGCACTGGGACGTCGGCTCGCTGGCKGTGCGGGGATCGGGCAGCCTGGTCGCGACGGCGCCGTTCATGGCCGTCGGCCTTCTGGTCGCGTGCGCCCTCGGCCGGCCGCTGAACGCGCTCGCGCTGGGCGACGAGGCGGCGCGCGGGCTCGGCGTCCGCCTGCACCGCGCCCGGGTGTCGGGCGCGGTCGCCGTCGTCCTGCTCTGCGGCGGGGCGACCGCCGCCGCCGGGCCGATCACGTTCGTCGGTCTGGCCGTCCCGCACATCGCCCGCGTGATCGCCGGGCCCGACAACCGCTGGGTCCTGCCGTACTCCGCGGTGCTGGCCCCGGTGCTGCTGATCGGCTCGGACCTCGTCGGCCGGACGATCATCGCCCCGGGGGAGCTGCAGGTGGGGGTCGTCACGGCCTTCGTCGGGGCGCCGGTGTTCATCGTGCTGTGCCGCCGCGCCCGGCTGGGTCGGGCGTGACCACCTCGGCCACCTCCGTGGCCCGCCCGTCGGTGTGGCGCCACCGGGTGGCCCGGTTCGGCGGCGACGCGGTGTCCGTCCGGGTCGTCCCGCGTTCCGTCGCGCTGAGCGTCGGGTTCGTCGTGGTGATCGTCGCCGCCGGCGTCGCCACGTTGACGACCGGGGACTACTCGATCCCGGTGGGCGACGTCGTGCGCGCCCTGCTCGGGCACGGCGACGGCGGCACGGACTTCGTGGTCAACACGCTGCGGCTGCCGCGCCTGCTGACCGGCCTGCTGGTCGGTGCCGCGCTGGCGCTGTCCGGCGCCATCTTCCAGAGCGTCTCGGGCAACGTGCTGGGCAGCCCGGACATCCTCGGCTTCACCACCGGCTCGGCCACCGGCGCGGTGATCGTCCTGCTGGTCCTGCGCGGCGACGCGACGCAGGCGTCGCTCGGCGCGCTGGCTGGCGGCGTCGTCACCGGCGCGGCGGTCTACCTGCTGGCCTACCGGCGCGGCCTCGCCGGTGCGCGGCTGGTCCTCGTCGGCATCGCGACGGCCGCGCTGCTGAATGCCGTCAACTCCTACCTGATCACCCGGGCGACGCTGGCGGACGCGGTCACGGCGCAGGTCTGGCTGATCGGCAGCCTGAACAGCCGCGGCTGGGAGCAGGCCCGGCCGCTGGCCGTGGCCCTGGTCGTCCTGGTGCCCATCGGGATCTACCAGGGCCGCCGGCTGGCCTACCTGGAGCTGGGGACGGACACCGCGAAGGCGCTCGGGGTCGACGTCGAGCGGTGCCGCCTCACGCTGATCCTGGCCGCGGCGGCGCTGGCGGCGACCGCGACGGCGGCGGCTGGACCGATCGGCTTCGTCGCGCTGACCGCCCCGCCGCTCGCCCGCTGGCTGACGGCGGCACCGTCGCCGCCGCTGGTACCGACCGCGCTGGCCGGCGCGGCACTGGTCACCGTCAGCGACCTGGCGGCGCAGCGCCTGTTCGCCCCCACCCAGCTCCCCGTCGGCGTGGCGACCGCCGCGATCGGCGGCATCTACCTCGCCGTCCTGCTGGTCCGCCAGCGGCGGCCGGCGTGACACCGCGCCGGCGCCGCCCTCGGGCCGGCGCCGTACCCGGCCGGTCGCCGACGGACCGGTCGACGAAGGAGGACCGCCGATGACGCGGCTGAGCGCCCGTGACCTCACCCTGGCGTACGACAACCGGGTCGTGGCCCGCGAGCTGGGGATCGACATCCAGGACGGCGCGTTCACCGTCATCGTCGGCCCGAACGCCTGCGGCAAGTCGACACTGCTGCGCGCGCTCGTTCGCCTGTTGCGCCCGCAGGCCGGCGCGGTCCACCTCGACGGCGCGCTGATCTCGTCGTACTCGACGAAGGAGGTCGCCCGCCGGCTCGGCCTGCTGGCCCAGTCGGCGACCGCGCCGGCCGGCATCACCGTCGCCGACCTCGTCGCCCGTGGCCGCTATCCGCACCAGCGGCTGCTGCGGCAGTGGTCGCGGGAGGACGAGCGGGTCGTGGCCGAGGTGATGGCCAGGACCAACGTCACGGAACTCGCCGACCGGCTGGTCGACGAGCTGTCCGGCGGTCAGCGCCAGCGGGTGTGGCTCGCGATGGTCCTCGCCCAGCGGACGCCGATCCTGCTGCTCGACGAGCCGACGACGTTCCTGGACATCGCCCACCAGGTCGAGGTGCTGGACCTGTGCGCCGACCTGCTCGCGGACGAGGGGCACACGCTGGTGGCCGTGCTGCACGACCTCAACCAGGCCAGCCGGTACGCCGATCACCTGGTGGCCATGCGCGATGGGCGGATCGTCGCCCAGGGGCCGCCGGCCGGGGTCGTCACCGCCGACCTCGTCGCGGACGTCTTCGGCCTGGACTGCCGGGTCATCGACGACCCGGAGTCGGGGACGCCGCTGGTGATCCCGGTGCACCGGGATCGGCGCCGCGGTCCGGTCACGGTGGACGAGGCCGTGGAGGCGACCCCGGTGGCGGCGGTGGATGCGGTCGGGGTGCCGAGCGTCGCGGGTGCGTCGAGCGGACC
The DNA here is from genome assembly GCF_001854645.1 of Pseudofrankia sp. EUN1h. NCBI lineage: Bacteria > Bacillati > Actinomycetota > Actinomycetes > Frankiales > Frankiaceae > Pseudofrankia > Pseudofrankia sp. EUN1h. The sequence continues at coordinate 69,619 of NZ_MBLN01000099.1, read as the reverse complement.
GGCCGGACCGGCCGGACCGGTCACGGAGGCGAGCTGACCCGTCGACATGGGTTGACTGCCATGTAAATATTAAGTTAGCTATACCTAAGTTTCTCGGGCAGGTAACCGCTGCTCGCTGTCTCCGATCATGCGGGMCGCGGGCTGTCGACCTCGCCCGCCTGCAGCCGCGCCCAGCGGCTGGTCGGATGGCGCGGGCTCGATCCGGTCAGGACGGTGCGGGGTTGGACAGCACGGCGGGCATCCGACTGCTGAGGGCGCAACTGCGGGCACGACGCCGCGAGCTGGCTCTCGGCGGGATGGCGACGGTCGTCCAGCAGGCCGGGATGCTCGCCCTCCCGTGGGGGATCCAGCGCGCCCTCGACCGGGGCATCACCCCGCGTTCGGTGCACGGCACGCTCGTCTGGGCCGGGCTGACGGCGCTGGTCGCCGTCGTGTTCATGCTCGGCGCCGCCGGCGGGCAGTGGTGGTCAGGCCGGGCCGCCAACCGCGTCGCGCACACGCTGCGCGCGGCGTTGGTCCAGCGCGTGTCCGCGTTCGACCGCCCCGCGCTGGCCCGCTACGGGCACGGCGACCTGGCCACCCGGGTGACCCGGGACGTCGACCTGGTCCGGCTGTGGGTGCAGAGCCTCGCCATCTGGGTCCGCATCGTCGTGACCGTCCTGGTCGTCCTGCCCGCCTTCGCCCTGCTCTCCTGGCCGCTGCTCGTCGTGGGCGTGGTGACCATCCCGCTCGTGGCGCTCGCGAACGCGTACTTCCCGAGCCGGTTCGACGCGGCGAACGAGAAGCTCTCCGGCGCGTTCGCCGCCCGGGCCGACGCCGTGGACGACCTGCTCTCGGCCAGCGCCGCGGTGCGCGGCATCGGCGGCGAGTCGGCCCTCGTCCGCCGCCACCACGACCGCAGCGCGGTGCTCACCACGCACACCATGGCGGCCGCGCGCGTCTCGGCGTCGTGGACGGCCATCCCGCCGGCGGTGCCCCGGCTCTCGATCGCGGCCGGGCTGGCCGTCGGCGGGTTGGCGGCGCTGCGCGGCGACCTCACCATCGGCGGACTGGTCGCCTTCACCTCCTGGATGACGACCCTGACGCTGGCCGTCACGGTCGCGGTCGATCTGCTCTCCCAGCGGGGCCAGGCCCGGGTCGCGGCCGGGCGCATCGCCGAGGTCCTGGACACCTCGGTCGAGGACGACGACCCGGCCGACGCCGAGACCCCGCCGCCGCGCGGCTCGCTGCGCGCCACCGCCGCGACCGCGCACCGCGACGGGCGCCGGGTGCTCGGCCCGGTCGACCTGCGCGTCGAGCCGGGCGAGTTCGTCGCCGTGACCGGCCCGACGGGCAGCGGCAAGTCCACGCTCGCCCACCTGCTGTGCCGGCTGGAGGACCCGGCGACCGGCGCGGTCGGCCTGGGCGGCGTCGACCTGCGCCGGGTCTCCCGCCTCGAGCTGTCCCGCCGGATCGGCCTCGTGCCGCAGCGGCCGCTGATCCTCGCCGGCACCGTCGCGGACAACCTGCGGGTCGGCCGCGAGATCGAGCTCGGCAAGCTGCGGGCGGCGTGCGAGGTCGCCGCCGTCGACGACTTCGTGATGAGCCTGCCCGACGGCTACGACACCGAGCTCGGCGAGCGCGGGGCGTCCGTGTCCGGCGGCCAGGGGCAGCGACTCGCGCTGGCCCGCGGGCTGGTCGGCCGCCCGGACGTCCTCATCCTCGACGACGTCACCGCGGCCGTCGACGCCGCGACCGAGGCCACGATCCTGCGCCGGCTGCGGGCGTGGTCGCCCGAGTCCGCGCTCGTCGTGATCTCCCATCGCCCGTCCGTCCTCGCCGCCGCCGACCGCGTGCTGCGGCTGACGGCGGACGGCACGCCCGCGCCCTCCGACGGCACGCCGCGGCCGGGGCCGGCACGGGAATCCGTGCCGGCGGGGGAGCAGGGCGACGACGAGACCGTCGGGGTGGGAGGCGGGAATGGCTGAGGTCCGGGTGCTGGCCGACKAGCCGTCCACCGCCGGGGTGTTCCGGCGGTTCTGGCCCTACCTGCGGCCGCACCGGGCGATCCTGGCCGGCGCGGTGCTAGCGAGCCTGGCGAGCACCGCGGCGGTGGTGGGCATCGCCCCGGTGATCGGCGCGGGTGTCGACGCCGTGACGGCCGGCGACCGGGGCCGGCTGTGGTGGGCGGTCGTCCTGATGGCCGGGCTCGTCGTCGCCCGGATGTTCCTGCTGCGGTGGTCCGAGGTGCTGCTGTCGGCGGCCGGGGAACGGACGATCCGCGGCCTGCGCGACCTCGTCGTCGAACGCCTCGCCGGCGCGCCGCTGCGCTTCATCGAGGCGCACCGGACGGGCGACCTGCTGCGCCGCTCGACCGGTGAGATCTCCGACCTGACCCTCTTCCTGCGCGACCAGYTGCCCAACCTGATCGGCATGAGCCTCACCGTCGTCCTGACCACAGTGCTGCTGCTGGTCTACTCGTGGCTGCTCGCGCTGCTGCTCCTCGTGTTGTTCGTGCCGGTCGCGTTCGTGGTCGTGACCTGGTTCAACCGGGGCGCACCGGCGGCGTTCGGCCGGCAGGCGGCGGCGGACGCGGCGATGACCGCGACCTTCACCGAGTCGCTGGGCGCGCTCGAGGCGCTGGTGGCGCCGGGCCGGCCGGACGAGTGGGTCCGCCGGTTCAGGGCGGACAACGACGAGCTACTGCGGGCGGGTGACCGGACGATCGCCGTCCAGAACCGCCTGGAGCTGTTCGGGATGATCGAGGGCCTGGCCACCGCGGCGCTGCTGCTGCTGAGCGTCTGGCTCGTGCGGGCGGGGCACCTGGGCGTGGGCACGGTCGTCGTGTTCGTGGTCGCGACCCGCAACCTGTTCGAGAGCTGGCTCACCCTCGCGGGGCTGGCCGGGCAGGCCCAGCTGGCCCGGGTGGGCCTCGCCCGTCTGACGGACCTGCTCGAGACGCTGCCGCCGGCCGCCGCGACCGGCCACGCCGAGGCGCCCGTGTACATCGAGACGGCCAGATCCCTCGAGGTGTCGGGGTCGGACGGGCCGCCGGGGCGGGGGAGCGACCTGCCGGCGCGTGGCGACCTGGTCGCGGACGGGGTGAGGTTCGGCTACGTCGACGGCGCGGACGTGCTGCGCGGCGTCTCGGTCACCTTCCCCGCCGGGGACCGGGCCGGCCTGGTCGGCGCCACCGGATCCGGCAAGACCACGCTGGCCAAGCTGCTGGCCGGGCTCTACGAGCCGGACGTGGGGACGGTGCGCTACGGCGGCGTCGACCTGCGCTCCGTCCCGCCGGAACGGGTCCGGTCGCGGATCGTCCTCATCCCCCAGCAGGTGCACATCATCACCGGCACGCTGGCCGAGAACCTGGCACTCACGCCTGGCGCGCCGGACCGGGCGGCGATGGAGCGCGCGGTCGAGCTCCTCGGCCTGGCGGACTGGGTCGCCCGGCGGCCGGGCGGGCTGGACGCGGACCTGGGCGCGCGCGGGGACCGGCTGTCGGCGGGCGAGCGGCAGATCGTCGGGCTGCTGCGGGCCGCGCTGGTCGACCCGCCGGTGCTGGTGCTCGACGAGGCGACGGCCGACCTCGACCCGGACATCGCGCGCCGCCTGGAGACGGCCGTCGAACGCTTCCGGCCCGGCCGGACCCTGATCGTGATCGCGCACCGGCCGACCACCATCGAGCGCCTGCCCCGGGTCGTGCGGGTCGAGGCCGGCCGGCTGAGCTGACCCGGCTCGGCGAGCCGGAGCTACAGGAATCCGGACCCACAGGGGTAGACGAATGTGGCGATTTTAGGTAAGGATTACCTAAAGTAAAGCGAGCCTAAGTCGCGGGCTGAGACTCAGCGGGCAGAGATCCAAGGAGACGGGCACCTCATGTCGACCAACCCGTTCGATGACGAGATGGGCAGCTTCTACGTCCTGGTCAACGCGGAGGGCCAGCACTCGCTGTGGCCGACGTTCGCGCCGGTGCCGGCGGGCTGGACGACCGTGCACGGGGCCGCGAGCCGGGCGTCCTGCCTGGAGTACGTGGAGGCCAACTGGACGGACCTGCGTCCGGCCAGCCTGATCGCCCGGATGGAGGCCGACCGCCCGGCCTCGCTCGCCGTCCACGCCAGCCGCGACGGCGTCGAGTCCGGTACGTCGCGATGACGGCTCCGGTGGTCTACCGCGAACGGACGGTGCCCGGAGTGGGCGACCCGCTCGCGGCGGCGGCCCGGTTCGCCCGCGGCGCGGCCGCTCCGGTCACCGTGTACGAGCAGGACGGCGAATGGCGCTGCGGCTCGGGCGCCCTGGCCGAGATCGTCCTGTACTGGGACGAGATCCGCTACCGGACGGACGGCGGCTGGCGGGTGGAACCGGTCGAGGGCTCCCCGCTGCGCGCCCTCGCCCGCGTCCTGTCGGTCCTGCCGATCGCGGACTGGCGGGCGTGCGGCTGGGCCGGCTTCGAGCTCGGCCCCCGCGAGCTCGGGCTGCCCGGGCCGGTCAGCGCCGACCCGCTCGCCCATCTGGTCATCCCGGCCCGCGAGGCGCGGCTGTCGGCGACCGGCGCGCTGCTGCGCGCGGCCGACCCGGCCGACCTGGACGCCCTGGCCGCGATCCTGACCGGCGCGGACGCCGCCGTGGCGGGCGAGGCCCGGCCGCTGGCCGACCTTGAGCACGACGCCGACGAGTACCGGCGCACGGTCGCGCGTGCCGTCGAGGACATCGCGGCCGGCCGGATCCGCAAGGTGATCGCCTCCCGGGTCGTCCCGGTCGAGGGCGAGATCGACCTGGTCGCGACCTACGAGCTGGGCCGGCGCGGCAACACGCCCGCCCGGTCCTTCCTGGTCGACCTGGCCGGTGAGCGCGCGATCGGCTTCAGCCCGGAGACCGTGGTCGAGGTCAGCGCCGACGGCCGGGTCTCCAGCCAGCCGCTGGCCGGCACCAGGGCGCTGCTCGGCGACGACGGCGACGCGGGCCGGCGCGACGACCTGCTGCGCGACCCGAAGGAGATCTACGAGCACGCGGTGTCGGTACAGGCGGTCCAGGACGAGCTGCGGCCRCTGTGCGCGCCGGGCACGCTGGTCGTGGACGAGTTCATGAACGTCCTGGAGCGGGGCAGCGTCCAGCACCTGGCCTCGCGGGTCAGCGGCCGGCTCGTTCCCGGCAAGGACGGCTGGGACGCGCTGGCCGCCGTCTTCCCGTCGATCACGGCGACCGGCGTGCCGAAGGACGCCGCGTGCGCCGCGATCCGCGGCTACGAGCCGCGGCAGCGCGCCCTCTACAGCGGCGCCGTGATCAGCGCGACCTCGGACGGCGCCATCGACGCCGCCCTCGTCCTGCGCACGGTGTTCCAGCGCGATGGCCGTACCTGGCTGCGCGCCGGCGCCGGCATCGTCGGGGCGTCGCGCCCGGAGCGGGAGCTGGAGGAGACGCGCGAGAAGCTGCGCAGCGTCAGCCGCTTCCTCGTGCCGGCCCGGCCGCCCGTGGCGCCAGCGCCGGCCGCGGTCGCCCCCGGCTCGGGGCTGGTCGGTTCGGTGGCGGCAGAGGACCTCGAGGCGTTGCGGCGCGCCGTCGCCGAGCTGCTGGAGGAGGACCCGGCGGCGCTGGGGGACCAGGACAACCTGTTCGAACTGGGCCTGGAGTCGATCGCCCTGATCAAGGCGATCGGGCAGTGGCGGCGGGCCGGGATCGAGGTCAACTTCGCGGAGCTGGCCGAGACCCCGACCCTCGACGGCTGGTTCAAGCTGCTGACCAGCCGGCGGCCCTCGGCCCCGCCGCGGACCGAGGCCGAGGCCGGGACCGGGACGACGCCGGCGGCCGTCGGGCCAGTGGGTTCCGCGGCGGCGGAGCCCGAGGCCGGCGCCGAGTTCCCGCTGGCGCTCATGCAGCACGCCTACTGGGTCGGGCGCGCCGCGGGCCAGACCTACGGGGGCGTCGCCGCCCACATCTACACCGAGTTCGACGGGAGCGGCCTCGAGCCGGCCCGGCTGTCGGCCGCGATCGAGCGGCTCGTCGAGCGGCACGAGGCCCTGCGTACCCGGATCACCGACAACGGCGGCCAGGTCGTCGAGCCGGTCTCCGGCTGGCGCGGGCTGACCGTCCACGACCTGCGCGACCTCGACGAGGACACCGCCACCGCCCGGCTGGCCGCCGTCCGCGACGCACTGTCCCACCAGATGCTGGACATCGAGCGGGGCGAGGTCTTCTCGACCGCGCTCAGCCTGCGGCCCGGCGGCGCGACCCGGTTCCACCTCGACGTCGACATGGTCGCCGCGGACGCCGTCAGCTACCGCGTGCTGCTCGCCGACCTGGCCGACCTGTACGAGCGCCCGGACGACGTCGCGCCCCCGCTGGCCTACAGCTACCGCCGCTACCGGGCGGAGCACGGCGCCGCCCGTCCGGAGGCGGTGACCCAGGCCCGTGCCGCCTGGCTCGACCGCCTGCCCAGCCTGCCGGGCGCGCCCCAGCTCGCGCTCGCGTCGACCCCGGTGGCGACCGGAGGCACCGGCGAGCCAGCCACACCCGGCGACCCGGCGGCGGTGCCGCGCGTGTCCCGGCGCCACTTCCAGCTGCCGCCGTCGGCCCGGGAGGCCCTCGGCCGCGCGGCCCACCAGCGCGGCGTGACCCCGGCGATGGCCGTCGCGACCGCGTTCGCCGAGGTCCTCGGCGGCTGGAGCGCGCAGCCGCGGTTCCTGCTCAACGTCCCGCTGTTCGACCGCGAGCAGCTGCACCCCGACGTCAACCGGGTCGTCGGCGACTTCACCAGCTCGGTGCTGCTGGAGATCGACCTGACCGACAGCGTGCCGTTCGTCGACCGCAGCCGCCAGGTCCAGGCCCGGCTGCACGCCGACGCCGCCCACGCGGACTACTCCGGCGTCGAGGTGCTGCGCGACCTGGGCCGCCGCCACGGCGAGCCGGTGCTGGCGCCGGTCGTGTTCACCAGCGCGCTCGGCCTCGGCGAGTTGTTCGACGCCCCGGTGCGCCGGGAGTTCGGCCAGCCGGTGTGGATCATCTCGCAGGGCCCGCAGGTGCTGCTGGACGCCCAGGTCACCGAGCTCGACGGCGGGCTGCTGGTCAACTGGGACATCCGCGAGGGCTCCTTCGCGCCCGGCGTCGTCGACGCGATGTTCGCGGCGTTCGAACGGCTCGTGCGCGACCTGGCCGACCTGGGCTCGGCGAGCAGCGCGGGCGGCGGGGCCTGGGACCAGCCCGTCGACGGCCTGCTCGACGAGTCCACCCGGGCGGTGCGCCGCCGAGTCGCGGCGACGGCCGGGCCGGCGTCTACCCGCCTGCTGCACGAGGGGTTCTTCGCGGCGGCGCGGAGCCGTCCCGACGCGCCCGCCCTGCTCTGGGACGAGCCGGCGTCCGCGCCTGGAGCGGCCCGGAGCCGCTCGCTGTCCTACGGCGAGCTCGCCGAGCGGGCGACGGCCGTGGCCGGCGCGCTGATCGCCCGCGGCACCCGGCGCGGCGAGCTGGTCGGCGTCAGCCTYCCGAAGGGGCCGGACCAGGTCGTCGCCGTTCTCGGCGTGCTCGCGGCCGGAGCGACCTACGTGCCGGTCGGCGTGGAACAGCCGCCGGCCCGGGTCGCGCAGATCGCCGCGACGGCCGGGCTGCGCACCGTCATCGCGCTGCCGGCCGGCCAGGAATGGCCGGCCGGCGTGACCCCGCTGCGCCTCGACGACGCCCGCGAGGCCGCCCCGCGCGGCGCGCTCACACTGGGCGCGGCGGACGATCCCCACCGCCTGGACGAACCCGCCTACGTGCTGTTCACCTCGGGTTCGACCGGCCAGCCCAAGGGCGTCGAGGTCGGTCACCGGGCTGCGATGAACACCATCGACGACCTGATCGACCGCCTCGGGCTGGGCCCGGCGGACCGCACGCTGGCCGTCTCGGCCCTCGACTTCGACCTGTCGGTCTTCGACGTCTTCGCCCCGCTGTCCTGCGGCGGCGCCGTCGTGATCGTCGACGAGGAGTCCCGGCGCGAGGCCACCCGGTGGGCCGAGCTCATCGCCGGCGGCGTCACGATCCTCAACTGCGTGCCGGCCGTGCTCGACCTGGTCCTGTCCACCGGCGTGCCCCTGGGCCACAGCCTGCGCGCGGTGCTGCTCGGCGGCGACCGGGTCGGCGTGGATCTGCCGGGCCGGCTGGAGGCGGCCGTCCCCGGCTGCCGGTTCCTGGGCCTCGGCGGCACGACCGAGACCGCGATCCACTCCACCGTGTGCGAGGTCGCCGGGGGCGGCCCGGTGCCGCCCGAGTGGCGCTCGGTGCCCTACGGCACGCCGCTTCGCAACGTCGCGCTGCGCGTGGTGGACGCCCTGGGCCGCGACTGCCCCGATCACGTGGCCGGCGAGCTGTGGATCGGCGGCGCCGGCGTCGCGCGCGGCTACCGCGGCGACCCGGAGCGCACCGCCGACCGGTTCGTCACCCACGAGGGTGCCCGCTGGTACCGCACCGGCGACCTGGCCCGCTACCAGTCGGACGGCACCGTCGAGTTCCTCGGCCGCCGCGACCACCAGGTCAAGATCAAGGGATTCCGGGTCGAGCTCGGCGAGATCGAGGCGGCGCTCGGCTCGGTGCCCGGGGTCCGGGCCGGGGTGGCCGCGCTGACCCCCGGCGCCGCCGGGCGCCCGCCCGCGCTCGGGGCGGTCGTCGTCCTGACCGCGGGGACCGACGAGGCGCGGGCACAGGGGGCGGTTCAGGCGGGCCTGCGGGCGCTGTTGCCGCCGCACATGGTGCCCGACCGCGTCGTCGTGGTGGCCGAGCTCCCGCTGAGCGCCAACGGGAAGATCGACCGGCGCGCCGTCGGCACGCTTCTGGAGCGCGAGCAGGCCGGCCCCCGCCCCGCCTCGGCGCCGGCGCGGTCGGACCTGGAGCGGGTGATCCAGAGCGTCTGGCGGGAGGTGCTGGACGTCGGCGAGTTCGGGGTAGACGAGGAGTTCTTCGCCCTCGGCGGCGACTCCGTGCTGGCCACGTCCGTCGTGGCGCGGCTGCGCGAGGAGCTCGACACCGGCGAGGTGACGGTGCGGATGGTCTTCGGCGCGCCGACGGTGGCGGGGCTCGCGGACGGCATGCGCGCGGCCGAGGCCACGCCCGGCCGCCTCGACCGGGTCGCGGCGATCGCCTGGGAGATCGCCGCGCTCTCCGACGACGAGATCGAGGCCCGGCTCCTCGACGTGGCCGAGCAGGCCGACGCGCCCGAGCAGGTCGACGATGCTGCGCGGACCGATCAGGCCGAGCAGGTAGGCGCCGCCGACGTCGCCGGGACGCAGCGGTGAGCGCCCCGCCGGTCACCGACCTCACCGCCCAGCCGGACGCGGCGGACGGCTGGGTCCGCTGGCCGGAGGAGTTCGCCCGCCGCTACGTGTCCGAGGGCTACTGGGACGGCGGCCCGCTGGGCGACCGGCTCCGGGACTGGGCCGCCCGGTCCGCCGCGGCCACGGCCGTCGTGGCCGGGCCGGCGTCACGCCCGGTCCGGCTCTCCTACGCCGAGCTCGACCAGGCCGCGGACGACCTGGCCGCCGGGCTCACAGAGCTCGGCATCGCCCCCGGCGACCGCGTCCTGGTCCAGCTGCCGAACCGTGCCGAGTTCGTGGCGCTGCTGTTCGCGACGCTGCGGCTCGGCGTCATCCCGGTGCTGGCGCTGCCGGCGCACCGCCGGGTCGAGATCGAGCACCTGGCCCGGCTGTCCGGCGCCGTCGCCTACGCGGTCCCGGACACCCACGAGGGTTTCGACCACCGCGTGCTGGCGGGGGAGATCGCGGCGACGGTCCCGTCCGTGCGCCGCGTCCTCGTGGCCGGCGAGGCCGGCGAGTTCACCGGCCTCGACGCGCTCGCGGCGGCCGGCGCCGCCGCGCGGGCCGACGGCCGGGCCGCGACGCCGCCCGCTCCCGACCCGGCCGGCGTCGCGGTGCTGCTCATCTCGGGCGGCACGACCGGCAAGCCCAAGCTGATCCCGCGCACCCACTGGGACTACGCGTACAATGCGGCGGCCAGTGCCGAGCTGTGCGGGCTTACCGCCGAGGACACCTACCTGGTCTCGCTGCCCGCGGCGCACAACTTCCCGCTGGCCTGCCCCGGGATCCTCGGCGCGCTCGGCGTGGGGGCGACCGTGGTGATGGCGAGCTCGCCCAGCCCGGACGTCGCCTTCGACCTGATCGCGCGGGAGCGGGTCACGGTGACCGCCCTGGTGCCGGCGCTGGCGCGGATCTGGGTCGACGCGGCCGAGTGGGAACGGCCTGACACCTCCAGCCTGCGCCTGCTGCAGGTGGGCGGCGCGCGGCTGGACGCCGAACTGGCCCGGCGCATCCCGCCGGCCCTCGGCGCGGGCGTCCAGCAGGTCTTCGGCATGGCCGAGGGGCTGCTGAACTACACCCGCCTGGACGAGGGCGACGAGCTGGCCTTCACCACCCAGGGCCGTCCGCTCGCGCCGGCCGACGAGATCCGGATCGTCGGCGCCGACGGTGCCGACGTCGCTCCCGGCGAGGTCGGCGAGCTGTGGACCCGCGGCCCCTACACCCTGCGCGGCTACTACCGGGCCGCCGAGCACAACGCGACGGCCTTCAGCCCGGACGGCTTCTACCAGAGCGGTGACCTGGTCCGGCGGACCCCCAGCGGCAACCTGGTCGTCGAGGGCCGGATCAAGGACGTCGTCAACCGCGGTGGCGAGAACGTCTCCGCCGGCGAGCTGGAGCAGCACCTGCTCGCCCACCCGGCGATCGCGCAGGCCGCCGTCGTCGCGGCGGCCGACGAGCAGGTCGGCGAGAGCGTCCGCGCGGTCGTCGTCCTGGCATCCGGGGCGACGCTCACCCTCAAGGCGCTCAAGGCGTTCCTGCGCGAGCGCGGGCTGGCCCGCTTCATGCTCCCCGACCTGCTCACGGTCGTCGACGCGCTGCCGCTCACCGCGGTCGGAAAGATCGACAAGCGGGAGCTGCGGCACCGCCTCGGCTAGCGCCGCCCCGGGCCGGCGCCGTCAGGGCGCCGGCCCACTTGGCGCGCCCGGCGCCCTCCTCACCAGCCGCACCGTGTTCACCAGCCACACCGTGTTCGCGCTCGTCGCCCCAGGGCCGCATCACCGGAAGGACGTGCATCGTGGCAAGTCCCGACTCCGCGCAGCGCAAGCGCGAGCTGCTCCGCCGCCGACTGGCCGCCGAGCGGTTGACGCGCGAGGCGGCGGGCGGTGCCGACGGCCGGGCGCGGCGAGTACCCGGCCGGGGCTACCCGGTCAGCCCGGGGCAGCGGCGGATGTGGTTCCTGTCGCGGCTCGACCCCGGCAGCGCCGCCTACACGATCTCGGCCGCGTTCGAACTGACCGGCCCGCTCGACGTGCCGGCGCTGCGCCGCGCACTGCTGACCGTCGCCCGCCGACACGAGATCCTGCGCACGACGTACCAGGTCACGCCGGACGGGCGGCTCGAGCAGGTTGCGCGCGACGACGTCGAACCGGCCTGGCTCAGCGTGGACCTGTCCACCGAGCCCGCCGACGACCGCGACGGGCGTGCCCGGGAGATCGCCCTGGCTGCCGCCCGGCGCCCGTTCGACCTGACCGTCGAGTCGCCGCTGCGGGTCACCGTCCTGCGGCACGGGCCGCTGCGGCACACGCTGGCGCTCGCCGCCCACCACATCGCCTGGGACGACGCGTCCTGGGACGTCTTCTTCGGCGACCTGCTGGCCGCCTACGGCCGAGGCACTGGCGACTCGGCCGTAGGCGGCCAGCAGGCCGGGGCGGACGACGCCGTCCAGTTCATCGACGCGGCGGTGCCGGCCGGCGAGCCGCCCGTCCGGGCCGAGGGCCTGTCCTACTGGCGGGACCGGCTGCTTCCGCTGGCCGAGCCCGTGCGCCTGCCCGAGCCGACCCCCGACGACCGCGCGGCCGACGCGCTCGCGGCCGGCGACCTCCCCGAGGCGGCCGCCGGCGAACGCGACGCCGGCCGGAGCGGCCCGGGCCGGCGCGACGCGGGCCGGCAGATCGTCCACCACGCGCCGACGGAGCTCGCCGGCCGGATCCGGGCGTTCGCTGCCCTGCGCGGCGTGACGCCGTTCATGGTGCTGGTCGCCGGCTACGCCGCCCTGATCCACCGGGTCACCGGCGCGACCGACGTGACCGTCGGATCGCCCGTCGTCAACCGGGACGACGCCGCGACCAACGGCGTGATCGGCTACTTCGGCAACACCGTCTGCCTCCGGCTGGCGGTGGGGCCGGCCGACACCTTCACCAACCTGCTGGAGCGGGCCCGCGAGGCGTGCCTGGGCGCGTTCGCGCACGCGGACATCGACCTGGTCGACGTCGTGCGCGCCGTCAACCCGGACCGCTCCGATGGCGTGTCCAGCCTGTTCAGCACGATGCTCGGCGTCCGCTCGCCGGCCGCCGCCGCGCTGCGCCGCGGTGACCCCGATAGCGACGAACTGCGCGGCGAGCGCCGCCCGCTGCACAACGGCACCGCCCAGTTCCCGCTGATGGTCGTCGCCGAGCTCGGCGGGGACGCCGGCCAGCCCGACTCGCTCGAACTGGAGACGACCTACCAACCGGCGGCTGTGTCGGCGACGTTCGCCGGCGCCGTAGGCCCGAGGCTTTCGCGGTTGCTGGCCCGCGTGGTGGCCGAGCCCGACGCGCCGATCGGATCGGCCGACCTGCTCGGCGCGGCCGAACGCGACCAGATCCTGGGTGCCTGGAACGACACCGCCGGACCCGGCCCGACCGCGCCGTGGATGGCGCTGTTCGACGCGTGGGCGCGCCGCGACCCCGACCGGACCGCGCTGGTCACGCCCGGGCGGACGCTGACCTACGGCGAGCTCGCCGCCGCGGCCGACGCGTTCGGCCGCCGGCTCGCCGGCCGAGGGGCCGGGCCCGGCTCCGTCGTCGGTATCGCGCTGCCGCGCGGCGTCGACCTGCTCGTCGCGCTGGCCGGCGTCGGCCGTGCCGGGGCCGCCTACCTCCCGATCGGCCCCGACTATCCGGCTGACCGGATCGCGTTCATGATCGAGGACGCGGCTCCGGCGATCGTGGTGACCACACGCGCCCTCGCCTCGCGGATCCCGGTCAGGCCTGGCCTGGAGCTCGTGCTCATCGACGACTCCGAGCCCGACTCCGAATCCGGCTCCGAGCCCGCGGCGGTCGTCGGAGCGTGGCCGCCGGCCGTCGGCCTGGACGACCTGGTGTACGTGATCTACACGTCCGGCTCGACCGGCCGGCCCAAGGGCGTACCGCTCAGCCACCGGTCGCTCGGCAACTTCCTGGTGGCCATCACCGAGGCCGTGGGCATCGGACCGGACGACCGGGTGCTGGCCGCGACCACCCTGACCTTCGACCCGAGCACGGTCGAGCTGCTCGCGCCGCTCACCGTCGGCGCCTCGATCCACCTCGTCGACGACGAGACCGCCCGCGACCCGTCCCAGCTGGCCCGGCCGCTGACCACCGGCGAGGTCACGGTGGCCCAGGCGACCCCGTCGCGGTGGCGGTCCATCCTCGACGCCACCCCCGAGGCCTACCCGGGGGTGCGCGCCCTGTGCGGCGGCGAGCCGATGCCAGCGAGTCTTGCCCGGGAGCTCGCCGCGCGCGCGGAGAGCGTCATCAACCTGTACGGGCCGACCGAGACGGCGGTCTGGGTGACGGCGGGGCCCTGGCGGGACGCCGGCGCGGGCGGCGGGCTGCCGCCGGTCGGCCGGCCGCTGCGCAACGCCCGGGCCTACGTGCTGGACGGCGCGCTCATGCCGGTGCCGCCCGGAACCGTGGGAGAGCTGTACATCGCCGGCCCCTTCGTCGCCCACGGCTACCTCGCCCGGCCGGCGCTGACCGCGTCCCGCTTCGTCGCGAGCCCCTTCGATCCCGGCGAGCGGATGTACCGCACCGGCGACCTCGCCCACTGGACCGCGCGGACCTCCCAGATCGCCGGAGGCGATCCGGCAGGGACCCCGGGCGAGCTGGTCGTGGCCGGCCGCTCCGACGACCAGGTCAAGGTGCGCGGCTTCCGGATCGAACCGGGCGAGATCGAGGCGGTGCTCGAACGCCACCCGGCGGTCGCGCGCTGCGCGGTCGTCGTCCGGGAGGACGGACCGGCCGGGCGCGCGCTGGTGGCCTACGTCGTCCCGGTCGACGGCGAGGCCGTCCCGGCCGACGGCGAGCCGCTGGCGGACCGGCTCCGCGCGCACGCGGCGTCGTTCCTGCCTGGCTACATGGTGCCGGCGGCCTTCGTGGCACTGCCCGCGCTGCCCACGAACACGAGCGGGAAGCTGGACCGCGCCGCCCTGCCCGCTCCCGACTTCGCGGCGGCCGCCCAGCCCGGCCGGACGCCGGCCACCCGCACCGAGACGGTCCTGCGGGACGTCTTCGCGGCCGTGCTCGGCCAGCCCGACCTCGGCGTCGACGACTCGTTCTTTCACCGGGGCGGGGACAGCATCCTCGCCTTCGCCGTGGTCACCCGGGCGTCCGCCGCCGGCGTGACGGTCGCGCTGGCCGACGTGTTCAGCACCCCGACCGTCGCCGGTCTCGCCGCCGTGGCGACCACGACGGCGGACGTCACGACCGCGGCCGAGCTGACGGCTGCCCCGGGGCAGGCTGCCCCGGCCGGGCAGGGCTCTCCGGCCGGGCCGGACCTCGCGGGGCTGGCGCCCGCGGACCCGGCGGACCTGGCCCGCTGGCGCGACCGGCTGCCCGGCCTGACCGCGGTGTGGCCGCTGTCGCCGTCGCAGGCGGGGATGCTGTTCCACCGTCTCGTCGACGGCGACGACGCGCCAGACGTGTACGTGATCCAGTTCGTCCTGGACCTGGCGGGCGAGCTGGACCTCGACCGGCTGCGGGCGGCGTCCCGGACCCTGACCGCTCGGCACGCCATCCTGCGCGCCGCAGTCCTCGCCGACGGCCGGGCACCGGCCCAGGCGATCCTGGACCACGCGGAACCCGAGTGGACCGTCGTCGACCTGTCCGGCTGGCCCGCCGCCGAGCGGGTGGCCGAGGCGGAGCGGCTGGTCGCGGACGACCGGGCCGCGAGGTTCGACCTGGCGGCGCCCCCGCTCATCCGTTTCCTCTGGGTCCGCACCGGCCCGGACAGCGCCCGGCTGGCGGTCTGCGCCCACCACGTCATCGTCGACGGCTGGTCGCTGCCTCTCCTGCTGCGCGAGCTGTTCGCGCTGGCCGACGCCGACGCCGACGCCAGTTCCGGTTCCAGCTCCGGCGGCGGTGCCGACACCGCCGCCACGGTGGCGGGGTACCAGCCGGCCGCCCGCCCCTACGAGGACTACCTGCGCTGGCTGGGCGCCCAGGACCGGGACGCGGCGCGCGCGGCGTGGCGGGCGGAGCTCGCCGGTCTCGACGGCCCGACCCTGCTGGCACCGGGCGCCGGGCACCGCGTCGCCGCCGAGCCGGGCCCAGCGGCGGCCCTCGACCGTGAGGTCGACCCGGCGCTGGCCGACCGGCTCGCCGCGCTCGGCCGCGAGCGGGGCCTGACGCTGAGCACCGTGCTGCGGGCGGCTCACGCCGTGCTGCTCGCGCGGGCCGTCGGCCGCGACGACGTCGTCCTCGGCGCCGCGACCGCCGGCCGGCCGCCGGAGCTGACCGGCGTCGACGCCATGATCGGCCTGTTCGTCACCACCGTCCCGGTCCGGGCCGCGGTCAGCGCGCAGCGGACATTCGCCGAGCTCATGGCCGACCTGCAGGCCGCCCAGGGCCGGCTGTTCGCGCACCAGCACCTCGGCCTGGCCGACATCCAGGCCCTGGCCGGCCACGGGGACCTGTTCGACACCCTGCTCGTGCTCGAGTCGTACCCGTTCGACGCGGCCACGCTGATCCCCGCCGGCAGGCCGCGGCTCGTCGCCGTCGACGGTCACGACGCCACCCACTACGCGCTGACGATCCGGGTGATCCCCGGCGACCGGCTGAGGCTGACCTTCGGCTACCAGCGCGGCGTCCTCGACGGCGCGACCGTCGCCGGCCTCGCCGACCGCCTGCTCGCGCTGCTCGGCGAGATCGCCGCCGATCCGGATCGGCCGATCGGCGCCGCCGCCGCCCTGCCCCCGGCCGAGCGGGACCAGGCCGCGCTCGCCCCGGCGCCCCGGCGCGGCGCCTGGGGCGCGGACGCCACCCTGCCCGACCTGTTCGAGGCCCAGGCCGCCAGGACCCCTGACGCGGTGGCGCTGCGCTGGCGCGACGAGGAACTCACCTACGCCGAGCTCGACGCGCAGGCCTCCCGGCTCGCGCGGCTGCTGCGCGCGCGGGGCGTCGGGCCGGAGTCGATCGTGGCGGTCGCGCTGCCCCGGTCGACCGACCTGGTCGTGACCCTGCTGGCGGTGCAGAAGGCCGGCGGCGCCTACCTGCCCATCGACCCGACCTACCCCGCCGACCGGATCGCGTTCATGCTGCGCGACGCCGCGCCGGTGTGCGCGGTGACCACCGCGGCGACCCGGGCGGCGCTGCCGACCCGGACGGGCGTACCCCTGATCGCGCTGGACGACCCGCTGGTCGCCGCGGCGCTGGCCGAGCAGCCGCCGACCCCGTCCCCGTCCACGTCCACGTCACCAGGCCCGGACGGGCACGCGCGGGCGGGGGCGGACAACCTCGCCTACGTCATCTACACCTCCGGCTCGACCGGCCGGCCCAAGGGCACGCTGATCCCGCACCGCAACGTGGTGCGCCTGTTCGCCGACAGCCGGGACCACTTCCACTTCGACTCCGCGGACGTGTGGACGCTGTTCCACTCGGCGTCGTTCGACTTCTCGGTGTGGGAGCTGTGGGGGCCGCTGCTGCACGGGGGGCGGCTCGTCGTCGTCGACCACGACGTCTCCCGTTCCCCCGAGCAGTTCCTCGCCCTGCTGCGCCGCGAGTCCGTCACCGTCCTCAACCAGACGCCGTCGGCCTTCGGCGCGCTGGTCGCGGCCGAGGCGGCCGAGGCGGCCGAGGGCGGCGCCGACCTCAGCCTCCGCCTGGTCATCTTCGGCGGCGAGGCGCTGGACGTCGGGCGGCTCGCCCCCTGGTACGAGCGCCACCCGGACGACGCGCCGACCTTGGTCAACATGTACGGGATCACCGAGACCACGGTGCACGTCACGTACCTGCGCCTCGGTCAGGCCGTCGGCGGCCGGCACGGCCTGATCGGCGAGCCGCTGCGCGGCCTGCGCGCGCGGATCCTCGACCGCCACCTCGCCCCGGTGCCGCCGGGCGTCCCCGGTGAGATCTATGTCAGCGGTGGTCAGCTCGCGCGCGGCTACCTGGGACGCTCGGGCCTGAGCGCCACCCGGTTCGTGGCCGACCCGTACGGCGAGCCCGGCGACCGGATGTACCGCACCGGCGACCTGGCCAGGCTGGGCCAGGACGGCGCGCTGGAATACCTCGGCCGGGCCGACGACCAGGTCAAGATCCGTGGCTTCCGGATCGAGCCGGGCGAGATCGAGGCCGTCCTCGCCGCCGACCCGGCGGTCGAACGGGTCGTCGTCCTCGCCCGGGAGGACGGCGCCGACCGGCACCGGCTCGTCGCGTACGTCGTCCCCCGCGCGGACCAGCGGGTCGACGGCGCGGCGCTGCGGGCGAGGGCCGCGGCGGCGCTGCCGGACTTCATGGTCCCGGCGGCGGTCGTCGCCCTGGACGCGCTGCCGCTCACCGGCAACGGGAAGCTCGACCGGGCCGCGCTGCCGGCCCCCGACCTGTCCGCGGCCACCTCGTCCCGGCCCGGTGGCACCGAGCTGGAGCGCGCGCTGTGCGCGGTGTTCGCCGCCGTGCTCGGCCTCGACCGGGTCGGCGCCGACGACGACTTCCTCGCGCTCGGCGGCGACAGCATCCTCGCGATCCAGCTGGTCACCAGGGCCCGCCGCGAGGGCATCAGGCTCACCCCGCGCGAGGTCTTCGTCCAGCGGACGCCGGCCGCGCTCGCGGCACTCGTCGCCGGCCGCGCCGCAGCGGTGGAGCCTGCGCCTGTCCCCGAGGGCGGACCTGTCCCCGAGGGCGAGCTGATTCCGCGGGGTCAATCCGCCCCGTCCGGGCGGCCGCCGCGGCTCACCGCGTCCGCCGATCCGGCCACCGCGTCCGCCGATCCGGCCGCGGTCATGCTCCCGGCCTTCGACGCGACGGCGACCGGGATCTTCACCCCGCTGCCGATCGTGGCCCGGCTGGCCGAGTGGGGCGGCGAGATCCGGCGGTTCAACCAGGCGTTCCTGGTCCGGACTCCGCCCGGTGCCGACGAGGCCGCGCTGCGAGCCGCGCTCGCGGCCCTGGTCGCGCACCACGACGGCTTGCGTTCCCGGCTGCTGCGGCCCGCGCCCGGTGTCTGGCTGCTCCAGATCGACCCGGCGGCGTCCACGACTGGTGACGGGGCAGCGGAGGGCACGACGGCGGCAGGCAAGGCGACGCGGGACGCGACGGCGGCGGGCGGGCCGACGGGCGCCGACCTGCTGACCCGGATCGACGTCGC
This sequence comes from Pseudofrankia sp. EUN1h, assembly GCF_001854645.1. NCBI lineage: Bacteria > Bacillati > Actinomycetota > Actinomycetes > Frankiales > Frankiaceae > Pseudofrankia > Pseudofrankia sp. EUN1h. Next base: position 51,260 of record NZ_MBLN01000099.1, on the reverse strand, counting down.
CGGGCTCGACCCGACTGCGCTGCGCGCGGTCATCGCCGCCGCCTCCGGCTCGGCCGCCGGCCGTCTCGACCCGGACGCGGGGGTGATGCTGCGCGCGGTCTGGCTCGACGCGGGCCCCGCCGAGCCGGGCCGGCTGGTGCTCGTCGCCCATCACCTCGTCGTCGACGGGGTGTCGTGGCGGATCCTGCTGGCCGACCTGGAGGCCGGGTACCTCGCGGCCGGGTCCGGCGGGCGGCCCGCGCTCGACCCGGTGGGCACGTCGCTGCGCGGCTTCAGTCAGGTCCTCGGTGAGCAGGCGGCCGCCCCGGCCCGGCTCGGCGAACTGACCCACTGGCTGGACACGCTCGCGCCGGGCGGGCGGCCGTTCGCCGAGCCGATCGGGCCGGTCACCGCCGCCGCCGGCGGCCCGACCGAGCCCCAGCCGGGCCCGGCGGCTGTCGGCACGGTGGCCGAGACCGCGAGCCTGGTCGTCGAGCTGCCGTCGGCGGTCACGGCCGCGCTGCTCACCGGCGTCCCCGTGGCGACCGGTGCCGAGGTCACCGACGTGCTGCTGGCCGGCCTGCGTCTCGCGCTCCCGGCAGGGCCGGCGGGCGGTCAGCCCGGCGGCGAGCCGGTGGGAGCCGGCGACGGCGACCTGCTCGTCGACCTCGAACGCCACGGCCGCGAGGAGGTCGTCCCCGGGGTCGACCTCTCCCGGACCGTCGGCTGGTTCACCAGCATCGCGCCGGTCAGGCTCCCGGCGGCCCGGCCGCAGGTGCGCGCGACGCTCGCCGACGTGACGGCCCGGCTGCGGGCCACGCCCGACGGCGGCCTCGGCTTCGGCATGCTGCGCTACGCCAACCCGCTCGCCGGCCCGGCGCTCGCCCGCGCCGGGCGGGCCCAGGTGCTGTTCAACTACCTGGGCCGGTTCGGCGCCGACCGCCGGGCCGACTGGGGACCGGCCGAGGAGTTCGACGCGCTCGCCGCCAGGCCCGACCCCGGCCTGGGCGTCGGCTACCCGCTGACCGTCGACGCGGTCTGCGTCGAGACCGCCGACGGGCCGGCGCTGCGCGCGACGTTCACTTACCTGACGACGGTGCTCGCGGCGGGCGACACGGCGCGCATCGCCGACGGCTTCCTCGCCGCCCTGGGCGAGCTGGCCGCGCTCGCGCCGGCCACCGCCACGCTCGCGCCGGCCACGGCGACCACGGCCGTCGGGCCGGCGACGGCCCAGCCGCCGGTCGAGCTGCTCACACTCTCCGTGCAGGAGTCAGCCCGGATCGCCGGCGCGTTCCCTGCCCCGGTCGAGGACGTCTGGCCGCTCTCGCCGCTGCAGGAGGGCCTGTACTTCCACTCGGCCCTCGACCAGACCAGCGACGCCTACACCGCCCAGTTCACCTTCGACTTCGACCACCGGCTCGACGCCAAGCGGCTGCRCCGCGCCTGTCGGACGCTGATGGCCCGCACCCCGACGCTGCGCGCCGGCTTCCTGTCCGACGGCCTTCCCCGCCCGGTGCAGGTCATCGCCAGCGAGCTGCCCGCGCCGGTCGACGAGATCGACCTGTCCGGCCTGGCCGAGCCCGACCGGTCGGCCGAGGCCGAGCGGATCGCCGCCGCCGACCGCGCCCGCCCGTTCGACGTCGCCCGGCCACCGCTGTTCCGCCTGATCCTGATCCACCTGGCCGAGGGGCGCGACCGGCTGGTCGTCAACCGCCAGGTGCTGCTGTGGGACGGCTGGTCGGGCGCCCTGTTCGTCGAGGGGCTGTTGGACCTCTACGCCGCCGACCCCGCCGAGGCCTCCGACACCGACACCAACACCGGCACGGCTGGCGCTAGCGCGCCGGACCCGGCGTCCCCGCCCGCGTCGCGCGGCTCGTTCCGGGACTACCTGGTGTGGCTGCGCCAGCGGGACACCGCCGCGTCCGAGAAGGCCTGGCGCTCGGCGCTGGCCGACCTGGAGGGCCCGACGCTGGTGGTGCCGGCGGCGCGGGGCCTGCGGCCGGTCGCGCCGGCCCGGATCACCGCCGAGCTGCCCGAGGCGACCGCGACCACGGCACGGGCGGCCGCCCGCGCACACGGCGTCACCCTGAACACGGTCTTCAACGCCGCGCTCGCGCTGGTGCTCGCGACGGCGACCGGGACGGACGACGTCGTGTTCGGCACGACCGTCGCCGGCCGCCCGACCGAGCTCGACGGGATCGACGAGGTCGTCGGGCTGTTTCTGAACACCGTCCCGGTCCGGGTCCGGCTCGACCCGCGCGAGACGGTCGGCGAGCTGCTGCGCCGGGTCGCGGAGCAGCGCCTCGACCTGCTCGACCACGAGTACCTCGGCCTCGGCGACATCCAGCGGGCCAGCGGCCACCCGGTGCTGTTCGACACCCTCTACGTCCTGCAGAACTTCATCGACGAGGTCGCGAACGAGCAGACCACCGCCCGCCACGGGATCATCGGCGGCGGCAGCCTCGACCACACCCACTACCCGCTGACGTTCGTCCTGTTCCCGGGGGCGCGGATCACGGCTCGCCTGGAGTACCGCGCCGACGTCGTCACACCGGCGGTGGCCGAGGCGCTGTTCGCCCGGCTCGTCGCGACGATCGACGCGCTGGTCGGCAATCTCGACGCCCCGGTCGGCTCCCTGGATCTGCTGCTGCCCGCCGAGCGGGACCGGCTGGCCGCCGCGGCGGCGCCGTGGCGGCCGGTCGGCGGCCAGACCGTGTCCGACCTGCTCGCCGACCGGGCCGGCGACCTCGGCGACCAGGTCGCGCTGGTCCTCGGCGACCAGCGGCTGACCTACCGCGAGCTCGACGACCGGGTGAACCGGCTGGCGCGCCTCCTGATCGCCCACGGCGCCGGCCCGGAGACCGTCGTCGCCCTCGGGATCGGCCGGACGGTGGACATGGTCGTCGCCCTGTTCGCCGTCCTGCGCACCGGCGCCGCCTACCTGCCGCTGGAGCTGGACCATCCGCCCGCCCGCCTGTTGGAGATGGTGGCCGACGCGGGGGCCGAGCTGGTGGTCACCACCCGGGCCGCCGGCGGCTACCTCACCGGCGAAACGGCCCAGCCCGGCACCGACGCTCCCGGCACCGTGGCTCCCGTCACGGTCGGGACGGCCGGCGACCCGGACCGGACCGCCGCGGCCTGGCTGGTGCTCGACGACGAGGCCGTCGCCGCCGAGCTGGCCGCGACCACCCCTGGCGTGCTCTCGGACGCCGAGCTCGGCGCCTTCGCCCGCGACCGCGCGGACCGGCTCGACCACCCGGCCTACGTGATCTACACGTCGGGATCGACCGGCCGGCCCAAGGGCGTCGTCACCCCCTACCGCGGGCTGACGAACATGTGGCTCAACCACCGGGACGAGATCTTCGACCCGACCGTGGCGGCGGCGGGAGGCCGCCGGCTGCGGATCGCGCACACCGTCTCGTTCGCGTTCGACATGTCGTGGGAGGAGCTTCTCTGGCTCGTCGAGGGCCACGAGGTGCACATCTGCGACGAGAACCTGCGCCGCGACGCCGAGGGCCTCGTCGCCTACTGCGACCGCCACCGGATCGACGTCGTCAACGTCACCCCGACGTACGCGGCCCACCTGTTCGAGTCCGGGCTGCTGGACCGGACCGAGCAGCCGGCCGCCGACGGCGCCGGGGCGTACGTCGAAGCGACGTCGCCGGCGTCGCTTGTGGCGGACCACGGTGGTGCGCCGGCGAGCGGGCACCGCCACCGGCCGCCCCTGGTCATGCTGGGCGGCGAGGCCGTGCCCGACTCGATCTGGAACCGGCTGCGCGACACCGACGGGACGGCCGGCTACAACCTCTACGGCCCGACCGAGTACACGATCAACACCCTCGGCGCGGCGACGGCCGACAGCAGGACCCCCACCGTGGGCCGGCCGATCCGCAACACCGCCGTCTACGTGCTCGACCGCTGGCTGCGCCCGGTCCCGGACGGCGTCCCCGGCGAGCTGTACATCGCCGGCGACGGCCTGGCCCGCGGCTATCTGGACCAGTTCGGCCTGACCGCGACCCGGTTCGTCGCCGACCCGGCCAGCCCGGGCGGGCGGATGTACCGCACCGGTGACCTGGTGACCCGCCGGGCCGACGACGGCAACCTCGACTTCCTGGGCCGCACCGACGACCAGGTCAAGATCCGTGGCCACCGGATCGAACTGGGCGAGGTCGCCGCCGCCGTCGACGGCCACGAGGCGGTCAGCCAGTCCGCCGTGATCGCGACCGACGACCCGGTGACGCCGGGGGCGAAGCGCCTCGTCGCCTACGTCGTGCCGGCCGACCGTTCGGCCGCCGACCGGGCCGCGATCGAGGCCGACCAGGTCGGCGAGTGGCGGCAGGTCTACACCGACGAGTACGAGCGGATCCCGACCGCGCTGCGCGCGGAGAGCTTCGACGGCTGGGACTCCAGCTACGACGGCCAGCCGATCCCGCTCGAGCACATGCGGGAGTGGCGGGCGAGGACCGTCGAGCGGATCCGGGCGCTCGCGCCGCGGCGCGTGCTGGAGATCGGGGTCGGCACCGGCCTGCTGCTCGGGCAGCTGGCTCCCGGCTGCGACGAGTACTGGGGCACGGACTTCGCCGCGCCCGTCATCGCGAAGCTGCGCGCCGAGCTCGCCACCGACCCCGCCCGCTTCGGCCGGGTCGAGCTGCGCCACCAGCCGGCCCACGTGACCGACGGGCTGCCGACAGCGTTCTTCGACACGATCGTCGTCAACTCGGTGATCCAGTACTTCCCCAGCGCCGACTACCTGCGCTCGGTGCTGCACGGCGCGCTCGACCTGCTCGCCCCTGGCGGCTCGCTGTTCGTCGGCGACGTCCGGGACCTGGGCCGGCTGCGCCTCTTCCACAGCACGATCGAGCTGGCCCGCTGCGGCCAGGCATCCGCCGCCACCGCGTCCGCCGCCGAGACGACGACCGGCACCGACACCGCGACCGCGCTGACCGGCCTCGACCCGGCCCGGCTCGCGGCGGCCGTCGACCGGCGCGTCCTGCTGGAGAAGGAGCTGGTGGTCGCGCCCGCGTTCTTCCTCGACGTGGCCAGGACCAGCGACCTCGAGGTGTGCGTACGGGTCCGGCGCGGACGTCACCGTGACGAGCTCACCCAGCACCGCTTCGACGTCGTGCTGCGCCGCCCCGCCCTGGAGCCGGTCGGCGACTCCCTGCCGGCCGGGCCGGCCGTCGCGGCGCCCGCCGCCGGGTCGGAGCCGCTCGTCGCGGCCTGGGGCGTCGAGGTGCGCAGCCTCGAGGGGCTCGGCGCGCTCGTGCGCGCCCATGGGCCGCGGCGGATCCGCCTCACCGCCATCCCCGACGCCCGCGTCGCCGCCGACCTCGCCGCGGCCGGGCTCGGACCGGTGGGCGAGGTGGTCCCGGCGGAGGCCGAGGCCGGCGCGGTCGACCCGGACGACGTGTACGCGCTGGCCGACGCCCTCGGCTACGAGGCGGCCCTCACGCCGCGCCCCGACGACGCCGGCCGGCTCGACGCCCTGCTCGTGCGCGGCTCGGGGCCGGCGGCCCTGCCGGTGACCCGGCCGGCCACCGACCCGGCCAGCCGGCCGCACCCGGGGACGGCGCTGACCAACGACCCGACGGCGGCCCGCGCCGCCGCCGCGCTCGTCGGCCGGCTGCGCACCGACCTGGCCGCGGTCCTGCCGGACTACCTGGTCCCGTCGGCGTTCGTGCCACTGCCGGCCATTCCTCGCAACGCCAACGGCAAGCTCGACCTGGCGGCCCTGCCACCGGCCGAGCCGGTGGCCGCGCCGCGGTCGGGCCGGGCACCGGCCACCCCCGTCGAACGGACCCTGGCGGAGCTGTTCGCCGACATCCTCGGCCTGCCCGAGGTCGGGGCCGACGACGACTTCTTCGCCCTCGGCGGCCATTCCCTGCTGGCCACCCGGGTGGTCAGCAGGGCCCGGGCCGCGCTCGACACGGAGCTCGCCATCCGCGACCTGTTCGACGCGCCGACGGTCGAGGCGCTGGCGGCGAAGGTGGCCAGCCGCACCGTGGCGGGGCGCCCGCCGCTGGTCCCGGCGGACCGGCCCGAGCGGATCCCGCTCTCACCGGCGCAGCGGCGGCTGTGGCTCGTCGAGGCGCTGGCCGGCGGCACCGACGCCTACAACTACCCGCTCGCGTTGCGGACCGGCGCCCGCCTCGACGTCGCCGCGCTGCGCGCCGCCGTCACTGACCTCCTCGGCCGGCACGAGGCGCTGCGCACGGTGATCGACGTCGTCGACGGCGAGCCCTACCAGCGGATCCTGGACCCGGCCGAGGCGAACCTCGGGGTCGAGGTGCTCAGATGCGCCCAGGACGAGGTGGCCGGCTGGATCACCCGGGCCGCGGCGCGCCGGTTCGACCTGACCCGCGAGGCGCCGCTGCGCATCGCCCTGCTGCGCTGCCCGGACGCCGACGTGCTGGTGGCCGTCCTGCACCACATCGCGACCGACGAGTGGTCGGACCGCCCGTTCCTGCTCGATCTGGACGCCGCCTACGCCGCGAGGCTGGCCGGGCATGCGCCGGACTGGGAGCCGCTGCCGGTCCAGTACGCCGACTACACCCTCTGGCAGCGAGACCTGCTCAGCGGGCCCGACGACGAGAGCGGCCTGGCCGCCCGGCAGCTCGCCTTCTGGCTGGAGACCCTGCGTGGCCTGCCGGAGGAGATCCCGCTGCCGTTGGACCGGCCACGCCCGGCCGAGCGGGACGGGGCGTCCGCGCGGGTGGTCCGGGTGCTGCCCGGGCCGGTGGCGACCGGGCTGCGCGCACTGTGCACGTCCACCGGGACGAGCATGTCGATGCTCGCCCACGCGGCCATCGCGACCCTGCTGCACCGGCTGGGCTCCGGCGACGACATCCCGATCGGGGTGCCCATCGCCGGGCGCACCGACGCCGCCCTCGACCGGCTCGTCGGCTTCTTCGTGAACACGCTGGTGATCCGGTCCGACCTGACCGGCGACCCGACCTTCCGGGACCTGCTGGGCCGGACCCGCCAGACCGACCTCGCCGCCTTCGACCACCAGGACCTGCCGTTCGAGGACGTCGTCGCGGCGGTCAACCCGCGCCGCGTGCCCGGCGTCAACCCGCTGTTCCAGGTGATGGCCGGCTACCACCACCTCGCCGGCGACGACCGGGAACTGCTCGGCGCGCCGGTGACCTGGATCGACCCCGAGGCCGGGACGGCGAAGTTCGACCTGGACGTGACCTTCGTCGACCGGTTCGCCCAGGGCGAGATCACGGCGCTCGTCGAGTTCGCCACCGACGTCCTCGACCCGGGCAGCGGTGCCCGGCTGGCCGACCGGCTGGTCCGGCTGCTCGCCGAGATCGTCCGTGACCCCGACCTGCCGGTCAGCCGGCTGGAGATCGTCGACGAGGAGGAGCGCGCGGCCGCCCTGCGCGTGGCCCGCGGCCCCCGGCGGGCGCTGCCCGTCCTCGGCGCCGATGGTGCCGCGGCGGCCGCGACGCCGCCGGGGACGACGGCGCCGGGGACGACGGTGCCGGACCTGCTGGCCCGGGTCGTCGCCGCGTATCCCGACCGGGTCGCGCTGGTCACCGGTGAGGGCCGGACGACCTTCGCGGAGCTGGCCGGCGAGGTCGACCGGATCGCGGCCGTGGTGTCCCGCCTGGGCGCCGGCCCGGAAGCCGTGGTGGCGCTCGCGCTGCCCCGCGCGCTGATGGTCCCGGCGATCTTCGGCGTGCTGGCGGCGGCCGCGAGCTACCTGCCGATCGACGTCGAGGTGCCCGCGGACCGGCTCGCGTTCCTGCTGGCCGACGCGGCGCCGGCCGCCGTCCTCACGACCGGCGCGTACGCCGGGCTGCTGCCCGACGTCGCGGCCGCCGTCATCCCGCTCGACGCCGCGCCGCTCGACGCCGCGCCGCTGGGGGCCGCGCCGCCCGTGCCGGCGCCCGACCCGGCCGGCGCGGCGAGCGTGATCTACACGTCGGGGTCGACCGGCGTGCCCAAGGCGGTCGTCGGCACCCACCGGGGCCTGGTCAACCTCTTCGCCTCGCACGCGGTCGACCTGATCGCGCAGGCCGAGCGCGCCGCCGGTCCCGACCGGGGTGCCCAGCGCGTCCTGCACGCGGCCTCGTTCAGCTTCGACGGCTCCTGGGAGCCGCTGCTGTGGCTGCTGGCCGGGCATGAGACGCACGTCGTCGACGAGCGGGTCGCGCGGGACGCGGCCGCCCTCGTCGACTACGTCGAGCGGACCCGGATCGACGTGCTCGACCTGACCCCGACCTACCTCCAGGAACTGATCAGGAACGGGTTCCTGCGGCCGGAGGGCCACCGGCCGGGCGTGCTCCTGGTCGGCGGCGAGGCCACCCCGCCGGCGCTGTGGGAGCGGCTGCGCTCGCTGCCGGGGACGGTGGCCCACGACCTTTACGGGCCGACCGAGTACTCCGTCGACGCCTACGGCTGGCACAGCGCGGGCTGGGCCGCGCCCATCGGGAACACCGGCGCCTACCTCCTGGACGCGGCGCTGCGCCCGGTCCCCGACGGGGTCGCCGGCGAGCTGTACCTGTCCGGTCCCGGGCTCGCCCGGGGCTACCTGCGCCGCGCGGGCCTGACAGCGGCCCGGTTCGTCGCCGACCCGTACGGCGCGGCGGGGGAGCGCATGTACCGCACCGGGGACCTCGCGCGCCGCCGCCCCGACGGCTCGCTCGCGTTCCTCGGGCGTGCCGACGACCAGATCAAGCTGCGCGGGTTCCGGATCGAGCTCGGCGAGATCGAACGGGCGCTGGAGGCGGCGCCGGGCGTCGCCCAGGCGGCGGTCTGGTTCCGGCCGGACGCCCCGCCCGCCCTCCAGCTCATCGCCTACCTGGTACCCGACCCCACCGGGCCGGGCTTGCCGGCCGGGTCGGGCCTGGTCGAGGCCGTTCGGGCGCAGGTGGCCCGGATCCTGCCGGCCTACATGGTTCCCCAGGCGTTCGTCGCGCTGGACCGCCTGCCCCGGACGGTCAACGGCAAGGTGGACCGGGCCGCGCTGCCCGGGCCGCCCGCGCCCGTGCCGGCGGCCGGCCGCCGGCCCCGTGACGCGCGCGAGGAGCTGCTCGCCGAACGGTTCGCCGCCGTCCTCGGCGTCCGGCGGGTCGGGACCGACGCCGACTTCTTCGCCCTCGGCGGCCACTCGCTGCTCGTCATGCGGCTGTGCGCCGCGATCCGGTCGACGTTCGGCGTGGAGATCACGCCGCGCGCGGTCTTCGAGGACCCGAYGGTCGCCCGGCTCGCGCGGCGGATGGACCAGGCCGGCGCCGCCCGGCCGGCCGTCGGCCGCGCGCGGCGCCCGGTGAACCCGCCGCTGTCGTTCGCGCAGCAGCGCCTCTGGGTGCTCGGGCAGGTGGAGGGCCCCAGCCCGACATACAACATCCCGATCACCTGGCGGCTGACCGGGCCGCTGGACCTGGCCGCCCTGCGCGCGGCGGTGGGCGACGTCGTCGCCAGGCACGAGGCGCTGCGGACCGTCTTCCCCGCGCCCGGCGGCGAGCCGGTCCAGTGGATCCTCGACCCGTCCGACACGGAGATCCCGTTCGACGTCGTCGAGTGGGCGTCGGTGGCCGGCGCCGGCAGGCCCGATCCGGAGCCGGGCGACCCGGGGCTGGCGGACGTCCTCGCCGACGCCGCGTCCTACGCGTTCGACCTGGAGCGCGAGCCGCCGATGCGGGTGACCGTCGTCCGGTGCTCCCCGGACCTGCACATCGCCCAGTTCCTGATCCACCACATCGCCGCCGACGAGGGCTCCGACCGGCCGCTGGCCCGGGACCTGACGGCCGCCTACCGGGCGCGGGCCGCGGGCGGGGCGCCGGACTGGGCGCCGCTGCCCGTTCAGTACGTCGACTACACGCTGTGGCAGCGCGAGCTGCTCGGCGACGAGGCGGACGCGACGAGCCCCGCCGCCACGTCGCGGGAGTTCTGGCGCCGCCAGCTCGCCGGCCTGCCCGCCGAGCTGGCGCTGCCGACCGACCGGCCGCGCCCGGACGAGCCGACCCACACCGGCGGGATCGTCGAGCTGTCGATCGACGCCGAGCGCGTCGCCGCGCTGCGGGCCGTCGGCCGAGCCCACAACGCCAGCCTGTTCATGGTGCTGCGGGCCGTCGTCGCGACCCTGCTGCACCGGGTGGGCGCGGGCGAGGACATCCCGATCGGCAGCCCGGTCTCCGGCCGGGTCGACGACACCCTCGACGACCTCGTCGGCTTCTTCCTCAACACGGTCGTGCTGCGGACCGACCTGTCGGGCGCCCCGACGTTCGGCGAGCTGCTGGGGCGGGTCCGCGCCAGCGACCTCGCCGCGTTCGACCACCAGGAGCTGCCGTTCGACCGGGTGGTCGACGCCGTCAACCCGCCACGGCTGCTGGCCCGCCACCCGCTGTTCCAGGTCATGATCGTGTACCTGGCGGCGTCCGACGCCGTCGACGAGCTGGCCTTCGACGGCGTGGGCGCCAGCCCCGAGCCGGTCAGGACCGCGAGTGCCAAGTTCGACCTGTCCTTCGACTTCCTCGAGCGGACCAGCACCGACGACGGCATGGCCGTCGGTGTCCGCTACAGCGACGACCTGTTCGACCGCGCCACCGCCGAGCGGTTCGGCGAGCGGCTGCTGCGCGTCCTCGCCGCGGTCGCGGCCGACCAGCAAATACCGGTCAGCGTGCTGGACATCGGCGGCCCGGACGAGTGGACGAACCGGACCGGCGGTCGGGCCCGCCGGCGCCCGGACGGCACGCTGGACGTCGTCGACCGGCCGGACGAGGACCCGCCGGACGAGGACCCGCCGACGCGGCCCGCCGGTGACGTCGACGAGCCGGTGGCCGGGCGCGCGCCCGCGAACGAGATCGAGGCGACCCTGGTCGCGACGTTCGCCGCGGTGCTCGGGGTCGACGAGGTCGGCGTCGACGACGACTTCTTCGCCCTGGGCGGCGACAGCATCGTCGCGATGCGGCTGGTCAACCGGATCCGCGCCGCCGGCCTCACCGTCACCCCGCGCCTGCTGTTCGGCCATCGCACGCCCGAGGCGCTCGCCACCGTCGTCACCCGCCGGGCCCCGTCGCGGTCCGCCCGCGCGGCCGGCGCCGCCAGTGACGGGCCGGCTGGGCAGGTCGGGCGGGCGGCCGGTGGCGGGGCCCGGCGGTCCGGCGGCACGGCCGAGGCGGGCTCAGGGCTCGCCGGAGTCGTCGTCGCCCCGCCGACGCCCGCGCTGCAGGCGGCGCGCGGCCGCGGCACCGGGACGGACGGGCGCCTCGCGTTCGCGTCGTTCTCCTCGCCGGTGCTGCTGCGCACCCCCGCCGGGCTGGATCTGGCGACGCTGGTCGCGGCGCTCACGACGGTCGTCGACCACCACGACGTCCTGCGGGCGCGCCTCGTCCGTTCGGACTCGTCCAGGCCGCTTCCGGACGGCGCGGCGGCGGCGGGTGCCGACGGCGGTCCCGCCTGGTCACTGGCGATCGCGCCGCCCGGCGGCGTCGAGGTCGGGCGGTGGGTCCGCCGGGTCGACGCGGCCGACCTCGCCGCCGGCGACGGCTTCGGCAGCGCGGGCGGGCACGCGCTGATCGCCGGGCTCGCGGCGGCCGCCAACGCCGAGCTCGACCCGGACGACGGGCAGACCATCCGCGGCGTCTGGCTGGACGCGGGCGACTCCCGCCCCGGCCGGCTGCTGTTGATCATTCATCATGCGCTGATCGACGGCGTGTCCTGGTCGATCGTGCTGGAGGATCTCGCGACCGCCGCGGCCGCGTTGGCGGCGGGCGCGCGGCCTCGGCTCGCGCCTGTCGAGGTCTCGTTCGCGGACTGGGCGAGCCGGCTCGACGAGCGGGCGCGGGCGGGCGAGACGGACCAGCGGCTGCCGTTCTGGCTGGGCATGTTCGACCGCGTCACGCCGGTGGCGTGGACGGCGTGCCCGGCCGACTCGGCCGGGCCGGGTCCTGACGATGACGAGCAACCCGCGGTGGTCACGGTGAGCCTGCCGCCGGAGCGGGCGGCGCCCATGCTGTCGACGGTTCCCGCCGCCTTCGGCGTCGGCGTGGACGAGCTCCTGCTCGCCGCGCTGTCCCTGGCCCTGGCCGACCAGACCCATCCGAACGGCGCCGGCTCGTCGGCGATGGTCGCCGCGGTGCAGGCCCACGGCCGCCAGGAGCAGGTCGTCGGCGACCTGGACCTGTCCCGCACGGTCGGCTGGCTCGCGGAGATCTTCCCGTTCCTGCTCGAGCGCGCCCCCGACGACGGCGCCGTCCTCGGCGACCGCTGCGTGGACGCCACGGTGGCCCGGGTGCACGCGCTCATGGGCGAGATCCCCGACGGCGGAACCGACTACAGCATGCTGCGCTACCTCGATCCGCGAACCGCGCCGCTCCTCGCGGCGGCGCCACCGCCCACGGTCTACCTGAACTACGTGGGCCGGCTGACGCGGGGTGAGGTAACGGACTGGTCGGTCGCCGCGGAGGACGAGGAACTGTTCGCCGACTGGAACGCGGAGGCGCCCGACCCGTTCCCGCTGAGCCTGATCGTCCGCGCCGTCGACGGCCCGGGCGGTCCCGAGCTCGGCGCGCGGTGGTCCGTGGGACCGGACGGTCCGCCCGCGGCGGTGCTGCGGGGTCTCGCGGACTCCTGGACGCGGGCGCTCGACGCCCTAGCGGCCCGCGCCGCCCGCCTGGGACGGCCCGCGCCCCCGCTATCCACACCCCCGCTATCCGCATCGGCGCCATCCGTCTCGGACGGCGCCCACTGAGCCGCCTCAACCAGGCCATTCCACATCCGAGCACATCAACCGAGCCACGCCATGACCACGGACCGGGACCGGCCCGCGGCTGACCAAAGAGAGAAACCACAGTGCGAGACAGGCTGAAACTCAGTGGGGTGAGCACGGCCGGCCCGACCGATGCGCACCGCGAGGAGATCCTCGACCTGGCCATCGGTCCGATGCCGGCGTGGGGCACCGCTTGCGCGCGGGACATGATCGCGACGCTGCGGTCCAGTACCGAGCCGTTCCCCTGCGTCTTCGCGACGGCCGCCGCGAACCGGGGCGGGCTGCGGTTCGGCTTCGTCGACGATCTTGACGACGAACGGACCTGGTCCGTGCTGCCGGACATACTCGCCACCTACCTCTCGGTCTACCAGTCGATATCGCGCAACACCTCCCTCGTCGTGTTCTTCGGGTCCGGCGGTGGGACGGCGGGCCAGCGCGCCGACGACGTCCTCGGGTACGAGCGGCGGTTCTGGTCGTTGCTGCGGTATCTGCACGACAGCGACGGCGAGCCCTGGCCGTCCGGCATCCCGACCGACACCGACACCCCGGGCTGGGAGTTCAGCTTCCGCGGCAGCCCGATCTTCGTCGTCTGCAACACGCCGGGCCACCAGCGGCTGCGCAGCCGGAGCAGCCCGGTCTTCAACATCACGTTCCAGCCGCGCTGGGTCTTCGAGGGGCTGGAACCGCACACCCCGCGCGGCGTCGCCGCCCGCAGGACCATCCGCGAGCGCCTGCGCCGGATGGACGAGGTCGACTCGACCCCGCTGCTGGGCTCGTACGGCGACCCGGCCAACCGGGAGTGGAAGCAGTACTTCCTGCGCGACGACGCCTCGGTCCCGGCCAGGTRCCCCTTCCAGGCCGGATCCGGCCAGGTCACGGCCGCGGTCGCGGCCGGGAGCGGGGGCGGCGAGCCGGGACCCCGCCTGTTCAAGGTGGTCGTCAACCAGGAGCAGCAGTACTCGGTGTGGCCCCAGGGGCGCCGCAACGCGCTCGGCTGGTTCGACACGCTCGTCACGGGGACCCGGCAGGAGTGCCTGGACAGCATCGAGCTGGCCTGGTCCGACCCGCGCCCACGCAGCCTCCGGCGGCGGACGCCGGGTGCCCCCGGGATCGACGGCGCGGCTGGGGGTGGCGCGATGACGCGCACCGGCCGGCCCGGCGGGCTCTCCACGGCGGACCCGGCATGGGATCGCGAGCCCGTCGCCGCGAGCTCCGGCTGACCGCGAACGAACCGGTCCACGCACCCAGCAGGACGAGGTAGGGCGCCCGTCTCCGGTCGCTCGACGTCGCTGACCAGCGCCTTTTCGTTCACCGTGGAACTGAAGGGAACACTGCCGATGGCCGCGAACCGGCCCTCCATCCAGGAGGCCAACACCGAGATCCGGGTCCTGGACGCCGAGTACAACCCGGTGCCGGTCGGCGGCGCCGGCGAGGTGTTCATCAGCGGGCTGCCGCTGGGCTGGTCCTTCAGCGGCGACCCGCGCCGGACGGCGGACCGTTTCGTGCCCGACCCGTTCAGCCCGGTGCCCGGCAGCCGGATGTACGCCACCGGGGACCTGGCCCGGCTGGGTGCCGACGGGGAGGTCGAGTTCCTCGGCTCGGTCGATGACCAGGACCAGCACACCAACCACCATCCCCGCCGGGAGAGGAAGCCGATGACTCCGGACCAGACGACGCTGGCCGAGCTCACCAGCCCGGACAGCCCACTCGACACCGCCGCTCCGGCCGGGTTCGACGACCTGGCCCGCCAGGTGGAAGCAGCCCGGCTTGGGCCGGGCGCACACGCGCTGGTGCGCTCGTTCGCGTCGAACCCGGCCTTCCGCCCGGCCGAGTGGGAGGAGCTGACCACCGAGGACGACCCGTACCGGCGACCGGTCCGCCCCGCCGACCTGGCCTGGCTGGACTACGGCAGGCCGCTGCGGCCCGAGGAGGTCCTGAAGCTGTCGGGGCTGCTCGGGCACCGGATGCTGCGCAACATCTACGACGCGGACCTGCTGTACCTGCCGCCGAACCGCAACCAGGCGGCCGAGCGCGACGCCGCGGACTTCTACGGCGAGGCGAACCGGCTGCGCGGCGCGCTCGCCCAGCCGGTCCTCGAACACCACCTGTTCTCGTACCTGTCGGCCCAGCGCCCCTCGCCGCCAGACGACGCGGGCGGCGCGAGCCTGGGCGGGCTCCGGCGCGCCCTGCACGGCTACTGGGAGGAACGCCGGGACCATCCGGGGGACGCGTTCGCGGTGCTGCGTGGCACCCGCGACCGGCGGGAGGCCGCGACGTTCGCGCTGCTGCAGCTCTCGGCGTACCTGCCGGCGGCGCGCGCGGCGACCGCCTGGGCTTCACTCGGCGAGTACGACCTCGCCCAGCCCGGCGCCAGGGCGCTGCTCCTCGGCGACTACCAGCGCTGGGTGGCCGGCTCGGCGGACTGGGCGGCGCTGCTCGCCGCGGCCCGGCTCACCCCGGGGGTGGGGGCGTACTGGCAGCTCTACCTGAACACCTCGCTGGCCCGCGGCAACCATCTCCACCAGCTGTCCCGGTCGCCGCGACGGCACGCGGAGCTGCTCGGCGCGTTCGTGCACCAGCGCATCGACGACGCGGCCGTCGCCGCCACCTGGGCGGACGCGGTCGAGGACGGCCTCGGCGAGCGGCCGGCCTTCTTCACACCGGCGCCGGCGGTGACCCCGGCCGCGCTCGACGACCTGGTCGACACGCTGCTCGCCCCGCTGCTCGCGCTGTACGGCGACGCGGCCCTGACCGACTTCCACGCCGGCTTCACCGACGCGGCGCACCTCGCCCGCCGGTGGGACCGGGACCTCGCCGAGCAGCTGGCCTGGGCGGACTCGATCGACGAGCACAAGGCGAAGGCCGAGGCCATCGACGCCTACCTCACGGCCGAGCGGATCGAGGTCGACCTGGACACGTTCGTCGAGTCCTGCGACGAGACGTCGACGACGCACGTCCACGACGAGCACCGGCTGGTCATGATCGAATCCGGGGACATGCACTTCTGGAACAACGTCACCCACAAGATCGAGCTGAGCGACGGTGACAAGATCCTGATCCCGAAGTCGCGCCTGCACGGGTCCACCGTGCTGTCGGGATCGTGCACCTACCACCAGCCGATCATTCCGGACGACATGTACCTGAGGTTCTGAGCACGCCCACGCGACCACGTCACCCAGGGCGCGGCGGGTGCTCGGCCGGTCATGGCCGTGGGAGATCGAGACTCTCCGTCCTGGAGAGCAGGATGGTCGCGCCGAGCACCGCGAGCAGGGACAGCACCAGGGCGGGCCACCAGCCCCGCCGGACCGCGTCCCCGAGAGCGGCGAGCCCCACGGCGGTGGGGACGACGACCTCGACCGACCACAGGGTCGCGGTCACGGACGTCACCTCCCCGCGCTCGAGCGCCTGGGCGTAGAAGTAGGTTCCGGCCACGCCGTACATCAGTACGGCGTAGGTCAACGGTTGCTCCAGCAGCCGCGGCAGCCCGGTCGGCTGGCCCTGCAGAACGCGCGCGCCGAGGGCCGCGCCGGAGTAGGCCAGCCCGGCCAGGACCGCGAGGCCTATCGCCCTGGCTCCGCGGGCCACGACGGCCAGCACCAGGAGCGCCGCCGCGCCGGCGACGAGACCTAGCCGGACGGCGTCGCTGCTCGTCGATGCCGGCTGGTGCCCACCGCAGCCGGCCAGCACGACGAGCGCCGCGACCAGCACACCGACCGAGATGGCGGCCGACCGCCGCAGTGGCAGGCGCAGCACGGCGAGGCCCAGCACGGCCGTGACGGCGAGGGAGCCCGCAAGGATCGACTGGACGACGAACAGCGGCAGGTGCCGCAGGGCCAGCAGCGACAGCAGCCAGGCGGCGCCGTCGCAGAGCAGCCCGATGACGTAGGCCGGGCTTCGCAGCAGTTCGCTGACCGCGGCGCTGCGACTGGCCGCCCGCGCCTGCAGCACGCTGCTGCCGCCGTACAGGACGGCCGCCGCGCAGGCGGCGGCCAACGACCAGACGAATGCGATCACGGGCGGCCGACGGGAGCCGGCGGGGCGAGCCGCCGCTGGACCTTCTCCCGCACGTCCTCGGCGAGCAGGCTCGTGGCGCCGGCGAGGGCGGGGAGCCCGTCGGGCTCGGTCGTGAGCGCCCGGAAGACCTGCCCGACGGTTACCCCATGGCCTGGTCGATGCAGGACGTCGACGCGGTCCCCGGCGGCGACGTCTCCTTCGCTCAGGACCCGCAGGTACGCGCCGGGCGTGCCGCGCCGGATGAAACGCGTAATGAGGTCGGGGACGTCCCAGAATCCGGCGAACACCCGGCAGGGTATGCGCGGCGCCGTCACCTGAAGCACCGCTGAYCCGATCGCCCAGGTCTCGCCGATCTCGGCGCCGGTGACGTCCAATCCCGACGAGGTCAGGTTCTCTCCGAAACTGCCGGGAGGGATATCGCGGTCAAGAGTGCTCGCCCACCAGGTGAAATCCTCGTGCGCGTAGAGGTATGCCGCGCGGTCGACGCCGCCGTGAAACGTGAGGTCGCAGATCGTGTCCCCGAGCAGGCCGACGCGGCCGACCCGCACGGGCCCGCTGGCGGGACGCTTGTCGATCCCGCTCCGGCCCTGCCGCCCGGTCCACGCCTCATTTCGGACGACGGCGAGATTGACGGCAAGAAGACTCCCCAACGGAAACCCCAATGTCCGCGATGAATGACCTCGAACAAGGCTGATGAATGACCTCAGGCAGAGGCTACGGTCTTGCGGCCGGGCGGGGGCGATGCCGCGCGGTGACCACCCGGTCGGCTGGCATCTGGGGACATCCGTGATTGCCCGAGCCGTGTTGGTTAGGTAAGGTTTACCTTGTGTAGGTAAGCCTTACTTGCTACGCTGTCCCGCGCGCCAGGGTCGCCCTGGCCTCCGCCGCCCTCGGGAGCCGGCCGCCCGCGTGCCGGGACGGACTGGATCTTTCCCGCTGACCGATGGGAATGATGGTGAGCTCGCGTTCTGGTGACGGTGTGTCGTCACCTCGGCCGGTCGACGAACCGGCGACGCTCCAGGACCTCAACGACTTCAGCGGGCCCGTCACGGTCACGACCGTCGTGGACCAGTTCACGGCTCAGGTACGCGGTACGCCGGAGGCGACCGCCGTCGTGGCTCCCGGGGTGCGGCTGACGTACCGGGAGTTCGGGGCGCGGGTGTTCCAGCTCGCGCGGGTGCTGCGTGCCCGGGGCCTCGGGCCAGAGGACATCGTCGGCATCCGGCTGGTCCGGTCCGCGGAGATGGTCGTCGCRCTGCTCGCGGTCATGGTCGCCGGCGGGGCGTTCGTCCCGATCGAGCCCGGGTGGCCGGACCAGCGGCGCCGGCGGGTGCTGGCCGACGCGCGGGCCCGGCTGATCGTGACCGACGCGGACGCGGCGGCGGCATCCGGCGAGTTGGCGGACGGGGGCATGGTTGACGGCGGGTTGGTTGACGGGGTGCCGGCGGTTCCGGTCGACCTGAGCGCCTGGTCCTGGGGCGCCGAGTCGGCCGAGCCGCTCGACCTGCCGATTCCGCCGGCGGCGCTGGCCTATGTGATCTTCACGTCCGGGTCCACCGGCGCTCCCAAGGGGGCGATGATCCGGCATGAGGCGATCGCCGAGCGGCTGCGGTGGCAGGTGGCGGACCTGTTCGGCTTCGGCCCGGACGACGCGTCCCTGTTCAAGGCGCCGCTGTCGTTCGATATCTCGATCAACGAGATCCTGCTGCCGCTGGTCTGCGGCGGCCGGCTGGTCGTCGCGGAGCCGGACGGCGAGCAGGACCCGGGATATCTGGTCGACCTGATCGAGGACGAGCGGGTCACCTTCGTCTACCTCGTGTCGTCGATGCTGGACGTCCTGTTGGAGGCGGCGGAGGGCACGGACGCGCTGGCCTCGCTGCGGCATGTCTGGTGCGGGGGAGAGGTGCTGACGCCCGCGCTCTTCGCCCGGTTCCGGGCACAGCTCGGCACCGCGATGTACCACGGCTACGGGCCGGCCGAGACGACGATCGGCGTCTCCCACGTCATCTACAAGGACAGCGCCGAGCGTCTCGCCGCCTCGATCGGTCGGCCCAACCCGCATACCCAGCTGCACGTCGTCGACGACACGCTGGCCCCGGTGCCGGACGGCGAGGTCGGCGAGCTGTACGTGGCCGGCTTCCTGCTCGGCCGCGGCTATCTGAACAACGGGCCGCTGACCGCCGCGCGCTTCGTCGCGGACCCGTTCGCCGGTGGCGGCGCGCGGATGTACCGGACCGGGGATCTCGCCCGGTGGAACGGCGCCGGCTGGCTGGAGTTCGTCGGCCGGGCCGACAACCAGGTGAAGATCCGCGGGATGCGGCTGGAGCTGGAGGAGGTGGAGGCGGCCCTCGCCACCCACCCCCGGGTACGGCGGGCGGCGGTCGTGGTGTCCCGCGACGCCGCCTCGCCCCGGCTGCTCGCCTTCGTCGTCCCCGACGCCGACGGGGGCGCCGCCGACCGCCCCGCGGGCACGCCAGTGCCGGGGCCAGCGTCGGCGCCGGGCGCCGCGGAGGGGGCGGCCCCGGGCGGGTCGTTCTCCGACGAGGTGCTGGCGTGGTGCGCCGACCTGCTTCCCCAGTACATGGTGCCGAGCGCCGTGACCGTGCTCCCCACGCTCCCGGTCACCGCCGGCGGGAAGGTCGACCGCCGGGCGCTGACCGAGCAGGCCGCGGCGGCCGGCCGGCCGCGCGCGACGGCCGACGGACGGCGCTGACGGCGTCCCAGGTCGACGAGCCGCGCGGTCCCCACCCGCGACCGCGAGCCAGCCAGGCTCGCGGCCTGACCCACGGAAACGAGAACGAGTGCGAAACAGACTGAAACTCATCCCGGCGGCGTTGCTGGCCGTCATCGCGCTCGCCCTCGCGGCCGGCTGCGGCGGCAGCGACGGGGGCGACGGGGGCGACGACACGGTGGCGCCCGCGAGCGCGGCGGCGGGCAGCTTCCCGGTCACGCTGAAGGACAAGTTCGGTACCGCGGTCGTCCCGGAGCAGCCCAAGCGCATCATCGCGCTCAGCTACGAGGAGGACACCCTGGCGACGCTCGGCATCACGCCGATCGCGTACGCGAAGAACGAGTACAAGCCCGACGGCGTCTTCCCGTGGCTGACGGGGAAGGTCGACCTGTCGAAGAGCACCGCGCTCGACACCGCGGGGGACCTGAACCTCGAGCAGATCGTCGAGCTGAGGCCCGACCTGATCCTGGCCACGAACTTCTACGGCCTGGCCGACTACTACGACCGTCTGTCCAAGATCGCGCCGACCGTGGGCTTCACCGACGACGCCGGCATCGCGACCTGGCAGGAGAACAGCACCATCATCGGCAAGGCCGTGGGCCGCGAGGCCGACACCGCGGCGGCGATCGCGGCGACCGAGAAGGTCATCAAGGACACCGCGACCGGCCTGCCCGGCCTGGCCGGCAAGACGTTCAGCTACTCCTTCTACTACGAGCCGGGTGGTCTGGCGGTCATCGACGACCCGGAGACGGTGTCGGTCCAGCTCTACGCCGAGCTCGGTATGAAGCTCGCGCCGGGCGTCACGGAGAACGTGGTGGACCGATCGCTGAGCATGGAGAAGCTCAGCGCGTTGGACGCGGACTTCCTGCTGATCGGCTACGCGACCCCGGACCTGAAGACCGAGATGGCCGGCAACAAGCTGTTCACCGAGATCCCCGCGGTCAAGGCGGGACGGGCCCTCGAGGTCGACGCCTTCACGGCGGGTGCCGTGAACAACCCGACCATCCTCAACATCCCGTGGCAGCTCGACCAGCTCAAGCCGACCCTGGCCAAGGCCGCCGCCACCAGCTGACCCGGCGGAGCGGAACTCGCGTGGCCTTCGCCGCGCGAGTTCCGCTGGCCAGCGCGCCGACGAGTCGAAGCAACGCGATGATCTGGCGCCGGGACGGTCACGTCGCCGCGGGTGCGGGATCCGTCTCTCGCTCGGTACCGGTACCGGTCTCGACCTTCGGCTCGGCTCCTGGTTCGAGCCGGGGAAGGATGCGGTCGAGCCAGCGTGGGAGCCACCAGTTGGCTCGGCCGAGCAGGAACATGGTCGCCGGTACGACGACCAGCCGGATGAGGGAGGCGTCGATCAGGACGCTGACACCCAGGCCGAGGGCGATCATCTTGATGACGACGTTGCTGGAGAGCAGGAACGCGAGAAAGACGCTGGTCATGATGAGGGCCGCGCAGGTGATGACGCGGGCGGTGGCGGCCAGTCCGTCGGCGACGCTGCGGGTGTTGTCGCCGGTGGCGAGCCACCGCTCGCGGACCCGGGACAGCAGGAACACCTCGTAGTCCATGGACAGCCCGAACACGATGGCGAACATCATCATGGGCACGTAGGACTCGACGGGCACCTTCTCGCCGACACCGAGCAGCGACCCGCCCCAGCCCCACTGGAAGACGGCGACGACGACGCCGTAGGCGGCGCCGATCGAGAACAGGTTCAGCACCGCGGCCTTCAGCGCGAGGAAGGGGCTGCGGAAGCTGACGAGCAGCAGCAGGAACGCCGCGGCGATGACGACGGCGATGATGACCGGGAGCCGCGCCGCGACCTGGTCACGGAAGTCGAGGCTCGCGGCGAGGTTTCCCGTGACGTAGCCGTGACTGCCAGTTCCGGCGAGCACGTCGGGCAGTGTGTGGTCGTGCAGTCGGGCGAGCAGCTGGTCGGTGGCCACGTCCTGCGGGCGCGTACTGGCCACGACGGTGGCGATGAGCAGCGACCCGTCCGTGGTGGTCCTCGCCGGGGTGGTCGTGGCGACRCCCGGTGTGTCGGCGAGCGCGCGGTCGAGATCGGTGGCCACCGCGGCGGCCGGCGCGCCGTCGGCGAGCTGGACGACGACGGCGAACGGGCGGTTCGCGCCTGGTCCGAACCCGTTGCTGATGGCGTCGTAGGCGCGGCGACCGGTGTAGGAGGTCGGGTCGGCCCCTGCGTCGACGTGGCCGAGCGTCATCGACAGCATCGGGACCGCCAGTACCGCCAGCACGGCGGCGCCGGCGCCGAGGAAGCGCCAGGGGTGGCGACCCACCCTGGCCGCGTACCGATGCCAGCCCGTGTCGCCCAGGGCGCCGCCCGCGGTGCCCTCGGCCACCGGGCGGCGAACCCGTAGCCGGTCGATGCGCGGCCCCGCCAGTCCCAGCAGCGCCGGGACCAGCGTGGTGGCGGCCAGCGCCGACACCGCGACGGTGATCGCCGCCGCCAGGCCGAGCTTGCCGATGAACCCGATGCCGGAGGCGAACAGCCCGAGCATGGCGATGACCACCGTGCCGGCCGCGATGAGCACCGACTGGCCGCTGGTGGCGACGGCGCGGGCGGCGGCCTCGATCGGCTCGACCCCGTCCATGACGAGCTGGCGGTGCCGGGTGGCCAGGAACAGGGCGTAGTCGATCCCGACCCCGAGTCCGATCATGATGCCGAGCGTCGGTGACACGGAGGCGAAGGTGGTGGCCGATGCGACGATGCCAAGGACCCCGATGCCGGTCCCGACGCCGAGCACAGCGGTGAGGATCGGCAGCCCGGCCGCGTAGACGCTGCCGAACCCGACCAGCAGGACCACGATCGCGACGACGATGCCGATGACCTCCGAGACCGCCTCGTTGGCCTTCGGCCGCGCGGCCTGGCCGAGGACACCGCCGTAGTCGACGTCGACGCCGGCCGCCCGCACCCCGGCGACCGCCCGGTCGACGGAGGCGAGGTAGGACGGGCCCAGGATCCTGGGGTTGACGTCGAAACGCACCGTCGCGTACGCGGTACGGCCATCCCTCGACGTGGTCGCCGCGGCCAGCGGGTCGCCGACGGCGAGGACGTGCGGCAGCCTCGCGACGTCGTCCGTCGCCGTCGTCAGCTGGGAGGAGAATGACCGCAGCGTGGCGTCCTGGATGGTGAAGACGAGCTGCCCGGTCAGGCCACCCGCCCGCGGCTCGTGCGCCCTGAGCAGGTCGGCACCCTGCTGCGCCGACGAGCGGGGCAGCTGGAAGTCGTCCGAGTAGTGCCCGCCCGCGGCGCGATGACCGACCGTCGCGGCGACGAGGAGCGCGATCCAGGCGGCGAGCACCCACCACCCGTGACGCGCACAGAACCTGCCGAGGCGGCCCATCGAACCCGGCCGAGCTTCCGTCACGAGCCACACCGTAGGTGCCGGGCGGGCGGTTTGTTCCACCAGGGCACCGTTCGCCCACCCTCGACCGTGCCTGTGCCCGTGCCCGTGGCCGGCCGCGTGGAGATGCCGGTCGCGGCGGGCGCGGCTGTCAGCCGCAGCCGGCCCGGACCAGCGGCATGACCACCTCGCAGAACAGCCGGAGCTCCTCGTCGCGGGTGGACTCCTCGTGGCCGATGTAGAACATCCACTTGTCCAGGCCGGCGGCCGACCTATCGCGGATGCCGGCCGCCCGTGGCTCATCGGCTGCCGCGTGCGAACCTCGGCGCCGCGCCGTTCATGATCTGGTGGACTTTTGGGAGCTCCAGCTCCGACGATCCCACCAGATCATGAACGGGCCGGCTGGGGCGGGCCGTGCGCCGGAACCTCGCCCGACGATCCGACGATCCGACGAGTCTTCTGCTGGCAGCGTCGCCCGCCGTAAGCTCACCGCGTGATCGCACATGGTCTGTCTGACGACCTGCCGGGCACGGGCACGACGGCTGACCACGAGGCGATCGCCGGCATAGTGCGGACCTTCTTCGGTGCATTCACCTCTGGTCCCGGCTGCGCCGGCCGCCTCGACGAGCTGCGCATGTTGTTCCTTCCCGATGCGGTGATCGTGCGGACCTGTGGTCGCGAGCCTGCCGTCTATGACGTGGAAAGCTTCATCGCTCCCCGACGGGAACTGCTCACCGGCGGTACCCTGATCGACTTCACCGAGTGGGAGCTGCGTGGGCAGACCTTTGTCTTCGGCGACATCGCCCAGCACCTCGGGAGCTACGCCAAGGCCGGTGTGCAGGACGGGACCCCCTTCACTGCCCGCGGAATGAAGACGTTGCAGCTCGTCCGGACAACCGGCGGGTGGCGGATCAGCGCCGTGGCCTGGGACGACGAACGCGACGGTGTCACCGTCGAGCCAGCCTGGGCGGCCTCGGCCCGCTTTCGGGCGTCGATCTCGTGACCGTCGACCAGATGATCGAGGTCTGTGACCTGCTGGAGGTGCCCGCGGCCCGGCTCGCCGCCGAGCGGCGCACTCCGCAGCAGCTCGACCAGATCCGGGAGGCGGCCGCCATCGCCGACAGGTTCGACGACCCGATCGAGCGGTACGCGGGCGGGGGAACGGCATCCACGGCCGGCTTGCCCGGGACGAGCTCACCGACCCGGCGATCACCGTCACCAACCTCGGTGAACTGGGCGTCGACAGCGTCCTGCCGGTGATCTACCCGCCTCAGGTCGCCATGGTCGGCCTCGGCCGGATCAGTGAACCGCCCTGGGCTGTCGACGGATGCCTCGGCGTCCGTCCGGCCGTCACCGTCACCCTGGCCGCCGACCACCGGGCCAGCGACGGCCACCGCGGCGGAGCGTTCCTGTCCAGTCTCGCCGACTGGCTCGGCAGACCGGAAAACCGTCGACAGGGGCGGCCGCATGACCGACCAGGAAGCCCGCCAGCTCCTGACCGAGGCGCTGGCCGAGATCGCCCCGGAGGTCGACCTTGACGGGATCGACCAGGACGCGAACCTCCAGCGGGCCGCGGACCTGGACTCGATGGACATGCTGTCGCTGATCGAGACCGTCGCGCGCAGCGCCCGCATCGACATCCCAGAAGACGACATCGGACGCCTGTCCACAGTGGAATCGTTCGTCGCCTACCTGCACGAGCGCGCCGCGGGTCAGTAGCCGCCTGACCGGGTCTTCACCCGGTTCGCGCCCGCCGCCGCCTGGCCGAGGTGGGGGTGGCTGGTGCTGGTGAGTATCCGCGGTTCGTCAGCCGCCACGGTGTGACGCGACCAGGTCGAGGTGGCGGACGAACCAGTCGCGCGCGAGCGCGGCGACGGTCTCCAGAGCGCCCGGCTCGGAGAACAGATGGGTGGCTTCGGGGACGACCATGACGCGGCTTTCGCATTGCATCTGCGCCTGGGCCTGGTTGTTGAGCTCGAGGACGAGGTCGTCGTCTCCGCCGACGATGAGCAGGGTCGGGGCGCGCACGGCGGCCAGTCTCGAGGCGGCGAGGTCGGGACGGCCGCCGCGGGAGACGACGGCGGCGATGTGGGAGTCGGGTTCGGCGGCGGCCCACAGGGCGGCGGCGGCGCCGGTGCTGGCCCCGAAGTAGCCGACGGGAAGGCCGGCCACCTGCGGTTCGCCGCGCAGCCAGCTGGTGACGTCCACGAGCCGATGGGCGAGCAGGGCGATGTCGAACACCGCGGCCCGGTCGACCTCCTCGGCCGGGGTAAGCAGGTCGAACAACAGGGTCGCGAACCCGGCGGCGGTGAGCACGTCGGCGACGTAGCGGTTGCGGGGGCTGTGCCGGCTGCTGCCACTGCCGTGCGCGAACACGACGATGCCGCGGGCCGCGCTGGGGATGGTGAGTCGGCCGGCCAGGCGTACCGGGACGGCGGGGATGTCCACCTCGATCTCCCGGGCGGGCGAACCGACCACGCTGGCCGGAGGGTCAGGGTGCGTTCCCGTGGTGGCGGCCCTGGGCGCCGCCGGCTGGGCTGTCGCCGCGGCTCGCAGCAGCAGGTCGACGACCTCGGCATCCGGCGTCTGGGAGAAGTCCAGGTAGAACTGGCCGATGGCGAAGAAGGCCTCGGGGGTGTCGACGCAGACCACCTCGTCGGCGTCGCGGCGCAGCAGGTCGACCACCGGCGGCGGCGCGACCGGCGCGGCCAGGACAACCCGGGCAGCACCGGCGGCGCGGACGGCCTGGCAGGCGGCCGAGGCGGTCGACCCGGTCGCGATTCCGTCGTCGACGACGACGACCACACGCCCGGCCAGCGGCTCGCGAGGCCGGGTGCCCCGGAACAGGCGTGCCCGCCGGTCGAGCTCGGCTCGCTTCCGGGCCTCGACCGCGGCGAGCTCCTCCGGGGTGATGTCGGCCAGCCGCCGGGCCTGCTCGTTGATGACCAGTATGTCGCCCTCGGCAATGGCACCCATCGCCAGCTCGGGCTGGAACGGGACGCCGAGCTTGCGAACCAGGATGACGTCCAGCGGGGCGCCCAGCGCCTTCGCTACCTCGTAGGCGACCGGGACACCGCCGCGGGGCAGCCCGACCACCACCACGTCGTGCCCGCGAAGATGTGCCAGCCGCCGGCTCAGCTGCCGGCCCGCGTCCGCGCGATGTCGAAAGATCATCTTAGCCCCTTGTTGCCTCCTGCCATGACCTAGGCCTCCCCCCTCGGGCCGGTGGCGACACCGCAACCCTCCCGGCTGCCGGGCCGTGGCCCCGGGCTGGCCCGGCAGCATGGCGGCGTGGCGATGTGATCGACAGGGACAGGGCGGCCACGGTCGGAACATGGGCCGAAGTACCACCACTTGTTCGCCGACGGCGGCTTCGCCTGGGACATCCTCGAGCCCGCTCTCGGACGCCGCGAAACGTCAGCCGAGGGCGGGGGCGAGGACGGAGGCTACGAGATGGGCGGCTTCCCCGCCGTCCTCGATCGCGATATCGACGGCTCGGGAGATGTTCAGGTCGTCGAGCAGCGCGGCGAGCGCGGCGGCCCTCGCGGCGGCGCGTCCGGTACGGCCGCCGGCGACGCGCAGCGCGTCGAGTCTGTCCGCCGCCTCGTCGAGGGCCGCGGGGGTGTACTCCCAGGCGGTGTCGTAGGGGCGGTCGAGCAGCATCGTCCTGATGTGGGCGGGGGGCGTGTGTCCCAGCAGGTCCCGGACGAGCACCAGGTTGCCGGTCGACTTGGCCATCTTGTGGCCCTCATAGGAGACGAGGCCGACGTGCAGCCACGCTCGCGCGAACGGCCGGACACCGGTCACCGCCTCGGCCATGGCGGCCTCGTAGGCGTGGTGGGGGAACCGCAGGTCGGCTCCGCCGGCATGCAGGTCGAGCGCCGGTCCGAAGGTGCTCAGGGCCATGGCCGCGCATTCGGCGTGCCATCCCGGCCGGCCGGTACCCCAGGGACTGTCCCAGGCGGGGTCGCCGGGACCCGAGGGCTGCCAGACCGCGACGTCGAGCGGATCGAGCTTGCCGGGGTCGTCGGGGTTGTCGCCGTACTCGGCGGCCAGCTCGATCGCCTCCGCCTGCGACAGGCCCGCCCGCCGCGCGGCGTCCGCGCCGCGGAAGTAGACCGCGCCGTCCCGGACGTATCCCGCGTCGATGTCGACGAGCGCGCTGGCCAGGCGTTGGACCTGTGTGACGAACTGGTGCGCGCGGGGCTCACTGCGCGGAGGCTGCACCGCCAGCGCCGTCATGTCCTGCTCGAAGCGGAACTGCGTGACGGCGGCGAACCGGTCGTAGGGCTCACCGCGACGGGCCGCCGCCGCGGTGAGCACGTCGTCGACGTCGGTCACGTTCCGGCACACCTCTACGTCCACCCCGGTCAGCCGCAGGACTCGCGCGGCGGCGTCCGCCCACACGAACGTGAAGGCATGCCCGAGATGCGTGACGTCGTAGGGCGTCACCCCGCACACGTACATGCGACACGTGCCCACCAGAGGCACACCGCGTCCACCCAGCCGTGGTACCGGAAACGCCCCGGAAGTCGTCGTCATGTCCACGAGGCTGCCACACCGCCTCACCGGTAACACCGACCCGAGCGGCCCGTCCGCCGCTGTCAACTGGCAGGTGGATCGACCGCGGATCGGACGGCGACGAACACCGCGACGGTGACGACTGCCGGCGCCCCGGGCCCGGCGCCGTCGCGAACTCCAGGCACGTGCCACGACGACGCCGATCACGATTGTGCCCATGGTCGCGGCCCAGAACCGCTGCTCGGTCCAGACGCCGGTGGGAAGCTGCTGGGCGAGGACAAAGCCGCCCATCACGACGACGAACCAGCCGAAGGCCCGGCGAAGCAGGTTCTCGCGGATCCGGCCCGCGAGCCGGCTGCCGAGGATGCTGCCGAGCAGCGCGGCCGCCGTCACCGCGCCAGCCAGTCTCCAGTCGATGCCCACGTGGGACAGGGCGCCCGCCAGGCCGGCGACGGCGTTCATCGCGATGACGACCAGCGAGGTCCCGATGGCGGCCGACATCGGCAGACCGCCGAGCAGAGCGAGGGCGGGCACGACGAGAAAGCCGCCTCCCGCGCCGACCAGGCCGGTGACAAGGCCAACGGCGACGCCTTGTGCGATGACCCGCGGCACCGGCAGCGGGTGCGACGCCTGCCGGCTCTCGACCGTGCGGGGGCCTCGGATCATCGCGGTGGCGGTGACGAGCATCATCAACGCGAACGCCGTGAGCAGAACCCCCGCGGGGACGAACTGTGCGAGCAGGCCGCCGCCGTACGCGCCGGTCACTCCACCGAGGCCGAAGACCAGGCCCGTGCGCCAGCGGACCCGTCCGGCGCGGGCATGTGGCAGCACCGCCACCGCGCTGGTGACCCCGACGGCGAACAGCGAGGTGGCGATCGCCTCCTTGACCGGCAGGCCGGCGACATACACCAGCAGCGGCACAGCAAGAATCGACCCGCCACCGCCCAGCAGGCCCAGGCTCACCCCGATGGCGACGGCGAGCCCGATGGTCAGGGCGATGCTCACCGCCGGCTCGACGCAGGGGTCCGCGCGTTCCGCGGCTGGCCGACGATGGTGGCCAGGTCGCAGGCGGCACCCGGGTTGTAGGGAAGCCTGGCGAGCAGCCTGCCCAGCAGGCAGGCGTTGGCGAGCGCGGCCAGGGCGAGCCCGGCGCCCATGACCCCAGCGACGTGGCGGACCGGGGGCACGAGGACCGAGAGGACGATGCCGACGAGCACGATCAGGCCAGCGGCGAACCGGACCTGACGCTCCAGTTCCCAGCCGGCCGGGCGGGTGAGTTCGGAACTGTTCATATCTCCTCCAAGCCCGGCGACGGAGGTTCGGTCGCGCAGTGGGCGGCTCGCCAACAGTCCGGGCACCGGAAGCGCACCCGGCCGGGTGTTCACGCCAGGGACGTGGCGCGAGTCCCATGACGCCCTCGAACGTGGCCGACGATGAGGCCACTATACCCCTGGGGGTATAGTGGGCGGACCCTCGTCGAGGCGCGTGTCCGCATGATCGAAATTGCGCAAGACTCGCCGAGGCCGCACCACTCGCAAGGTCCGAACTCGCCGCCCACCCGCGCCGGCCCGGAATGAAGGTCGCCGATTTTCGATTGATACCCCCATGGGTATTAAGTTGACCGAGTGTGAAGGGGGGAACGCATCGTGTTGTTCAGCCAGTACTACCTGGACTGCCTGTCCCAGGCCTCGTACCTGATCGCCGACGAGAGCAGCCGCCGAGCCGTGCTGGTCGACCCGCGCCGCGACATCACCGAGTACCTCGCCGACGCCCAGACGCTCGAGCTGACCATCGAAGGCGTGATCAACACGCACTTCCACGCGGACTTCGCCGCCGGCCACCTGGAGGTCGCGGCCGCCACCGGTGCCTGGATCGGCTACGGCCGCCGCGCCGTCACGGAATACCCGATCCGCCAGCTCGCCGACGGCGACCGGATCAGCCTCGGCGACGTCACCCTGCAGATCATGGAGACCCCGGGCCACACGCCCGAGTCGATCAGCGTGCTCGTCTACGAGCACGCCGCCGATGCCGTCCCCTACGGGGTGCTCACCGGGGACGCGCTGTTCATCGGCGACGTCGGCCGCCCCGACCTGCTCGCCTCGCTCGGAGTCACCGCGGACGAGCTGGGCCGGATGCTCTACGACAGCGTGCAGCGCAAGCTGATGAGCCTCCCCGACGAGGTCCGCGTCTTCCCCGCCCACGGGGCCGGCTCGGCCTGCGGCAAGAACCTGTCCACCGAACGATCCTCCACGATCGGCGGTCAACGTCGCACCAACTACGCCTGCCTGCCCATGGACGTCGAACAGTTCCTCACCCTCGTCACCGGCGGTCAGCCGTCCGCGCCCGGCTACTTCGTCTTCGACGCGGTCCTCAACCGCAAGGACCACGCCGTCTTCGACCCGACGGCGCCGCCGCGGTCGATGACCACCACCGAGTTCCTCGCGGCCCGCGCCGAGGGCGCCCTGGTCGTCGACACCCGCGACCCGCGGGAGTTCGCCGACGGACACCTGCGCGGCTCGCTCAACGTCCCAGCCGACGGTCGGTTCGCCGAGACGGCCGGCATGGTCGTCGAACCGGGCCGCACGGTGCTGGTCATCGCTCCACCCGACCGCGAGGAGGAGATCGTCGTGCGGCTCGCCCGGATCGGCTTCGACCAGGCCACGGGCTACCTGCGCGAGCCCGAGCGCGCCTTCCGTGAGATGGCCGACGGGGCCGCGCCCGGCCRGATCGTCCCGGCCAACCGGCTGACCGCCGACGAGCTGCGGGACGCGATCGGTCGGAAGCCCGAGCAGGGCGGCGCACCCGTCGTGCTCGACGTGCGCAACCCGGGCGAGCGCGCGCTGGGCGCGATCGACGGATCGCTGCACATCCCGCTCGCGGAACTGGCCCGCCGCCTGGCCGAGGTGCCCGTCGACCGGCCGGTCGTCGTGCACTGCGCCGGGGGCTACCGCTCCTCCGTCGCGGCGAGCGTGCTGCGTGCCGCCGGACGGGGCGACGTGTCCGACCTGCTCGGTGGATACACCGCCTGGGCGCAGGCCTTCACCCCCACCACCGTCTGAGCGCACCGCCCCCGCCACTGGCTGCACCACCCACGCCGTCACCCGATCCGGGAGCACCAACCACCCGCACCGCCATCGGCCGGGACAGATGACGAGGTGGGCGTGACGGGCGTTGGCTCGTGCCGCTCGCTGATGGGAGAACGCCGACCGGGGTCATCGGCGGACGCGGTGCCGGCCTTGACGCCGCGAAAATCGCGATGCTCGGCGAGGCGGCTGGTCCGGTGTCAGGCCAGTGCGAGGAAGAGCTTTTTAAAGTTCGGCTTCGGTCATGGGCGCAGTGTCGGTGGCACTGGCCGTCATGCACTGACGCATGCCGCTAGCGACGATCTTGAATCCCGCGCGGTCGAGAGCGCGGGAGACCGCGGCGAGCTGGGTGACCACACCTGCCGTGGCAGCACGGCGTCATCGAAGGCCCCGCGATGCTCGCCCGCGACGGGACGTTCACGCTGTTCTACTCGGCAGGGGACTGGCACAGCGCCGACTGCGCGACCGGGACCGCCGCCTGCGCCGGACCAGCGGCATGACCTCCTCGCGGAACAGCCGGAGCTGCCCGTAGAGGCAGACCGCGGCCTATACCGGTCATGCGTGATGGGCCAGACAGCGTGGGTAGCCGGGGATCAGAGGAGCGGCAGTCTGGGCGCGCCGCCGGTGAGCGCCCAGGCGTTCACGAGATACGCGGCGCCGACGATGACGCCAAGGGGGGCGTACATCCAGTGCCCGGACACGAGACCGACGGCGACCCCGCCGGTCGTCGCGCCGAGCAGCGCCCAGGAGAGCGCGGGTACGACTCGACGGTGCTTGAAGGCCCGGCCGTCGGCGGCCGGCCTGCGGTCGAGGTTCCATCGCCAGTCCGGTCGCCGACGGCGCAGACGGCCGATGGACAACAGCCGGGTGCCGTCGGGCAGCGTGATCGCGAGCAGGCTGCGAGTGGTCATGGAGCCGGACAGCGTGACGGGAGTCCTCGGCTCGAGTCGTTCGAGCGCGGGGTTCCACATGACCCGCTGCCATCCGAGTTCTCGTTCCCCGCGGTGGGGCGAACCCGGAGATTCGATGAGGCGGAGCCAGGTGCTCGGGCCGGCGCCTGGACTACGGCTGAACATGGATGCCTTGCCCGACCAGAGGGTCGCCGCCGCGGGCCGGCCTGGCTGGCCGGTTGACCGCAGCCGCAGCAACCGGGCCGTCCATACGAGCGAATAGAGGACGGCCAGGATGACCGCGCCCGCAAGCTCGAGGTAATAGCGCGTGATGGCGGAGGTGTCCCCGGAGTCCGCGGGGAAGATCCGAGCGGGCGCCGCCGGGTCGTATGCGATGCGGATCTTTTCGCCGACCGCACGGGGGCCGTCGACGTCGACCGACCGTGTGTGGGCCACACCCGCGCCATCGGTCCAGCGGAGCCGGATCGTCCCATCCGAGCTGACGGCCGTGATCGTGCCGTTCGCCTGCGCGGTCGCCCGGGCGCGCGCGTGGTGGTAGGCCCAGAGGCCCCGGCAGGAGAAACCAGCAACCACCACCGCCGCGACCAGGGCCGTGGCCAGCGCGAGCACCGCGACCCGTGTCTCGGGGCGCCACCAGCTCCGAGGGCCGCCCGGGTATCCCGCGTCGCCGGGAGCCGTTTCGCTGGGAGCCCTGTCGGAGGAAAACGTGCCGGCCATCCGGGCCTCCAGGAGTCAGCATCCGAACCAGACCGCCGACCAGACTTCCCGGCACACCGATCAGGAACGATGGTGCTGCGGCTGATACCGGACAAGTGGCCAGGATGGTGGCATGCACACGGGTGACAGGCGGTCGGATCTGCATCGGCTGAGGGCTTAGCTGGGAGTGCACGCCGTTCGAACCCGAGTACGTATCGGCTCTTTTCGACCGGGTCAGGAACGCGGACCGGGCGGGGGTAGCGCTCCGGCCGCGCGGGCGGCCGTCACCGCCTCGGCCAGGGCGGCGAACTCGGTCCGCAGGGGGGTGAAGGCGGGCAGCGCGGACATCGGGTCCTCGCCGGCCCCCGGACGACTGGCCCCCGGCCGGCCGGTCATCGCGTCGGCGCACGCCTGGAACGCGGCGCGGACGGCGGCCGGTCCGGCGGGCAGCGGCCCGTGGAGACCGGCCGGATCGGCCAGCACCAGATAGCCGAGCCGGCGGGCGGCGACCACAGCGGGCCAGAGCAGGTCGGCCGTCCGTGGTCCGCGTATCCGCTCGTCCTCGGCGTCGACATGCAGGGCGGTCATCCGCGCGAGGGCCATTTCCAGCCGTTCACGGGCAGCGGCGACTCCCGTCGCGCGACTGGCGTCGCCTGGGTTCTTACCGCCTGCCGTGAGCCGAAGGACGAGCAGGTCGCCGGTAGCGTCGAGGGAGTTCGCCAGTGCTCTCGGCAGCCTGCGTTCGGCGGCGTGCGGCCAGAGCAGCAGGACGACGACAAGGCCGACGGCGCATCCCAGCAGCGTGTCCAGCAGTCGTGGCGCGACCAGCTCGGCTGGGGGCGTGCCCGGTCTGGCGAACTCCACGAGGATCAGGGCCAGTGGTGTGATGAGCACCGTGGCCAGTGCGTAGTTCGCGGCCATGAGGATCTGGGCGGCCCCCTCCAACACGGCGATCATGACGATCAGCCACCAGGCGGGCAGCTGGACGCTGAGGATGCCCAGCGCGACCACCGCTCCGATGGCTGTGCCCGCGGCTCGCTGCAGTGACCGCCGGCCGGCGGAGCGGACGGTCGTCCCCTGCACCACCGTGGCCGCGGCGGCCGGAGCCCAGTAGGGGTGGTCCACCCCGGCGGCGATCGCCAGCGCCGCCGCGACGAGCCCGGCCAGACCGGCCCGGGCCGCCAGCGGCCAGGCCAACGCCTCCCGGTCCAGCCGCCGGCGCCGCTCGGCCCGGGCGGAGGGCAGCAGTGGGGCCGGCGGTCGGTCCGACGGCCGGTCCGGCGCGGGATGAGCCAGCCCGGCGACGGCCGCGCAGAGGCCAGCCCGCGCCCTCGAGGCCGACGTTCCCACACCTGGCAGATCGGCACGGTCCCGCTTCTGGTCGACCAGGTCGGCGCCGGTGGCACCGGTGCCACCGGCGCCGACCTGGATCCCGGCGGCCAGTTCACGCAGGGTCGCGGGGAGAACCGGTGGGACCGGTTCCCGGGTCGTGGTCGCGTAGGAGACTGCCGCGTCGAACACGTGCTGCGCCCCGTATGCCACCGTCGACAGCGCTCGCCTGCTCCTGTCCTGCCCTGAGCCTTCCCTGAGCACCGTCCTGAGAAGGCGAACGGCCTGCGCGGCGTTGTGCCGCGCGGAGTCGTAGTCCGGCGTACCGATCGCCTCCAGCATGTCGGCGAGGCTGGTCAGGGCCTTCGCGGCTGCCCGCCGCGCCGGCCCGTGCCGGTCCGGGAACGACGCGGATATCGTCAGCAGCCAGGCGAAACCGGCACCGGCCAGCGTGAGTGCGACGCGTTCGCCGAGCTGCTCGACGTCCTGCGGAAGCTGCGTCGCCACGGCACAGCTGATGACGAACGGGTATGCCCCGGGCGCGGGCACGTCGAACGCGCGCACGAGTAGCGTCGCCAAGGCCGCCAGTCCGGAGATCCCCACCGCGATCGTCCAGCTGGCTCCCGCCGCCGTCACCCCGATCGCGGCGGACAGGGCGAGGCCAACGCCGATCACCGGTAGCGCCCGGGCCCGGAAGGCCAGGGCCGCGTCCGGAAAGTACGCGGCGGAGAAGGCGCCGAACGTCGCCAGAAGTCCGGCCTGCGGCTTTCCGGCAAGTTCACCGACGGTCAACGGCACGGCGAACGCGACCGCGCAGACCACGGCTATCCGCAGCCGTCCGCGGGGGCGGGCGACGCCGAACACCGCGCCGATCCGGCTCGGGCCAGCGGGCGCGGGAACCGGCGGCCGGGGCGGGTCGCTCGTCATGAGGCGGCGGCAGGGCTCGGCACCACACCGCAAGCATTCCCCAGCCCGGCCAGTCGACCGCGGTGCCTGGCCGCGGCGAACCGGCGTTCAGGCGCATGGCGGGGTCGACGAGAGCAGCGACACCTCGGGTTACCCGGCCCTGCGTCGCCACCCCGCGTGGGACGTGTCGATGTCCCGGCCGGGTCAGCGGGTCAGCGGATCATGACGGTGTGGAACGGCCGTCGCGCGGCCGGGCCGGCGCAGGCTCGACCTCGGCTGATCCCATCAGCCGCAGCTTGCGCTGCGCGCGCTCGTAGAACGTCGTCCGGCCGAGGCGGACGACGTGCGCCGCGGCGGGCCGTGGATGCAGGATGACGCACGCGCCCGGCTCGACGTAGCCGGACACGCGGCCGTCGACCTCGACCGCGAGCCGGCCACTCGTCGGCAGAACGTCCAGAGCCAGCGCGTCCTGCACCGACAGCACGAGCCCGCGGTTGAACGCCGAGTGCGGCGCCGCCGGGGTGACGAGCAGCGCCTCGACCGACGGGCTGACGATCGGCCCCCCGGCGGAGAAGCTGTAGGCGGTCGATCCGGTCGGTGTGGCGACGACCACCGCGTCGGCGGCGTAGCTGACGAACGGCCGGCCGCCGACCAGCAGGGAGACCGCGGCGATGCCGTGACCGGGTACCCGTACGACCGCGACGTCGTTGAACGCGGTGACCGTCTCGCCGTGCACCTCGGCGTCGACCGCGAGCCGCGGTTCGACCGTGTACAGATGTTGGTCGATCGCGGACAGGGCGTCGGGCAGGTCGGGTACGTCGACCTCGGCCAGGAAGCCCAGCCTGCCGAGGTTGACGCCGAGCACGGGCGCGTGTCCGCCGTCGGCCAGCCGCATCGCCCGCAGCATCGTGCCGTCGCCGCCGAGACTGACGATCAAGTCGCTGCGACCGCCCAGCTCCGCCGCCGGCACCGGAAGGGCGGCGCATCCCAACCGCCGGATCTCCTCCTCGACGCCGAGCACCTGGGCACCGCGGCCGGCGGCCCAGTCAACGATGGCGGTCACCGCTTCAGACGAGTCGCGAAGAGGGTGCAGCACGATCCCCACCGTGTGCATCCGCTTCGCTCCGCTCCTCGCCGCCACCGGTCCCACGGCCGCGTACAGCCGCGGCCCAGCCTCATTCTGCTGACGATCGCGGCGGGCCGCCCAACAGCCTTCCAGGAACGCTGCCTCTCTCGCGCGTCCCAGACGATCAGCGGCGTGATCTGGTTGGGGAGGGCGGCGAGCGCGGGTAGGACGACGCCGTCCACGCCGTCCTCAGCGGGGGTTGCCCTCAGACGCCGGGCCGAGCAATGACACGAAGACATCTTCGAGCCAGCGGGTGAGGTGGGCGAGGTCCCAACCGCGTTCCTCAACGAGCAGCGCGACCGCGTGCCAGCCCACAAGCGCCCACAGCGTGTCGGTGGCGTCGTCGACGGACAGGGTGGGCCGCAGACCGCCGGCCTCGGCCACGGCACCGACGACCCGCCGCACGTCGGCGTGGCGCTGGCGCTGGGATTCGCGCCACGCCTCGCGCAGCGCTGGGTCGGTGACGGCGGCCTGCTCGAACGCGCGGTAGATCGGGTAGAGCCGCAGCAGGGTCGGCGCTCCGATCCGAGCGGCGAGCCGGGCCTGCGCCTCCGGATCGCGAGTGGCGAACAGCGCCTGCATCTCGGGCCGGTCGGCCAGCGCGACCGGCTCGTCGTCGCCGACGATTGCCCGGTCGACGGCGAGCAGTAGCAGCTGAGGTTTCTCGGCCACCGCATAGACCGACTTCGGCGTGACCCGGGCGCGCTTCGCGATCGCCGCGATCGTGGTGGTGGCGTACCCGTGCTCGGCGAACAACGCCGACGCGGCCGAAATGATCGCGTCTCGGGTCGCCGCGGCCTGCTCTGCCCGTCGCGGGGCATGGTAAGGCCGCGATTTTTTCGCTACAGTCATGCTCACCTCATTTCACCGCCACTATAGCGAAGGGTCTTCCATGTTCGTTCTCACCGCCGTGCTGTCCGTGCTTCTCGCCGCCGTGATGGCACAGTCCACGGTCCGCAAGGCCAATCCAGACAAGCAGACGTTGCTGCTGCGTGACCGCCTCGGCGTGTCGCCGCGGTTGTGGACCGCGGTCGGTCTCCCGGAGGCATTCGCCGCCGTCGGCCTGGTGGCCGGGTTGTGGCGGGCGCCCCTCGGCATCGCCGCGGCCGTCGGCGCAGCGCTGCTCATGGCCGGCGCCGTCGTGTTGCACCTGCGGGCGCGGTTTCTGGGGGCGGCCCTGGCACCGCCGATCGCCGTAGGCGCGCTCGCCGTAGTCGTCGCGGTGCTGCGCGCCGTCACGGCCTGACCGATACCGCTGAGCGCGCCGAAGCGGGCGGCGACCTGTGGGATGTGAGGAGTGGGCACAGTCATCCACAGCAACGCCGGTCGGTCGGTGCCTCGAAGATCGGCCCGTGGCGCGGTGGTGCGGCTGGGTCAACGCTGGGTGAAGGCGCCCTAGTCGAGGGTTCGGGGCAGGCCGAAGTACGGGGCGACCGTCGTCTCGAAGCGGGTGAGCTCGCAGATCAGGTCACCGGCGACATCGATCACGATGATCCCGGCGAGGTGTAGGCCGCCGGTGACCGGATCGCGCAGGTACTCGCCCCACGCGGGCTGACCGTTCGCGCGCACAGGCACCAGGTGGTCGATCCGCCGCAGGCGGGAGCGGATGGCGGTGAAGAACTGGCGGATGGCCTCGTGGCCGCGGTACTCGAACGGCAGCGGCGGCATCCGCACCCAGGCGTCGTCCGTCATGAGCGCCACGAGCGCGTCGACGTCCAGGTCGGTGAAGGCGGCGACGAAGCGGTCGAGCAGCGCGCGTTCCTCGGGACTGCGCGGCGCCGGCGGCGGCGGGCCAGGCGAACGGGCCGGGTCCATCGTCGCGCGGGCGCGCCGCAGCGCGCTGGTGACCGCGTCGCCGGTGAGCCCGAGCAGGTCGGCGGTCTCGCTCGCGCGGTACCCGAGCACGTCTCGCAGGATCAGGACGGCCCGCTGGTTTGGCGGCAGCAGCTGGACGGCGGTGACGAACGCGAGCGAGACGGCCTCGCGGGAGGCGTACTGGGCTTCGGGTCCCGGCGCCTCGTCGGGCAGCCCCTCCAGCAGGGCGTCCGGATACGGCTGCAGCCATGGGACCTCACCCAGGTGCGTCGGCTCCGGACCCAGGTGGGTCGGCTCGGGCGGTGGCGCGGGCAGCGGCGACGTGGTCGTCGGCCGCCGCATGGACGAGCGCAGCAGGTTGAGGCACCGGTTGGTGGCGATCCGGTGCAGCCAGGTCCGCACCGACGATCGTCCTTCGAAGCCGGCCAGGCCGAGCCAGGCGGACAGCAGCGTCTCCTGCACCGCGTCCTGCGCGTCCTGAAGCGAACCGAGCATTCGGTAGCAGTGCACGGCCAGTTCGCCGCGGTAGGGCTCGACGAGGTCGGCGAACGCGTCGCGGTCACCGTCGCGGGCCCGCTGGAGCAGTTCCGCCGACATCTGCCACCTCCGTGTCTGCCACCGCCGTCTGGTCGCCTCTCCACCTACTGACACCGGGCGTGGGCGGAACTGGTCGCCGTCGGGCCGCCCAGTTTCCGGCGAGCGCCGGTTCTGTTCCTTCGAACGCATCCGCACCGACCGCGGACCGCAGCGCGACCTGGCGGCCCCGGCGGTCGACGGCGTGCGGACGCCCACGAGGGCGCGACCGAAGGGAAAACGACGCGACATGTCAGTGTCATCGACGACTACCGGGCCCGGCGCCGAGCCGGCCCCGGCTCCGGCTCCGGCCCCGGCTCCGGCTCCGGGTCCGGGCGTGGAGCCGGACCCAGGCCGGAGCGACCGGGCCCCGACCACCCGCACTGCTTCGACCGCACTGCCCGCCGAGCCGGGCGCCCAGCCGGCGCGCCGGGCCTGGACGCTGATCCTGGCCTCGCTCGGGGTGTTCATGACCGCGCTCGACACACTGGTGGTGGCCAACTCCCTGCCCGCGCTGCGGGCTAGCCTGCACGCCGATCTCGGCGACCTCGAATGGACGGTGAACGCCTACAACCTGGCGTTCGCGGTCGCGCTCCTGACCGGGGCCGCCCTCGGCGACCGGTACGGACGCAAGCGGACCTACTGGATCGGCCTGCTCGGGTTCACCCTTGCCTCCGCCGCGGCGGCGCTCTCACCGAGCGTCGGCGTGCTCATCGCGGCCCGCGGCGTGCAGGGCGTGGCGGCGGCGGCCGTCATGCCCATGACGCTGACCCTGATCAGCGAGGCCTTCCCGGCCGACCGGCGGGGCGCCGCGATCGGGCTGTGGGGCGGTATCACCGGGCTGGCGGTCGCGCTCGGGCCGGTCGTGGGCGGCGCCATCGTCGGCGGGATCAGCTGGCACTGGATCTTCTGGCTCAACGTCCCCGTCGGCCTGGCGCTGGTACCGCTGTCCATGGCACGCCTTACCGAGAGCTTCGGTCCCCGGTCGCAGCTCGACATCGTCGGGCTGGCGCTGGCCGCCGCCGGGTTCTTCGGCATCACCTGGGGCCTGATCCGCTCCAGCCGGGTCGGCTGGGACAGCGGACAGACCATCGGCGCGCTCGGAGCAGGCGTCGTCCTGGTCGCGGCGTTCGTGGTGTGGGAGCGGCGCACCGCGACGCCGATGCTGTCGGTGCGGTTGTTCCAGTCGCGGGCGTTCAACGCCGCCAACGGCGTCAGTTTCTTCATGTACGCGTCGCTGTTCGGCGTGCTGTTCCTGATGATGCAGTTTTTGCAGACCGGGCTCGGATACTCGCCGCTCGCGGCGGGCCTGCGGACCCTGCCGTGGACGGGCGCCCCGATGGTGGTCGCGCCCATCGCCGGCGCGCTGGCCGACCGGTTCGGGAACCGTCCCTTCCTGGTCGCGGGCCTGGCCCTGCAGGCCGCCGGGCTGGGCTGGATCGCCGCCATCGCCGAACCGGGGATGAGCTACCGGTGGCTGGCGGTGGCGCTCGGCGTCGCCGGCGTCGGGATATCGCTGTGCTTCCCGACCGTCGCGGGCGTGGTCGTCGGCTCGGTGCCCGCCTCGGAGATGGGCGTCGCGTCGGGCACCAACAGCGCGGTGCGCGAGATCGGCGGCGTGTTCGGGATCGCGATCCTGGCATCCGTCTTCGCGGGCTCCGGCGTCTACACGTCCACGCGGACGTTCGTCGACCACTTCACCGCGGCCCTGTGGATCGGGGCGGCGTTCTCCGCCGTCGGGATCATCGCCGCCGCGGCAGTCCCCGGTCGCCGCGACCTCACCGCGATCCCGACAGCATCGACCGGAGGAAGCCATGAGTGACCTGTCGGACCGGACCACGCTCGTCGTCGGCGCGAGCCGGGGCCTGGGACGGGGGATCGCCCGGGCCTTCGCCCAGGCGGGGGCCCCGACCGTCGCGGTCGCCCGCACCGGCGCGGCGCTGGCGGAGCTCGCCGCCACCGACGCCCGCATCCGGACCGAGGTCGCCGACGCAGCCGACGCCGCGGCGGCGGGGAGCCTCCTCGACCGCCACGAGCCGTCGATCGTCGTTCTGGTCGCCGGCGCCAGCCCGTTGATGCGTCCGCTGCACCACCAGACCTGGGAGACGTTCTCGGCCAACTGGCACACCGACGTCCGGATCGCGTTCCACTGGCTCCGGGAGGCGCTGCTCCGGCCGTTGCGGCCTGGTGCCACGGTGATCGTGGTCAGTAGCGGCGCCGCGATGGCCGGGTCCCCGCTCAGCGGCGGATATGCCGGTGCCAAGGCCACCCAGCGCCTGATCACCGGCTACGCGCGCGACGAGGCGGACCGCGCCGGTCTGGGAATCACCTTCACCGCGGTGCTTCCCCGGCTGACGCCACTGACCGACCTCGGGCGCCCCGCGGTCCGGGCCTACGCGGCGCGCGGTGGCCAGTCCGAGGATGACTACCTCCGCCAGCTGGGTGAGCCCCTCACCCCCGAGATCGCCGGGACCGCCCTGGTCGGCCTGGTGCGGGCCGACACCGCCACCGTCGCGCCCGGTTACCTGCTGACCGGCGACGGCCTGAGGGCGTTGGCTCCGTAGGCCGAGGGAATCCCGCGACGAAGCCGGCGAGCCAAAGGCCATAGGCCAAAGGCGCGGGTCGCGGTCGGCCGCGGTCTGAAAGGCTGGGGGAGTGTCCGTCGAGGCGATGCGGCGAGCGGTCGAGGCCGCGCTGGAACCCGTCCTTGGCGTGGTCGATGTGATGGTCGGGGAGCGGCTGAGAGGCAGCAACCGGAACCAGGTGTTGCGCGTGTCGGCTCAGGGCCGGGACGGCCGGTACCACCGGCTGGTGGTGAAGACGGCCGTGAGTGCGGGCGACGGCGCGGCTCGCGAGGAGGCGGCATTGCGGCTTCTTACGGCCCGCGCGGTTCCAGGGGCCGTGCGGCTACTGGCCGCCGGATCCGATCCGAGCTTGCTGGTCCTCGACGACCTCGGCACGGGACCGACGCTGGCCGACCGGCTGCTCGGTGCGACACCGCGCGCCGCCGAGACGTCCCTGCTCTCCTGGGCAGGGGCGCTCGGCTCGTTCCACGCCGATACCGCCGGGCTACGCGACTCCTTCGCCGAACAACTCGCCGCGCTGTCCCCGCTGGGAACGCCGAGCCTCGACACCTCGGCGGAGACGGTCGGCCAGACGGTGGCCGTGCTGCGTCGTGTGCTGCCCCGGCTCGACGTCGCCGCGAACCCGGCCGCCTGGGACGAGTTGCACGCGGTCGCCACCGGCCTCGACGTGTCGGATCCCGGTCGACCCGGCGCGATGACCCCGGGCGATATCTGCCCCGACAACGCCATCGTCACGACCGACGGCCCGGTACTGATCGATTTCGAGGGTGCCGAGTACCGGCACGTCGCCTGGGACGCCGCCTACCTGAGGGTGCCCTGGCCGTCGTGCTGGTGCGGCTGGCGGCTGCCCGCCCCGGTCGCCGCCACCGCGCTGGAGCACTGGCGCGCGGCGCTCGCGCCCACCCTGCCGGTCGTGACGACCTCCACCTTCGACCGCGACCTCGTCAAGGCCGCACTCACGTGGGTGTTCATCTCCGCCGGCTGGTTCCTCGAGGCCGCCCTCGACGGCGACCCGCGCCCGGCCGATCCCGCCCGCCATGACCTCGTCCCGACCCGCCGGGCCCTGCTGCAGCATCGCCTGCGGTGGGCCGCCGACCAGACGGACGCCCCGCTACCCGCCCTGCGCCAGCTCGCCGCCACACTCCATGCCGCGACCCTGCGCGAATGGGGCCCCGTGCCACTGCCGCTCGCCCCCGCCTTCCGCTGATCCTGTGGGGCGGGCCGGGGCCGCGCCGGCCTGTCGGGAACGTGCCCGGCGGTCCGGTCAGTACGGATGGCGGTCGGGCTTCTCGTTCCAGGTGGCGTACGCCTGTTCGCCCAGCTCGGGGCTGAGCTGTTCGACGTGGATCGAGCGGTCGTCGAGCGGCCGGCTGAAGTCCTCGTACTGGAAGGCGTCGCTGAAGCCGATTCCCTGGGTCGCGTCGAGGTCGCTGCTGAAATAGACGTCGTCGATCCGGGACCAGTAGATGGCGCTCATGCACATGGGGCACGGGATGCCGGCGGTGTAGAGCGAATAGCCGAGCAGCATCCGGGCCCGCTCGGGGACGAGGTCGGGGGAGCCTGGCGGCCGGGGGACGAGCTGAAGTGTCGTGCGGTTCTGCTCGTCCGGGCTGATCGTCGGGCCGTCCGGGTTGAGTACCTGGATCGCCTTGCGGATGCACTCGACCTCGGCATGCGCCGTGGGGTCGCCGGTCAGCAGGACACGGTTCTGGCCGCGAGCGATGATGTCACCGTCCTTGGCGATCACGGCACCGAACGGTCCGCCCCAGCCGTTCTGGACCGACTGGGTCGCCAGCCGCGCCGCCTCGCCCATCAATGCCCGCTTGTCCATTTCCGCCCTCATTTCCGCCGTCTGGTCGTACAGCCGTGCCGCCGCGTCGTACTACCGTGCCGCCGCGCGCCGGCGGCGTCT
Organism: Pseudofrankia sp. EUN1h; assembly: GCF_001854645.1. Lineage (NCBI taxonomy): Bacteria > Bacillati > Actinomycetota > Actinomycetes > Frankiales > Frankiaceae > Pseudofrankia > Pseudofrankia sp. EUN1h. Next base: position 8,996 of record NZ_MBLN01000099.1, on the reverse strand, counting down.
TTGCAATGTTCGGGTGTACCCATGTCCGCGTTGTTCCTAGCGTCGTTGTTCCTGGCGTCGTTCGCGGCGTCGGAGCGCTGAGAACGCAAAATGGTGAATAAGGGGTGGCGCGGTCGCCGGGCTCGTTTTGTCGGCCTACTCTCGGCGTGGTGGAGAACTCGCGGAACGGTCACATCGGTGTCGGTTCCGGCACCGGAGTCGGCACCGATGTCGATGGCGGCGCGGCGACCGCCGTCATGATCGTCGACGTGCGCGAAGGACGGGAACGCGACTATCTGCGCTGGCAGGAGCGAACAGACGACGCGGCTCGGCGGCGCCCCGGTTTCGAGGCCGCGGAGCTCTACCCACCCACGTCCGCAAATGACCGTTCCTGGGTCGCGGTGTTCCGGTTCGGGACCGTCACCCAGCTCCGCGACTGGCTGGCTTCGCCCGACCGCAGGCGCCTGCTCGACGAGGGCCGTGACCTGTTCAGCGGTCCGGGCAGGCAGGAGATCCTCGCGGGTGAGCCGCCCGACCGTGACATCGTGTCGGCGGTAGTCGCACACGACGTCCGCCCGGGCCACGAGAGGGCATTCCTCGCCTGGCAGGAGAAGGTGCGCAAGGTCCAGACCACCACGCCTGGATTCCTGGGCTACGAGTTGTTCCAGCCGGTTCGCGGCGTGCAGGAACGGTGGGTCGCCGTGTTCCGGTACGACTCGATGCGTCACCTGGAGGAATGGCTGGACTCCTCCACCCGGCGCCGCCTGATCGAGGACGGCCGCGACCATGTCAGCGGTTTCGACGTCCGGAAGGTGGGTTCCTCCTTCAGCGGCTGGTTCCGATTCGGCGACGCCAGCGGCCGGGCGGAGCAGCCGCCGAACTGGAAACAGGCGATGATGGTCCTGCTCGCGCTCTACCCGACGGTCATGGTAGTGACCGTCACCGTCGGCGATGCGCTGGCCGGCGGCGGTGTACCCGAATTCCTGGTCTTCTTCCTCGGCAACGTCCTGAGCGTCGCCGCACTGACCTGGATCCTCATGCCGCTGGTGAACCGGACATTCGCCTTCTGGCTGCTGCCCGGCGTGGCGAGGAGCCGGCGCAGGCAGGTTGTCGGCGCCGCCCTCGTGGTCGCCTGCTACGCGCTTTCGCTGCTGGTGTTCGGGTTGACCGTCGGCTGACGATCCCGCGGTCCCGCCGTCAGCGGTCCGCCGGATCGTCGGTGTTGGGCGCCTACAACCTTGGCCGGGAGCCGTCCACGGACGTCTGCATGGCACGGATCATGCTGTCCTGGACGAAGGACGCGACCAGGCGGCCGTCCTCGGTGAAGATGTCGCCGCGTCCGTAGGCACGTCCGCCGCCCGTGTATGAGCTGTGCAGCCGCGACAGCAACCAGCTGCCAGCGTCACACGCCTGGTGGAACGTGATGGTGTGGCTGATGACGCCGGTCGACAGCGTCACGTGACCCTGTGCCTGGCCGACCCCCTCGTGCGGGCGCATCGCCGTCCCGATCAGGAAGCTCTCGCTCGCGAACGCGATCAGCGCCTGACTCGTCCCGGGGTCGTCGGGGGCGTCGGCCCAGCGCGACCACACGTCGAGGTMAGGCGGGCCGACCAGGTCGGGGCTGTTGAGGTCGACATCGCCGACGATCACACTCTGCAGGCGACGGACCGCCTTCTCGGTGGGCGCGGGCGACGGCGCGGGCGTCGGGGTGTCGGCGTGCCGGATGAGGTCGGGCTCCTCGGCGGACAGCAGGACCATCGATCGGCTGCGCACCTTCTCGTCCTGGCTGAAAGTCACGGTGCTGCTCGCGAACGTCCGCCCGCCGTGCACGCGGTCGACGCTGATCTCCATGGGCCGGTCCGGGACCCCGCCGCGGGCGAAGACGGTGTGGACCGTCTTGACCGACTTCCCGTCCTGCCCGACCAGCGCGGCGATGATCGCCTGCGCCAGAATCTGCCCGCCGAAGACCACGCCCGTGCCGATCGGCAGGTTCTCCCCGCGATAGCGGTCGTCGGCGACCCGCGTGAGCGCCAACGTGTCGAGAACCGGGTCCAGATCGATCATCATGGCAGTTCCTCATTCGCGGGAGAAGGCCGCCGGACGGCGTACCACCACCCGCGGTGAGCAGGGCGGCAACGTCGTCCACGGGCCGGTCGCCGGCGGCGACGCGCAGTCGCATCGTAGGAGGAACCCGCCCACGCGCGCCGCCTTCGTCCGGCCGTGTGGCCTTCGTCAATTATTTGGCCTTGGTCCAACTAATCGGGCTGCGTCCAACCGTTGCCCTCGTCCAACCGTCCAGGCTGCGTCCGACCGTCTGGTCCTCGTCCGACCGTCGGCTGGTCCGGGCGGACCCGCCGTCAGGCCGGGCCTGGTCCCTGGTCGGCGAACGTCCGCCGGGTGTGCCCGACCAGCTCGCGCACCGCCGGACCGTGAGCCGTGCGCCAGACCAGGGACAGCAGGACGGGCGCCGGCGCGTCCTCGATGGTCAGCGCGGTGAGCTGATCCTGGTAGAACGCGGCCATCGAGTCGCTGAGGATCCCGACGGCGAGCCCGCGGACGGCGAGGCCGGCGATGGCGTCCGGCGCGCTCGCCTCCAACGCGACCCTGGCCTCGATCCGCTGCTCGGCGCGGGCCTGGTCGAACATCGTGCGCAGGCCTGTGCCGGGCGGCATGCACACGACCGGGTACGAGCACACCTCGCGCAGGGCGACGCCCGACCCCCGTGTCGCGCGCACTGCCAGCGGGTGACCGGCCGGGACGGTGGCCACGAGGCGGTCCCTGAAGATGGTGAACGCCTCCAGTCCCGGCGGTGTGGTGCCCGCGGTACCTACCAGGGCCAGGTCGAGCGTCCCGGTGCGGACTCCCTCGATGAGCTGGGTGGACCYGTCCTCCAGCAGTGCGAGCTCCACGCCGGGATGTGCCCGGTGGAAGGCGGCGAGGGCGTCGAACAGCGGCGCCAGCGTGCAGCCGGAGACCATGCCGACGGTGAGGTGCCCCCGGATCAGGTCGGTCACCTCGTCGACCGCCTCGTCGACCGCCGCCGCGGCGGCGAGCGCGGCGCGGGCGTGTTCCAGCGCGGCCTTGCCCGCGACGGTGAGGGTCGCGGCGCGCGCCGAGCGGTCGAACAGCTCGGCGCCGAGCTCGCGTTCGAGCTGGCGGATCTGGGCGCTGACGCCGGACTGGCTGATCCGTACCCGCTCGGCCGCGCGGGTGAAGTTCCGCTCCTCGGCGACCGCGACGAAGTACTCCAGCTGCCGCAGTTCCATGACTCCAGATTCTAGCTTCCAGAAGAATCATCTGTTGGACTTCTGGCTGGCAAGTGACCAGTCTGAGAGGCATACGAGCCGGACCCCTGGAAGGAGCGGAACATGCCCTACGAAAAGGCCATGCGGCCCGAGGACATCACCCGCCTGTTCGTCGAGCGGTCCAACGCCGGTGACGCGGCCGGAGTCGCCGAGCTCTACGAGGAGAACGCGGTGCTGGCCTACCCGCCGGGCGGCCAGACGGTGGGCCGGGAGGCGATCCGTGCGCTGTGGGCACAGGTGCTGGCCAACCGTCCTCGCTTCGAGCCGGAGGAGCCGCTGCCGACCCTGGTCAGCGGCGACATCGCCCTCACCTCGACGCCGCCCGGGGACGGGGCCGGCGCCCGGGCGCAGGTCGTCCGGCGCCAGCCCGACGGCAGCTGGCTGCGGGTGCTCGACCAGCCCGAGTTCGTCTCACCGACCCGCTGACCGCGTGACGGACCAGCCCTGGCCTCCAGGACGGTCCGGACTCCTCCACGGCCCGCCGCGCCAGACCGCCGGCGGCGTCAGCGTTTCCGAACCGCTCGGGGCTGTGGCCTTTCCGAACCGTTCGGGGCTGTATCCGCCGCTCGCGGTAGGTCGACCTGGCGTCGATCAGGTATGCAGGTGGGCTCCTTTGAGGATCTTGTCGACGGCGTTCCGCGGGCCGTGGACGGCGAGGCCCACCAGGTCGAGCCGATCGCGCAGGACCGCCCGCACTGCTGCCCTGTTGTCGCGGTCGTTCCCGGTCGCGAACAGATCGGAGGTGAAGACCGCCGGCGTGATGCCCCGTGCCAGCGCACGGGAATGCGCGGCCGTGATGGTCTCCTTCGACCCGGAGAAGACGAGGACTGGCTGGCGGAACATCGGCAGATACGGCGTGCCGTCGCCGTCGGCGTACGGCTCGCCCATCAGCTCCGGATTCGCGGCGGCGATGCCGCTGACGAGGAACGCGCATACGTTGAGCCGTTGCCAGGTCGCCAGATCATCGCGCACCACAACGGCGATCTTGGTGGTGAAGGGGACGGATCCGTCTGTTGACATGGGTGCAGGGGGCATGGGTGCAATCTGTCCGGCGCCGGCACGGGTGTCTTGTACGTTCTTGACATGGCCGCACGCTCGGACATCGCGGCGTGGCGGCCCTCGGTGAGCGGAATCGTCGAGGTCTTCCACGCCCGTTTCACCGAGCACGCGTATCCGTCGCACACCCATGACGCCTGGACCCTGCTCGTCATCGACGAAGGGGTTGTGCGGTACGACCTCGATCGGCGTGAGCACGGCGCGGTGCCCCCGTTCGTGACGCTGCTGCCGCCGGATGTCCCCCATGACGGTCGCTCGGTCCGTCCGGAGGGGTTTCGAAAGCGGGTCCTGTACCTGGACCGCGCTCTGCTCGACGATCGCCTGGTCGGCGCGGCGGTCGACGCCCCGAGCCTGCGGGACGCGGCGTTGCGCCACGGCGTCCACCAGTTGCACAACCTGCTCGCGCGTCCGCATGAGCTGCTCGAGGCGCAGAGCCGGCTCGCGCTGATCAGGGAGCGACTGCTGGGGCACCTGCGTCCTCGGCTCGGCGACCCGCCCGTCCGTCGGGACTCCGGGGTGGCCCGCCGCTTGCGGGACCTCCTGGACGGGAGCGTGCCGCGGGGCCTGTCGCTCGACGAGGCGGCCCAGGCCCTGAACGCCCACCCGGCACACCTCGTGCGCGCATTCCGGCGGGAGTACGGTCTGCCGCCGCACCAGTACCTGATCGGTCGCCGCCTCGACCTGGCCCGCCGCCTGCTCCTCGCCGGCCACCGCCCGGCGGAGGCGGCCACGATGGCTGGGTTCTACGACCAGTCCCACCTGACGCGCCACCTCACCCGCCTGGTGGGGACCGGGCCCGGGCGTTACGCCAGGGGAGTGGTACCGGAGCCGATCACCGGAACCGGCCGGGCGGAGTCCCGAGCGCTCCCACCCATGGACCCGCCGCGCCGAGCGGACGACTAGCGCCGCCTCGGCCACGTTCACCCCCGTGATCGCCGCGCACGTGTTGCCGTCGTCGCGAATGCGCCAAAATCACGACGCTGGCAACACGTCGCTGGCGATCAAGGGCGTGTGGCGGTCACCGACGGCCGAGCCCACGTGTCTCCGAGCTTGCCTACCGCCTGAAGGCAGGGGCCGCCGATATCGTCGCCGAACGTGGTCCTCCGGCGGCACCGATGTCCTGCCGGAGATCGGTGGGTGCTCGGTCTGATGGGTCCGCCGCGCACCGGCCGTAAGGAAGCCTCGGGGAACATCGAGCACCACACACCTGTGAGGGGCACGTCGTGACCGGCACCGCTGACCTGATCGGGCGCAACGCGGAGTTCGCCGCCAGCCGATTCTCGGCCAATCTGACCATAAACCCCAGCGGCAACCTGATGGTCGTCGGCTGCGTCGACCCGCGCGTCGACCCGACCCACGTGCTGGGCCTCGAGCAGGGCGAGGCCGCCGTGATCCGCAATGTCGGAGGGCGGATCACGCCGCGACACTCCGCACGATGGCGATGCTGGGAAAGGTCGGCCAGGCCAATGCGGAAAGCCGCCGCCCAGGGGACTGGAACCTGGTCATCCTGCATCACACCGACTGCGGGATGACGGATCTCGCCTCTTTCCCCGAACTGCTGGCCGGCTACTTCGAGATCCCGATCGATGAGCCAGGCGCCAAGGCCGTCAGCGACCCGTACGGCTCGGTACGAGTCGACGTCGGCGTCATCAGGCAGGAGGTCCGGAGCCCCGGCTACCTGGTGTCGGGCCTCGTCTACGACGTCTCGACCGGCCTGGTCGAATCCGTCGTCGCACCCACCCAGGTGCCCACCGGCTAGAAACGTCGGCGTCGAATTTCATGATCCGGTGAGATCCTCGGAGCCCTGGCACGCAAGAACGCAATCGCCCTGGGATCGTCTTGGCGATCGCGGAGTCAACCCCGCCTGGAGCCCGGCCCGGGCCCGGTCGGGGCGCCGCCCGGGCGCTCGGGCGGCTGGGTGCTCGTCCTGTCCGACGTCAGAGTCACGACCAGCGCCGTTTGGCGCCCCTGACGTCTGACGCGACGCCCGGGATTTCCCGGGCGCCCGGGCCGCCGCTCCGCTGCGCACGTCCATCCACCCATGGGTTGTGGCGGGCGGGAAGCCGGGATCCGCCCCACAACCCATGACCAGATCCGATGCGAGACCTGAGTAATTAGGGTTCCTCGCTCTGGCGCCGAGAATCCCGCCCGATCACCGGCGCCCACGCCCACGCGCATACGCCACGCCGCCGGAATTCGTACGTCATGCTGGAATACCAGCGACGCGGGCCGCCCGCAACCAGGTCGGAAACTCGCCGAGAAGTCTCCGGTAGAGCGTCTCGTCGTCGATCGCGTCGATGTCGTCGACGGCGAAGAAGCCCGCGTTGTCGACGACGCGGCCAGAGAGCGTGTCGAACTTCTCCAGGATTCCGTATTCGGCCTGCCCGAGGCCGACGAACTGCCAGAAGATCGGCAGATTCGATGTCTTCCGCAGCAGCTTCGCGATCTGCGCGCTATGGTAGATGCCACCGTCGGTGAGTATCAGAACGAGTGCGGGCGGTGGGGATGGGAGCCGCTGGTAATGCGCGACGATCCGCCTCATAATCCTTGGTTCCACATTCTCCTCGCCGAGGAGATACCACCTGGGTATCCGCCGGCCGGCGGCCCGCGCGGCGCGCTCGCGGGCGAGCGTCGCGTCCCTGCCGCCCTGTCCGGTCCCCGGGTAGGACATCCGGACATACAGCGGGATCCACTCGGCCAGCTGGTCGGCCCGCAGAGGTGGCAGCGCRAGTGGCATGGTCGCGTAGGACCAGACGTCGAGCGTCGCGTCGTCATCCATGGTCGCGGCGACGGCCGCCACCCGCTCCACGACGCGGGCGACGATGCCCGTCTGGTAATGCGTCGTCATCGAGCCGCTGGCGTCGAGCGCCAGCGCCACACGGGCCCGGTGTTCAGGGATGCCGTGCCCGGTCAGAACGGTGTGGACGGTCCTCTTGCGCAGATCGAGCCGGGTGCGCATGTCGAGGCCCGAACTCTCCGTCGACGGCGGGTCGGCCGCGGCGGCTGACCGCGGCGGCAGAACGGCCGCGGCGTGTGCGGACGCCGACGCCGCGGAAACCGCCGAAACCGACGCCGCGGAAACCGCGGACACCGACGCCGCGGACACCGTCACCGGAAACGGCGCGGCGGCGACGCCCACGTCCGCGGAGATGTCGATGCCGTAGTCGGTGGCCAGGCCCGCGAGGCCGGACGCGTAGCCCTGGCCCACCGCGCGGATCTTCCATGCACCGGACCGGCGGTAGATCTCGACGAGGATGAGGGCCCTTTCCGCGTCCAGCCGCGGCGGGGTGAAGCGGACAAGCTCCGTACCCGTGGCGAGGCCGGTGACCCGGGCCGACACGGTCAGCCCGCCGAACGTCAGGTGCGGGGTGGCGACGTCGACGGTGGCGGTGATGACGATCGACGCCACGTCGGCCGGCTGGCGGTTGATGTCGACGGTGACCGCCTCGCCCGCGCCGTCCGGCGTGCGGCCGCGGTGGCGGACCGACCCGTCAGGGCTGCTCGGCGCGTTGAAGAAGACCAGATCGGCGTCCTCGCGAGCCCTCCCGTTGGCGTCGAGCCGTAGCGCGCACACATCCAACGACGGGGACGGGCGTCCAGCGGCGTCGGCGGCGGGCCAGCTCACGATGATCTCGACATGCCGGTCACCGAGAACGGTGTTCGCGCCCTTGGCCAGTTCCACGCGGCCAGTATCGTGCGCCGGGTCCGATTCCGAATATCGCCAACATGACCTTCGGAGGTGCTGGCTCGACCGAGGTCCTTGACCTGGCAACGGGCCGGCGGCCGGCGAGACTTCACGGTTCCATGTTTGATCCCGGAAGATGCTCGACGTGCTGCCCTACTCGACAACTCGACCCCAGCCGCTATCACCGGCGGCCTCCCGTGCTGCCACCATCAGTTGGTGAGTTGCCGCCGCTGCGCCATGTCCTGTCTGGCGTCATGCGGTCCTGACGCGGTGCGAAGATCTGTGGTGTGGTGGATTTGGGGGCATCGCCGCGGGACGAGGGATGGGACTTCTTCGTCTCCTACACGAGCGTGGACCGTGGCTGGGCGGAGTGGGTGGCCTGGCAGTTGGAGGACGCCGGATACCGCGTTCTGATTCAGGCGTGGGACTTCGTTGCCGGCTCGAACTGGCGGTTCCGCATGGGCGAAGGCGTCCAACATTCCGAGCGGACGATCGCGATCCTGTCTGCCGCCTACCTGGACTCGATCTACGGCCGCCAGGAGTGGGAAGCCGCCCAGGCCGCCGACCCCAACGGCTTCGCCCGCAAACTGTTGCCGGTCCGTATCGAGGACTGCCCACGCCCGGGTCTGCTTGGCGTTGTCGTGTCCATCGACCTCTTCAACCGGAGCGCGGAGGACGCCCATCGGCACATTCTTGATCAGATTCGTGGCACCGTGACCGGCCGAGCCAAGCCCACTTCCGCTCCCGAGTTCCCMGTACCCRCACGCAGCGCCCCTCCCATCGACGCACCCGCCTTCCCCCGTCTCGCCCGACCAGCCCCCGAGCCGCTGTCAGCCAATCCCGAACCGATCCGCCGGCCCCTCATCGGTCACACCCTGCCCGTGCTGTCGGTGGCGTTCGCGGCGGATGGACGCACCCTCGCCACCGGTAGCGCCGACAAGACGGTGCGGCTCTGGGACGTCACCGACCCC
>NZ_MBLN01000098.1:0-65323 GCF_001854645.1 Pseudofrankia sp. EUN1h | reverse complement strand
TTCGGGTTGACGGATGGGCATCCTCGGACGTTGGAGGAGGTCGGTCGGGAGTTCGGGGTGACGCGGGAGCGGATCCGGCAGATCGAGTCGAAGACGCTCTCGAAGCTGCGGCATCCGTCGCGTTCCCAGAAGCTGCGCGACTACCTCGAATAGACCGGGCACCGCGGTGGGGCGCGAGGCGCCCCACCGCGAGGCGCCCCACCGCGAGGCGCCCCACCGCGAGGCGCCATCGTCGGGCGCCTCCCTCGCGGGGCGGTTCCACGAATCCCTCGGGACGGTTCTACGAACGCTGGTCGGTCAGGGTGGCGCGCAGTGCGCCGGCCAGGTCGGGGTACTGGAAGTGGAAGCCCGCGTCCAGCAGCACTCGTGGGACCACCCGCTGGGAGGCGAGCACACCTTCGTCGGTGAAGCCGCCGACGACGGCACGCAGCGCGAACCTGGGCACGGGCAGCAACGCCGGGCGGTGCAGCACCCCGCCTAGCGTCCGGGCGAACTCCGCCCCTGTCACCGGATTCGGCGAGACCAGGTTCACCGGCCCCGCGACCCTCGAGGCCGCCTCCTGCCGGGGTTCGCCGGGAGCCGACCCATCGGCGGCGAGCAGGAAACGGACGGCGGCCACCCAGTCGTCGATGCCGATCCAGGCCAGCCACTGCCGGCCGGACCCGAGACGCCCGCCAAGCCCCACCCGGAACAGTGGCAGCTGGCGGGCGAGCACCCCGCCCTGGCGGGCGAAGACGGGGCCGGTGCGCAGCAGGCACACCCGCAGGCCGGCGTCGACGGCGGCCACCGTCGCCTCCTCCCAGGCACGCACGACGTCCGCGAGGAAGCCACCGCCCGCCGGCGCCGTCTCGTCGACCTCGTCGTCGGCGGCTGTCCCGTACCAGCCGACACCGCTCGCGGACAGCAGGACAGCCGGCGACCGCGATCCCGATCCAGATCCCGCGGAGCCGGCCGGCGAGGTGTTGGCGCCCGCGCTCGCGGCGAGGGCGCCGGCCAGCAGCCGGGTGCCCTGGACCCGGCTGTCGAGGATGGCGCGGCGGTAGTCCGCCGTCCACCGGTGGTCGCCGACGCCGGCCCCCGCGAGGTGCACAGCCGCGTCGACGCCGACGAGGGCGGCGTCGTCGAGCTCGCCGCGCGCCGGGTCCCAGCGGAACTCGCCGGGGCCTCGCGGCTCGCGCCGCACGAGTGTCGCCACGTCGTGGCCGTCCGCCCGCAGCGCGGGCACCAGTTCCGAACCCAGCAGCCCGGACGCCCCGGTGACGATGATCCTCACTCGTCCATCCTGTCGCACCGGCGGGCCCGGCCGCATCCGGTCACCTGCCGACTCACCCGGCGGGCGGCGAGCCACCACGCCGTCGTGGCCGGCAGGGCCGGCAGGGCCGACCCGAGGGTGCCAAACCCGGAAATCTCACTCGACTCACCCGGGTACCAACTGGTTGTGCATCGATAGTTCTTTTTGTGCGCTAGAACACGCACTCCCGTAAGCAGCTGCGACTGGTGACCAGACAGGCACGGGACTAGGCTTCGGCGTAGCGTCACCTGGCGGTCACCACCGCGAGTCACGCGCTGACATGAGTACGCGCCAATGGGAGTGCTCGCCGCCGCATGGGCTGGCAACGCCCACGACCACCATCCACCTCCGTTCCCGGTAGCCCGTTCCCCCACACCGGCAAGCCCGCCACCCGTGCCAGGCCCCGCGCGGCGCCGACGGAGTGYCGGCGGGACGGCGCCGTCGGTGGGACGACGAGCGTGGGTGGRAGAACCACCACCGTGTCGGGAGGTCAGACCCGCTGTGTTCCGCTCGTTGCTGTCGACCCTGGAAGAACTGACCCTGCTGGTGCTGCCGCACGGCGGTCAGCGCACCGCCCGGCGCAACGCCTGGCGCGCGGCCACCGACCTGCACGTCACCTCCGGCTACCGGTGGGCCGAGGGCGGCGGGCCCGGTTCCCCGGCCGGCTCGGTCGCCGCCGCGCCGGCACGGCCCTCGTTCGCCGCGGCCAGGCCGCGGCGCCCCGCCGCCGCCCACCGCTGATCCGGCTCGTCGGGCGCTCCCGGAGACCCGACAGCCCGGCCCGCTGCAAGGCCAGGCGAGGCGCCGGAACCCGGAGAAACACGGGCCCAGCCAGCCGCCACCCCACCGTCGTCCTCCTCACGAGGCGTCATCGCGGCGGTCATGGCCGCGCCCCGCGCCACAGGCCGTAGGCTCGCGGGCATGGCACTGAGGAAGAAGCCGGCGGCAGCCGCGGCCACACCGGCTACGCCCCCGGCACGCGGCACGAAGGGCCCGGCGAAGCCGGGTGGCGCCGCGCGTACGCAGGAGGCCGACACACCCAGTCGGCTCGCCCAGATCCGTCTCGTCTTCAAGGTCACGCGGCAGCGCGACCCGAAAGTCGTCTGGATCATGCTGCTCGGCTTCGTGGTGCCGCTGGCGGTGCTCCTCGTGCTGGGCCTCTTCATCGGGCCGATCTGGCTGTGGACACCCCTCGGTGTTCTGCTGGGTCTCCTCGTCGCGGTCAACCTGTTCAGCCGCCGGGTACAGCGCAGCGCCTACGCGGAGCTCGAGGGCAAGCCAGGCGCCGCCGCCGGCATCATCGAGCGGATGAGGGGCGACTGGCGGCTCACCCCGGCCGTCCAGGTGAACAGGAACCAGGATGTCGTGCACCGCGTCGTCGGCCGGGCGGGCATCGTGATCATCGCGGAGGGGCGGGGCCGAGGCGCCCGCGACCTGCTCGCCACCGAGGTGCGCCGGATCCGCCGGGTCGCCGGCGATGTGCCAATCACCGACGTGATCGTCGGCAACGGCGAGGGCGAGGTCCCGCTGGCCAAGCTGCAGCCGACCCTGATGCGGCTGCGGCGCACGCTGCGCCGCCGCGATGTCGACCAGCTCGACCGGCGGCTGAAGGCCGTCGCGGGCACCGGTCCGTCGCTGCCGATCCCGAAGGGTCCGGTCCCCCGCAACATTCCCCGCAGCGGCCGCCCGCGCTAAACCGGCGCGCCTGGGGCGGAGAGACCCAGCGGGCTACCGCCTCCCGCTCCAGAGCTGAGCCTGCGGCCCTTGGGGCGCAGGTCCCAGCGGACTTCTCCCGCTCCATGCGGCGCGGCGCGACCTAGGCGCGGCGCGCCGCCCTTACGGGGGCGGTGCCCGCGGCGCGGTCATGCAGGCCGCGCAGGTCACGGTCGACGAGGAACACCGGGATCAGCAGGGCGAGCAGCAGCGTCCGCACGAGGACGAGCGGGAAGCGCGCCCGCCCGCCGCCGGGAACCTTCACCACGCCGAAGCCGAACAGCCGCATGCCGACGGTCTGGCCGGTGAGGCTCACCAGCACGAGCTCCTCGAGCAGGAAGATCGCGAGCACGACCAGGCCGCGCGTCGAGGCGCCATAGGTCGCGCCGAAGAGCACAGGCACGCCGGCGAGCAGGTTGGCCAGCACCGCGTCGACGATGTAGCCACCGAACCGGGCGCCGTAACTGGCCAGCGAACCGGGGCCGTCGGCCGGCAGGCCCAGCCGATCCCCGGGGGTGCCGTCTGTGGGCGGCAGGCCTGGGCCTTCCAGCCAGCGTCCGATCTCACGTCGCACCGCGCAAGCTTATGCGCAACGGGCTCACGCCCAAGTCTGGTTACAGAAAGTGACGAAGACGGGCCCGGCAACCGGATCGAAACACATCCGCCATGCCCGCTTCACACCGTGGGGTTACGCACCGCGTCCGGACATGGGTATCCTTGCGGGCCAGGTAGTATGCCGCGCGGGTGGAGGATGAATGTTCGCGAACGCCGACGAAGTGCTCCGCTACATCCGGGACGAAGGCGTCGAGTTCATCGACGTGCGTTTCTGTGACCTACCGGGGATCATGCAGCACTTCACGATTCCGACGGAAGTCTTCACGGAGTCGGTCTTCACCGATGGCCTCATGTTCGACGGTTCATCCATCCGCGGTTTCCAGGCCATCCACGAGTCGGACATGCTGCTGCTTCCGGACCCGCGGACCGCGTTCCAGGACCCTTTTCGGGAACACTCCACGCTCGCGATGACGTTTTTCATCCACGACCCCATCACCAAGGAAGAGTACTCCCGCGACCCGCGCAATGTGGCGCGTAAGGCGGAGGCATACCTGCGCGGTTCAGGGATCGCGGACACGGCGTTCTTCGGGCCAGAGGCCGAGTTCTACATCTTCGACGACATCCGGTACGAGTACACCCCGTACGGATCGATGCACAAGGTCGACTCGGTCGAGGCCGCGTGGAACAGCGCGCGCAAGGAGGAGGGCGGCAACCTCGGCTACAAGCCGAGATTCAAGGGCGGCTACTTCCCCGTGCCGCCGACCGACCACTTCACCGATCTTCGCTCGGAGATGGTCAAGACGCTGATCAAGGTCGGCATCACCGTCGAGATGCAGCACCACGAGGTCGGCACCGCCGGCCAGGCGGAGATCGACTTCCGCTTCGACACGCTGCTGAAGACCGCCGACAACCTGATGCTCTACAAGTACGTGATCAAGAACGTCGCCCGCGACCGAGGCCGCACCGTCACGTTCATGCCCAAGCCGCTCTTCCAGGACAACGGCTCCGGCATGCACTGCCACCAGAGCCTCTGGAAGGACGACAGCCCGCTGTTCTACAGCGCCGAGGGCTACGGCGGGCTGTCCGAGACCGCTCGGCACTACATCGGCGGGCTGCTGCACCACGCCCCTGCGCTGCTGGCGTTCACCAACCCGACGACGAACTCCTACCGGCGGCTGGTGCCCGGCTACGAGGCGCCGGTCAACCTCGTCTACTCGGCCCGCAACCGGTCGGCCTGCTGCCGGATCCCGCTGACCGGCGACTCGCCGAAGGCCAAGCGGGTCGAGTTCCGCGTGCCCGACCCGAGCTGCAACCCGTACCTGGCGTTCTCGGCGATGCTGATGGCCGGGATCGACGGCATCAAGAACAAGATCGAGCCGCCGGACCCGATCGACAAGGACCTCTACGAGCTGCCGCCGGACGAGCTCGCGGCCGTCCCCCAGGTGCCCGGGTCGCTGGAGGCCGTGCTCGACCACCTCGAGGCCGACAACGAGTTCCTCACCGCGGGGGACGTGTTCACTCCGGACCTCATCGAGACCTGGCTGGACTACAAGCGCACCCATGAGGTGGACGCCATCCGCCTGCGTCCCCATCCCTTCGAGTTCGACCTCTACTACGACATCTGAGGCACTACGACATCTGAGGCCGGCTTGTGGCGAGGCGCCCGGCGCCTCGCCACGACCCCGCCCTCGAGTGTGAAGGCGCGCGGCGCGGGCTGGCCGCGATCGGCGAACCAGCGGGCGCGACGCCGCCGTTCCCCCGCGTACGGCCGTCCTGCCGCGCACGGAACGACGAAACCTGCCCGAAAACCGGCCTTTCGAAATGGGCGCCGCGGCGCTGGAGACAGTCAACCGAGCGGCCACGCCTGGTCCTCACCGCGGTGGCAGTCCGCTGAACGAACCCCGTGACGACCCTTACGCGCCGCCTCGGGATACCTGTCGGGTCATCCACCGGATGACCGAGGGCGAGCATCTCACCGAGATCCCGTGATTCGCGGGCGCGGAGCTGCCTGCCGAATCTGATGGCCGTCCAACGGTGCGGCCGTTTAGTGATCTGGCACACTTCACGAGGTGCTACCGATGTGTGGCGGCTACCACCCGGTGACACCACGTGCATTTCGAGCCGGTTTCAGCGGCTCCGGCGGCCTTCCCCCCGGGCCCATCGGCCGACCAACGACAACTGCGCGCCCTGAGACATAGATTTAACAATCGGGGAACTGATCGGTAACGGGACCCGGACAGGCTCCAGATGGACCCTCCCGTCAGTCGCGGCTAGCGTCGGCCCTCCCCCGGCCGGCCCCATCGTCGCGTGTCTAGGACCTGCCGATCACGGGGAGTATTGAGTGAGCTTTCAGGCCGAGTACATCTGGATCGACGGCACCGAGCCGGAGCCGCTGCTGCGCAGCAAGACCCGGATCATCAAGGACGGCAAGGAGCCGGAGATCTGGGGCTTCGACGGCTCCAGCACGAACCAGGCGCCCGGTTCCAACTCGGACTGTGTCCTGCGCCCGGTCTTCACCTGYCCGGACCCGATTCGTGGCGGCGACAACATCCTGGTGCTGTGCGAGGTGGAGCTGACCGACTTCACCCCGCACCCGACCAACACCCGCGCCAAGGCGCGTGAGCTGGCCGAGAAGTACGCCGACTTCAGCCCGAACTTCGGCATCGAGCAGGAGTACACGTTCTTCCAGAACGGCCGCCCGCTGGGCTGGCCGGCCACCGGCTT
Organism: Pseudofrankia sp. EUN1h; assembly: GCF_001854645.1. NCBI lineage: Bacteria > Bacillati > Actinomycetota > Actinomycetes > Frankiales > Frankiaceae > Pseudofrankia > Pseudofrankia sp. EUN1h. The sequence goes on along the minus strand of NZ_MBLN01000098.1, from coordinate 59,040 downwards.
CCCGGAGCCGCAGGGTCCGTACTACTGCGGCGTCGGCGGCGAGAAGATGYCCGGCCGGGACATCGTCGAGAAGCACACCCAGGCGTGCATCGACGCCGGCCTCGCGATCGAGGGCACCAACGCCGAGGTCATGATGGGCCAGTGGGAGTTCCAGATCGGCGTGCTGCCGGCGCCGGCCATCGGTGACCAGATCTGGGTCGCCCGCTGGCTGCTGCACCGCATCGCCGAGGACTTCGGCGCGTCGGTGTCCTTCGCCGCCAAGCCGGTCGCCGGCGACTGGAACGGCGCGGGCGCGCACACCAACTTCTCCACGAAGCAGACGATGGAGAGCTGGGACGCGATCGTCACCTGCTGCGAGGCGCTCGGCACTCGGGTCATGGAGCACGTCACCAACTACGGTTACGGCATCCAGGACCGCCTCACCGGCAAGCACGAGACCGCTCCGTGGAACAAGTTCTCCTGGGGTGACTCGGACCGCGGCGCGTCGATCCGCATCCCGTGGGCCGTCTCGAAGGCCCGCAAGGGCTGGCTCGAGGACCGCCGTCCGAACGCGAACATGGACCCGTACGTGGTCTCGGCGCTGATGATCGACACCACCTGCAGCGCGCTGGCCGGCGACAAGCCGATCCTGTTCGTCCCGTCGCAGGCCGCCGCGACGGAGCACGCGACCGTCTGACCGAAGGCCGAACCGAGGGCCGAGACCGCAYGGTCGCATGACCGCGCGTCGCCTGGCCCGCTGACCCGCCCAGGCGGGCGGCACCAGCAGCACCCGGCGCCGCCGGTTCCCAGCAGGGAGCCGGCGGCGCCGTCGCGTTCTCGGCATTTGCCTCTCGGCGTTCGCTTCTCGGCGTTCGCTGGACATCACGAGTGCCGCCCGCGCGGCAGGTCAGCGGGTCTGCCAGTACCCCCCTAAGGGTGGATTAACGTCCCCCGCGCCAAGGCACCTGGCCCGGTTGCTGCCAGAATCCGGTGGGCTCGACAGGCATGGGATCATGTCGGGTCGCTAGCCTCGGGGGAATTGTCCGTGGACGTCCGGTCTTCGGGGACATCGAGCGGTTGTGGCTTCGAAGTCGCCCGCGACGCTGGGAGGAATTCGTGGACGTCGTCCACAGGGATGAGTGGGTCGCGCCGCTGAGCGCGGACCGCGAGGAGATCCTCGCCCGGTGGGTCGGACTGGTCGGTGGCCTTCTACGGTCCCGCCTCTCCGAGGCGGAGCTGACCCGCGAGCTCGGCGAGCTCTACACCGCGCTGCTGGGCGGGCTGCGGGCGGGCGGGACCGACCTGAGCTCGGAGTCGTTCGGGGAGCTGCGTGCACTGCTCGCCGAGTTGTCCGGCACGCGGGCTCGGCAGGGTTTTACGCCCCGAGAGACCTCGATCACGGTGTTCACGCTCCGGGCGGCCGTGTCGCCAGCCTTCGAAGAGCGCGGTATCGCATTTGGCGGCTATGCGCAGTTCTCGGACTTCGTCGACGAGCTCGGCCTGTTCACATTCGAAACCTATGCGCAGGCCCGTGACGCGGTGATCGTGGAGCAGTCCGACCAACTGCTCGAGCTGTCCACCCCGGTCATCAAGCTGTGGGAGGGCGTGCTCGCCGTGCCGCTGGTCGGCACCCTGGACTCGGCCCGTACCCAGGTGGTGATGGAGACGCTGCTGGAAGCGCTGGTCGACACGGGCTCCCGGCACGCCATCATCGACATCACCGGAGTGCCCGCGGTCGACACCCAGGTCGCGCAGCACCTTCTCAAGACGGTGATGGCGGCCCAGCTGATGGGAGCCGACTGCATCATCTCCGGCATCCGCCCGCAGATCGCGCAGACCGTGGTCAGCCTCGGCATCGAGTTCGGCGAGATCGTCACCAAGGCGACGCTGGCTGAGGCACTCGCGCTGGCGCTGCGCCGGGAGGGCGTCCAGATCCGCCGTCCAGGCACGCCCGGGAGCCGTTGATGGATCGCATCCCGATCCTGAAGATGGGCAACCTGCTGCTCGTCTCGATCCAGGTGGACCTACAGGACCAGCTCGCGCTGGCGCTGCAGGACGACCTGTCCGAGCGCATCGTGGCGACCAGCGCCCGCGGCGTGCTGATCGACATCTCCGCGCTGGAGATCGTCGACAGCTTCATCGGCCGGATGTTGTCCACCATCGCCTCGCTGTCCCGGCTGCTCGACGCCGAGACCGTCGTGGTCGGGATGCGTCCGGCCGTCGCGATCACGCTGGTCGAGCTCGGCCTGCACATGCCCGGCGTACGCACGGCTCTCACCCTCGAGCACGGCCTGGCCCTGCTCGGCGCCGAGGTGCGTGTCCGCCTGCCGGAGGACGAGGCGAACGGCGACCTCGGCGCGGACCCCACCGAGGTCATCGACGTCGCGACCGGCACGGCGGCCGACTCGAGCCGGGTTGGCGGCACCCCGGCACCGAACGGCCGCCAGGCGCTGGCGGAGGGGTCCTGGACCGGGTGAGCACCGCGCGGTGGCCCACGCCGACGGGTGGCGGTGAGCCGACGGTCGAGCAGACCGAACGTCACCCGATCAGCACCGAGGCGGACGTCGTGCGGGTGCGCCAGGTCGTGCGCAACCTCGCCGTGACAGCCAAGATGTCGCTGGTGGACCAGACCAAGATAGTGACCGCGGCGAGCGAGCTGGCGCGCAACACGCTCGTCTACGGCGGCGGTGGCTCGATGACGGTCGACGTGGTCCACAACGGCCGGCGCCGCGGCATCCGGGCGGTCTTCGTCGACAGCGGCCCCGGCATCCCCGACCTGGATCTCGCCCTGACCGACGGCTGGACGAGCGGCGGCGGCCTCGGCCTGGGGCTGTCGGGCAGCCGCAGGCTGGTCGACGACTTCTCGATCGAGAGTCGCCCCGGGGCAGGCACAACCGTCCAAGTCGTGAAATGGTCACGCTGATCACGGCCGCCCACCACCCACTGGCCGAGGACATCGCCTGGTTCCGGGCCGACGGGCCGTCGATGCCCGGCGCCGTCCGGCGCGCCGCCGTCGCGCTCGCTGACCGCCTCGGGCTCACGGCGGACCGGGGCGCCGAGGTCGGCCTCGCGCTCACCGAGGTGGCCGAGAACCTGGTCCGGCATGCGGAGGAGGGTTCGCTACTGCTGCGGGCGCTGCGCTGGCCGGCACCCGACGAGGCCGTCACGGCACCGCGGACGGCGACGGCCATCGAGTTCGTCGCGGTCGACAGCGGACCTGGCCTGGCCGACATTCCGGCGATGATGCGCGACGGCGCGACGTCCGCCGGCACCCTCGGCATCGGCCTGGGGATGATCGAGCGAATCGCGGACCGCTTCGACGCCTACTCGACCCCGGGCGTCGGCACCGTGATGGCCGGCGCGTTCGGGCCGCGCCGGGCCGGCGTCCAGGCCGCGGCCGACCTTCGCGCGGTGCCCCGGGTGGCCGGACTGACCCGGCCGATCACCGGGGAGACCGCCTGCGGAGACGCGTACGCCACCCGCGCGGAGGGCGGCCGGCTCGCGCTGCTGCTGTGCGACGGCCTCGGGCACGGGGAGCTCGCGGCCCGGGCGGCCGACGCCGCGGTGCGGATCTTCCACGCCGCCGGACCGCCCCTCGACCCGGTGGACCTGATGCGGCGCATCCACAACGGGATCTCGCACACCCGTGGCGCGGCCGTCGCGGTGGCCATCCTGGAGCCGTCCGCCGGTACCCTGCGTTTCGCCGGGCTCGGCAACATCAGCGGGGTCATCGTCGGGGGCGCCCGCCGCGTCGGGCTGACCAGCAGGCCGGGCATAGCCGGGCACCAGGCACGCGGCCTGGCCGAGACCCGGTACGAGATCCCGCCAGGCGCACTGGTCGTGCTGCACAGCGACGGGGTCAACCCGCGCTGGGACCTCGCCAACCATCCGGGAATCACCAGCCGTGGCGCGCTGGTGGTGGCCGCCAGCGTCCTGCGGGACGCGGGGCTGCGCCGGGACGACGCGTCCGTGCTGGTCGCGGGTGCGCCGTGGGGCTGACCGGGGACGGGGGACCCGTCGCCGAGCTGCTGCGGGTGCGGCTGGGCCACGAGCCGGACGTCTTCGCCGCGCGCCAACTCGCCCGGGAGATCGGCGCCGCCGCCGGCCTGGACGGCCAGGACCAGGTGCGGCTGGCCACCGCGCTCAGTGAGGTGAGCCGGGACGCGCTGAGCGCTGGTGGAGCGTGGATCGACTTCGCGGTCCGCGCCCCCGCGACGCTCGTGGTGACGGTGACCGCCGACCAGCCACTCCCCCGGTCCGGCAGCGGGCTGGTCGCGGCCGGCCGTCTGGTCGACCTGGAGCACGGAGCGGGCGACGGCGGCTCGGCCTCGCCGGACCGGGTCGTCACGCTGGCCAAGCCGATCCTTCCGGGCCTGTTCTTCGACGACTCCCGCCTCGCCGAGCTGCGGCGATCCCTCGCCGCGATCGCGCCGAACTCGCCGGCCGACGAGCTGCGCGTGCAGAACAGCGACCTCGTGGCGGCGCTGGCGGAGCTGCGGGACAAGCAGGACGAGCTGCTGCGGCTGAACGCCGAGCTGGAGGAGACGAACCGGGGCGTGCTGGCGCTCTACAACCAGCTGTCCACCGAGCTGGAGGAGACGAACCGCGGCGTCGTGGCGCTCTACGCGGAGCTGGACGAGCGTGGCATCGCCCTGACCCGGGCCAACGAGGCGAAGACCCGGTTCCTGCACAGTGTCAGCCACGAGCTGCGGTCGCCGGTGAACTCGGTGCTGGGCCTCGCGCGGCTCCTGCTCGACCCTGCCGGCGACCCGCTCTCCGACGAGCAGCGCCACCAGGTGGAGTTCATCCTGGCCAGCAGCGGTGACCTGCTCACCCTGGTCAACGACCTGCTCGACCTGGCGAAGGCGGAGTCGGGCCGGCTGGAGGTGGTCGTCGACGAGGTCGACGTCGCGGCCCTGCTGCGGTACCTGGACGGGTCGCTGCGCCCGCTCGGGACTCGGCCGGAGGTGTCCTTCGCCGTCGAGACAGACGCCGACGTCGGCCTCCTGCGCACCGACGAGACCCTGCTCGCGCGGGTGCTGCGCAACCTGGTGTCCAACGCGCTGAAGTTCACCGAGCGCGGCGAGGTCCTCCTGACCGCCCGCCGGGGCGGCGCCCACGGCGCCGGCGCGCCGGACGACGGCCCCCGGCCGGGCGTCGGCCACCCCACGGACGGCGACGACCTCGCGGACGAGGACACCGTGGTGTTCTCCGTGCGGGACACAGGGATCGGCGTCGCCCCCGACGACGTGGACCGGATCTTCGAGGAGTTCTACCAGGTGCGCACGCCGCTGCACGCCCGCGTGCGCGGCACCGGCCTGGGCCTGCCCTACGCCCGCCAGGTGATCATGCTGCTCGACGRCCGTCTCGAGGTGATCAGCGAGCCCGGCCGTGGGTCGACGTTCACCGTCACGCTGCCCCGCCGGGGCCCCGTCGGCGCCGGGGCGGGGCGTGAGGACGAGGACTCGGACGAGGGCGCCGACGGCTTCCCGCCGGCCGGTGGACCGCGCTCCGGAGCCGTCGGCCCGGCCGCGGGAATGCAGCCGGCCCACCTGGACTGCGCGCTGGTGGTCGACGACGACCCGGCTTTCCTGGCGACCATGCGCTCGCTGCTGGCCGACCGGGTGGAGCGGGTCGTCGTGGCCGGGGACGGCGAGCAGGCGATCGCGGCGATGCGCGCCGATTCGCCGGATGTGGTCTTCCTCGACCTGATGCTGCCCGGCATGGACGGCGCCGCGGTGCTCTCGGCGATGAGTGATGATCCGAATCTGCGCGACCTTCCGGTCATCATCGTGAGCTGGAGCGACTACGCCTCCGACGTCGTCGACCACCGGGAACGCGGCCGCCGGCGCGAACGCGACCGCGAACGGGTCACGCTCGGGCCCGCCGTCGCGGTCGTGGCGAAGTCGAGGCTGACCGGACGCGCGATCGACGCCGCGCTTGCCCACATACACGACCGCGACCTGCCGTGACAGCGCCCCTCGGGAGGCCTTCCGCCGGAACGCCGGTCAGCCAGGCGACCGTCCTCGTCGTCGACGACTCGGACAGCAAGCGCTACATCATGGCGAGCTGGCTGCGACGCGCCGGCTACGTGGTGATCGAGGCGGCGTCCGGGCGGGAGGCGCTGAGCATCGTCGACGGCGGCGGGCCGGACCTCGCCGTGCTCGACGTCCACCTCCCCGACATGAGCGGTCTGGAGGTCTGCGCCCGGATCAAGCAGGCGCGGGCCACAGCCGGCATGCCGGTGCTGCACGTCTCGGCCACCGCCGTCGACGCCGCCGACCGCAGCGTCGGCCTGGACACGGGCGCGGACGCCTACCTGGTCGACCCGATCGAGCCGCGCGAGTTCCTGTCCACCGTCGGGGCGCTGGTACGCCAGTCCCGCCGGTTCGCCGAGGAGCACCGGATCGCGCTCACCCTGCAGCGCAGCCTGCTGCCGGCCGAGCCACCGAACCTCCCTGGCCTGCGCATCGCCGCGCGCTACCACGCCTCCGCCGAACAGGCGGAGGTCGGTGGGGACTTCTACGACGCCTTCGAGATGCCCGACGGTGACGGCCTGGTCGTGATCGGCGACGTGCAGGGCCACTCGCTCGCGGCAGCGGTGATCATGGCGGAGCTGCGGTACTCGCTGCGGGCGTACGTCTTCGACGGGCACTCGCCGGCGGCGGCCGTCGAGCGGCTCAACCGGCTGATCCAGGTCACCCATCCCGAGTCCACGGCGACCCTCTGCCTGCTGACCTTCCCGCCGGACCGGTCCACGGTGACCGTGGTCAACGCCGGCCACCTGCCGCCACTGGTGGTCGGCCCGGCCGGCGCCGAGTTCTGGGAGGGGGGCGCCGGCGTGCTGCTGGGGGTGCCAGCTCCGGCGCCGACCGCGGACACCGTCGACCTCGCCGTCGGCACCCGGCTCCTGCTGTACACGGACGGGCTCGTCGAACGGCGGGACCGGCCCCTCGACGAGACGATGACCGAGTTCGCCGCCCGGGTGGCGGCGAGGCACGGTGTCGCCCGCCTCGACACCGTCCACACCGGGGCCGCTGAGGGCGCCCGCGCGCCCGGGCTCGGCCGACGCACGCCCGACCGGCCGCGCGTCACGCTCGACCAGCTCGCCGACTCGCTGATCGACTCCGCGCGCGGGGCCGACGACGATGTCGCGCTCGTCGTCCTCGAGCGGGTGCCCGAGGACGGGCCGCTCCACGACGCCGCAGGCCAGCGGTCGTAGCCCGACGCCGTCTCGTAGCCCGACGCCCGTCTCGCCCGGACGGCCGTCGTAACCGTCCCGACGGACTGCACCACCGGCGGTGCTGGCGATCGGGGACGGTTAGGATCGCGAATCATGCCTGGGGGGTCAGAATTGTCCGGGTTTGCCGAGCCGAGCGCCGAAGAACCCGCTCACGCCGCGACGGACGTCACGCCGGTGCCCACCGACCCGCCGCGGTCCTCGGTCCCGCCGCCGCCACCGGTCACGCCGGCGCCGCTCGTCCCGCCGCCTTGGCCGGCGCCAACGCCGCCACTGGTCGCTTCGGCGCCACCGCTGACCCCGCCGCCCTGGCCGGTGCCGGAGCCGGCCGCCACATCGTCGACGGCCTCCCACACCTCCTGGGTGCCGCCGGCGAGCCTGCCGCCAGGTGTGCCCGGCTGGCCGGGAGGTCCCGGCGGTCCCGGCTGGACCGGCGGTCCCGGCTGGACCGGCGGTCCCCCGGCACCCGAGAGCCCGCCGCCGCGCCGGGCCCGCTCGCGGCGCTCGGCGGTCCTCGCGGCCGTCGGCGCCGCTACCGCGCTCGCCCTCGCCCTCGTCACGACCCTGGCCGTCGTGCTGACGAAGGGCGACGGCGGGAACGACGATGCGGACGGAGACACCCAGCCCGCGGCCGCCACCGCGTCACCGGCCCAGGCGACGGCCAGTGCGTCGGGATCCGCCGGGGCGACGGCGAGAACCATCACCATCGGGTTCCAGGGGCCGCTGTCCGGCGCCAACCAGCCGCTGGGCGACAACGCCGTCGGCGGCGTGAAGACCGCGATCGAGGAGGCGAACGCCCGCGGGAACCTGCCCTTCACGCTGCGGCTCGCCACGTCCGACGACCTCGGCGACCCGGGCCTGGCGCCGCCGGCGGCGAACGCACTCGTCGCCAACCCTGACGTGCTCGCCGTCGTCGGGCCGATGTTCTCCGGCGCGACCAAGGCGAGCGAGCCCCTGTACTCCGGCGCGGGCCTGCTGTCGGTGAGCCCGTCGGCGGCGAGCCCGATCCTGACCACGCAGGGTTTCTCGACGTTCTACCGGGTCGTCCCGACGGACGCCGCCCAGGGCCCGGCGGCCGCCGCCTACATCACCCGCGTCCTCAGGTCGGGCAAGGTGTATTCACTGGACGACCGGCTCGACTACGACATCGGCCTGTCCCGCGCCCTCGAGCAGGCGCTGCTCGCCAGCGATACCTCCTTCGTCCACGGCAACGCCGACCCAGCCGGGGACTACTCCGCCGAAGCTGACAAGATCATGGCGGCGCATCCCGACCTGGTCTTCTACTCCGGCTACTACCCGGAGCTCGCGCTGCTGGCGAAGGCCCTGCGAGACAGGGGCTACGCCGGGAAGCTGATGAGCGGCGACGGGAGCCTCGACCCGGCATACATCTCCCTGGCCGGCGCGGCCGCGGATGGTACCTATTTCACCTGCGGCTGCCTGCTGCCCGCGGCCGACCCGACCGCGAAATCCTTCGTCACCTCGTACCGCAAGGTCAACGGGACGGACCCGGGTACCTACTCCGCCGAGGCCTACGACGCCACCAACGCGATCATCAAGACGCTTACCGGACTGGGCGCCGACGCCACCCGCGCGTCGGTCACCACCGCCTTCGCCAAGGTCGACGTCCAGGGCGTGACCAGACACCTCACGTTCCAGCCCAACGGCGAGGTCACCGACGACAAGGTCTTCGTCTACCAGGCCCGCTCCGGCGCCCTGTCCCTGGTCGACTCCGTCTCATAGCCCCGACTCCTTCTCGCAATACCGGCTCGCTCCCAGCCCCGGCTCGATCCCGTAGCCCCGGCTCGATCCCGCGGCCACCGCCAAGCCGCCAGCCCCTGCGCCGATCCCCGTCCGGCCCGTCGCCACCTTGATGATCGCCGCCTCCGTGTCGCCAGGGTCGCGAAACTCGCCAGATCGCGACCACGGCAACACGGAGCTGGCGATCATGGCGGGGGGATGTGGACAGGAGTGAGTTGTCCACAGGTGATGGTCATCGCTCTGGGGCGGGCCGTGTACGGCCAAGACTGCCGCCATGGCTGTGGTGGAGGACAGGCACCGGCCAGCGGCGGACGCGGCACGCGGGACACGGCGGCGCGAGTACCCGGGGCTCGACGTGGCGCTGGCCTTCGCTCGCCGGCAGGACGGTCTGGTGACCTACGAGCAGGCACGCGGCGCAGGCCTCACCGACGGACAGTTACGTCAACTGGTGCGCGACGGGTCATTCTTCCGGCCATTTCGGGGCACCTACCTCGTGACGGGGTCGGATCATCTCTGGGGGCGGGTACGTGCCGCGCTGCACGGCAGGTCCGGCGCCGTCGTCTGCGGGTTGACCGCGGCGCGTCTGCTCGACCTGCGGGCGCTTCCGCTGCCCATCGAGGCGGAACCCGTGCACCTGCTGGTGCCCGACACAGCCCGCCGCGTGTCCCCGCGTGGAGTCGTGCTGCACACCGGAGACCCGAGAGGCGGGCAACTGGTGTCCCTAGGCGGGATGCCCGTGACCTCAGTGCCTCGGACGCTCGCGGATCTCGTGCTCGGCTGGGAACGGTCCGAAGCTGTCGCACTCCTCGACGCGGCGCTGCACGACCACCAGATCCCGAACCTCGACGCAGTGCGCGCGGCGCTCTTCGGCCGGGCGGGCGTGGCCGGCCGCTACCCCTGGCTTGCGCTGGTCGACGGACGGGCCGAGTCCGCGCTGGAGTCGTGGATTCGACTGATCCTCCTCGACGGGAACATCCGGCCCGAGGAGGTTCAGTACCGGGTGCGGGATCCAGCCGGCCGGATCCTCGCCCGCGTCGACCTGGCCTGGCCTTCCCGCAAGATCTACCTGGAGGCCGACGGCGTCGCGTTCCACGGCTCGCCGGCCGACCCCAGGCCGTTGCACGACGATCGTGATCGGCAGAACCGGCTACGCCGCGCCGGTTGGCACCCGGTCCGCTTCACCTGGAAAGACGTGCTGGCTCGCCCGAGCTACATCGTCAGAACGGTCGGCGACGCCCTCGCCGATAGATGATCGTCACCTCCGTGTCGCCAGCGTCGCGAAACTCGCCAAATCGCGACCACGGCAACACGGAGCTGGCGATCATGGCGGGAAGCGGTGGTCGGCTCGGCGTGGAAATGGGTCAGAGCCCGCGCCACAGCCGAAAATCGACCCGCCGTCTTACTACGATCTTTTTGTTATGGATACGACGGAAGTGCGGTCCGTCTGGCAACCTCGTCCCGCCACGGCCCGGCACTGCGACCAGAATGATCGTTGATCGGGCCGCGGTCGCCGCGGCGCTGCCAGGCATCGAGATCGGCGGCCAGGTCGGCGCCGGTGCGTTCGGGCTGGTCCTAGCCGGCCGGCACCGCGCCCTGAACCGAGACGTCGCGGTCAAGGTCCTCCCGGCGAGCTCGGAAGGAAGCCTAGGCCCTGTGCCTGGACCCGGCGCGGCCCCGCAGGCCGGCCCCGTGCGAGTCCCGGCCGGCCGGTCCGGCCTCCAGACCGAGGCCCGGCTGCTCGCCAGCCTGGATCACCCGAACATCGTCCGGGTCTACGACTACGTCGAGACCGACGACCTGTCTCTGATCGTGATGGAGCTGCTGCCAGGCGGAACGCTCGCCCAGCGGCGAGCCGGAATGGCCCCCCAGACCGCATGCGCCGTGGCCCTGGCCGTGGCCGCCGCGCTGTCCTACGCCCACGAGCGCGGGGTGCTGCACCGCGACATCAAGGCCGACAACGTCCTGTTCGACGCCTCGGGAGTCGTCAAGGTCACGGACTTCGGCGTCGCCAAGCTCCTCGACGGGCAGTCCGCGACTGCCAGCGCGCAGGTCGGCACGCCGATGTACATGGCACCTGAGCAGATCGCCGGCGGCCGGCTCAGCCCCGCCACCGACATCTACGCCCTGGGTGTGCTGCTGTACCAGCTGCTCGCCGGGGCGCCTCCCTTCGACGCCAGGCAGCCGACTCCCGCGCTCCTCCATCAGCACCTGACCGTCATCCCACCCCCTCCGGCCGGCGTCCCGACCCCGGTCGCCGCCGTCGTGCTGCGTGCGCTGGCCAAGCGGGCAGCCGACCGCCATCCCTCGGCCCGGGTGTTCGCGCTCGATCTGGCGGCCGCGGGCGCCGCGGCGTACGGCGCCGGCTGGCCCGCCCACGCCGGCCTGCCGCTGCGTCTCGACGACGACATCCGTGAGGCGGCGTACCGCCCGCCCAGCCCGACGTGGCCGACGGCTGAAGCGGCTGGTACCCGGCCCCTGGCTGACGGCGCCCTGGCGAACTGGACGACTCCAACCGCCGGCCACGTCGCCACGGACGCGATCACGTCGCGGCCCGGCCACCCGGGGAACATCCCACCGCCATCGAATGGCGGCCCCCACCCCGGGCAGCCCTCCGGCCGTCCAGGCCGGCACCGCTGGGCGTACGCGGCCGCCGCCGGCGCGGCGACGGCCCTGGTCATGGCCCTGGTCGTGACGCTGCCACGCCTGGGCGGAGACCAAGGGTCACCTGGAGGCGGTACGAACTCCACCACGGCGGCGAATCCCGGCGGGGGTACCGCCACGGCGGTGCCGCCGGCGGCCACGGCGACGTTGACCAAGCAGGCGCCAGGCGCGTCCGCCCCACTCGTGAGCGAGGACTTCTCCACGAGCAGGCTGGGTCCTGAATGGAAGGTCCTGGCCGGTAGTTGGAGGGTCGAGAACGGGGCGCTCGTCGGCCAGGCCGACCAGACGGGGCCCTGGCCGGTGATCGCCCTGAGCCGGGACATCCCGAAGGACAGCGTGGTGTCGTTCCGCGCCAAACTCACCGGCGACGCAAGCCTCGTCGAGCTGATGATGCACCTGACGAACCGCAGGTACGTCCGCGCTTACCTCTATTCGATCGACCAGGCCGCCACGCTCGGTGACGGCACTCTCGACTGGGATCGCTCCTCCTCGGCCGGCGCCAATCCCGGAGGCCCGACAGTCGCGCAGAAGGATTTCTCCATCGCCCACGACAGGTGGTACAGCCTGACCATCACGGCGCGCGGCGGTGCCTACACCGTCGCGGTCGACGGGACGATCGTCGTCGAGTACGACGATCCGACCGGCACGCTAAGCCAGCAGGGCGGGATCGGATTCGTCGGCAACGGCTCGACCGTCCTGTTCGACGACCTCGTGGTCCGGGCACTCCCCACCTGATCAGGCACAGCTGACCACCGGAGCGATGAGCTCCGACCGGCCGACGCAGGCTCGGATCCGGGCTTTCGCCGCGGCCGTTGGCCCCGCTGTACCTCTGTGATCCATGCTGCGCCCCACCCGGGCACATCAACCTCCGTCGTTCACAACGGGGCCAGGCCGCCGTCTGGTTACAGGCGGTCGCCAGGTTCGTTGCGGGATGGCAACGAGGCGGGCATCTCGGTCTTTCAGTCGCTAGTGTCGGAGATCCCCGAAGGCAGACTCCCAGCAAACCTCCCCGGCCTCGCGATCTGGCAGGAATCCCGAGTACCGCGCTCCGGCTGACGTGTCCCCGCGCCAGGGCAGGGCACAGCCCGTGGGTACCGGCGACCGACACCAGACAGGGCGCGCCAGCGCTGGGTGGTGGGTGGCACGTCCACCTCCGGCAGTGCCGGCCGGGCAGCGGGCGCCGTTCGCATCGCGGCCAGCGTGGTCCCGGCGACCAGGCTGGTGGGGGTGGCGGAACTGACGGGGGCAGTCGGCCCTGGGCGCATGGCGAAGGACAGGCCATGCGCCCGCCGGCCGGTCGAGAAGGCAAGGCGGTTAGATCCGGACGACGTAGCCTGAGGTCGAGTCCACACCTCAACGTGGAGGGTTCATGGACAAGCAGCAGGAGTTCGTGCTCAGGACGCTGGAGGAGCGGGACATCCGCTTCGTCCGGCTCTGGTTCACCGACGTGCTGGGCGTGCTGAAGTCCGTGGAGATCGCGCCCGCGGAGGCGGAAGGCGCGCTCCTGGAAGGCATCGGCTTCGACGGCTCCGCGATCGAGGGGTTCGCCCGCCTGCACGAGGCCGACATGCTCGCCCGCCCCGACCCGTCCACCTTCCAGGTGCTGCCGGGACGCGGCGAGGGGATGCTCACGGCGCGGATGTTCTGCGACGTCGTCACCCCCGACGGCCTGCCCGCCGTAGCCGACTCACGCTGGGTGCTGCGCCGGTCGCTCGCCGCCGCCGCCGAGGCCGGGTTCACCTTCTACACCCACCCGGAGATCGAGTTCTTCCTGCTCAAGGAGCCGCCGCGGCGCGGCCAGCCCGCGCCGCAGCCGGTGGACGAGTCCGGGTACTTCGACGTCACCCCCAACGACATCAGCCATGACTTCCGCCAGCAGGTGATCGGCACGTTGGAGCGGCTCGGCATCTCCGTCGAGTTCAGTCATCACGAGGTGGCGCCGGGCCAGCAGGAGATCGACCTGCGGTATGCCGACGCGCTCACGATCGCCGACAACGTCATGACGCTGCGCCAGGTCGTCAAGGAGGTGGCGCTGCGGCAGGGCAGCTACGCGACCTTCATGCCGAAGCCGTTCACCGAGCACGCCGGCTCCGGCATGCACACCCACATGAGCCTGTTCGAAGGTGACCGCAACGCCTTCTACGACCCGACCGACGAGCACCGGCTCTCCAAGGTCGCCAAGGCGTTCATCGCCGGGCTGCTGGCGCACGCGCCCGAGATCACCGCCGTCACCAACCAGTGGGTCAACTCCTACAAGCGGCTCATCAGCGACTCTGCCGAGGGCGAAGGCGCCGAGCTGCTGGAGGCGCCGGCCTACGCCTGCTGGGGGCACAACATCCGCTCCGCCCTGGTCAGGGTGCCGCTCTACAAGCGGAGCAAGGCGAACACGGCCCGGGTGGAGTTCCGACTGCCGGACAGCGCCTGCAACCCGTATCTGACCTTCGCGCTGATGCTGGCCGCCGGGCTGCGCGRCATCCAGGGTGGCTATGAGCTGCCACCACCCGCCGGCGACGAGATCTGGTCGCTCACCGAYGCGCAGCGTCGGGAGCGCGGGATCAGAGCTCTTCCCAGTTCCCTGTCCGAGGCGATCGCGGTGATGGAGACGTCGTCGCTGGTCCAGGAGACGCTGGGCGACGAACTGTTCGGGTTCTTCCTGCGCAGCAAGCGCGCCGAGTGGGCCTCCTACCGCCGCCAGGTCAGCCAGTTCGAGATCAACCGCTACCTGCCACTCCTGTAACGCGCACGCCGTATCTGCAACATGATGGAAACATGATGGGGAGCGTCGGTCGGCCAGGCGCGGCCCGGGCGCAGCGTGCGGCGCGGGCGCGCGCCCAACTGGCACAGCGCGACGGCCCGCCCGCGGAGCACACCTCGTCCTCGGAGCACGAGTCCGCGCAGTGGGCTGTCGCCGACCGGCCGCCGGCGGTCGCGCCCGTCGGGCCGCCCACGCCCGCCCCCGCGTCCGCACCCGGCGGCGGCGCGCACCCGCGGGGCAGCTCCGCCGAGGCCCAGCTCGCCCGGCTGGGTTTCACCGACGTCGACCGGGTCGCGGCCACGCTGCACCGCCTCGGCTTCGGCCCGCCGGACGGGCTGCCGCTCACCGCCAACCCGGTGGTGGCCGAGCTCGCCCACGCCGCCGACCCCGACCGGGCCCTCGCCGGACTGGACCGACTGATCGACACGCTGGACACCCAGGACCTGACGGACGCGCCGGGCCCGACGGGCGTGGCCGGGGCCGCACGCCCGGCGGACCCCACCCGATCGTCCGCCGAGCTACGCGCCGCGTTGGCCACCCGGCCCGGCTCCCGGCGGCGGCTGATCACCGTCCTCGGCGCGAGCCTCGCGCTCGCCGACCACCTCGCGGCGCACCCGGCCGACTGGCGGATCCTCGCCGACGACGAGGCGACCGCCGCGGCGCCGACCGCGGCGACCCACCGTGCCCGGCTGCTCGCCGCGGTCGGCGCGGACCCGGACGACGAGCGGCCGCGTGCACGCGGCGACGGTCCGGACGTACTGGACGCGTTGCGGGTCGCCTACCGGCGAGCGCTGCTGGTGCTCGCCGCCCGCGACCTGACCAACACGGTGACGGTCGAGGACGCGACGGCCGAGCTTGCCGACCTCGCCGCCGCCGCGCTCGACGCGGGCCTCGCCGTCGCGCGCGCGGGCCTCGCGCCGACCGCGCCGCCGGTGCGCCTGGCCGTCATCGGGATGGGCAAATGCGGCGGACGCGAGCTCAACTACGTCAGCGACGTCGACGTCGTCTTCGTCGCGGAGCCGGCCACGGCCTCACTCCCCGACGGCCCGGGCGCCGCCACCACCGCCGCCACCGGGACCGCCGACGCCGCGGAACCGCCCGAGGAGGCCGCGCTGCGGGCCGCGACCCGGCTGGCCGAGGGGCTGGTACGGGCCTGTGGAACGCGCACCAGCGAAGGAGCGCTCTTCCAGGTCGACGTCGGCCTGCGCCCGGAGGGCCGTGACGGGGCACTGGTCCGCACGCTCGCCAGCCATCGCGCCTACTACGGGCGCTGGGCGCGCACCTGGGAGTTCCAGGCGCTGCTCAAGGCCCGGCCGGTCGCCGGCGACCTCGCGCTCGGTGCCGAGTTCTGCTCGATGGTCGAGCCACTGGTCTGGTCGGCGGCGTCCAGGCCCGGCTTCGTCGCGGACATCCGGGCGATGCGCAGGCGGGTGGAGGCGTCGTTGTCGAGCCGGGAGGCGAGCCGCAACATCAAGCTGGGCCCCGGCGGGCTGCGCGACGTCGAGTTCGCCGTCCAGCTGCTGCAGCTCGTGCATGGCCGTACCGACACGAAGCTGCATGCCCGCGCGACCCTGCACGCGATCGACGGACTGGCCCGCGGCGGCTACGTCGGCCGCCGCGACGCGACCAGCCTCGCCGACGCCTACCGGTTCCTGCGCGCCGTCGAGCACCGGCTCCAGCTGCGCCGCCTGCAACGGACCCATGTCCTGCCGCGCGACCCGGACGAG
Source organism: Pseudofrankia sp. EUN1h (assembly GCF_001854645.1). Taxonomy (NCBI): domain Bacteria; kingdom Bacillati; phylum Actinomycetota; class Actinomycetes; order Frankiales; family Frankiaceae; genus Pseudofrankia; species Pseudofrankia sp. EUN1h. The sequence goes on along the minus strand of NZ_MBLN01000098.1, from coordinate 42,920 downwards.
CTGCGCTGGCTGGGCCGCTCGCTGGGGATGCTCGGCGCGGAGGAGTTCGCCGCCGAGCACGCGTACACCGCCAGGTCGGTGCGGCGGCTGCACGAGCAGCTCTTCTACCAGCCGCTGCTGGAGGCCGTCGCCCGACTGTCGGCCGAGCAGGTACGCCTTACTCCCGGCGAGGCCGCCGACCGGCTTGCCGCGCTCGGGTTCGCCTACCCACACCGATCGTTGAAGCACATCGAGGCGCTCACCGCCGGCGTGAGCCGGACGGCGACGATCCAGCGCCACCTGCTGCCGACGATGCTGCCGGCGTTCGCCGACGCTGCCGACCCGGACGCCGGCCTGCTCGCCTACCGGCAGGTCAGCGAGGCGCTCGGCCGGGTCCCCTGGTACCTGCGGCTGCTGCGCGACTCGGCCGGCGCCGCCGACCGGCTGGCCAGGGTGCTGGCGGCCAGCGGCTACGTCGCGGCGCTGATGCGCGCCGCCCCCGAGTCGGTACGGCTGCTGYGCACCGAGGAGGACCTGCGCCCGGTGGGCCGCGGCGAGCTCGCCCGCACCCTGCTCGCCGTCGCCCGGCGCAACCTGGACGCGGACGACGCGGCCGCGCGGGCCCGCGCGATCCGCCGGGTCGAGCTGGTCCGGGTCGCCTGCGCCGACCTGCTCGGCCTGCTCGACGCGACCGCCGTCGGCGAGGCGCTCGCCGCGGCGGCCACCGCGACCATCGAGGCGTCCCTGCTGGTCGCCCGGCGCACCGTGACCCGCCGGCTCGCCGCCGGCCGGCCGGCGGCGGACCGGTTCGCGGCCGTCGGCCAGCCCGCGGACGACCTGGAAGACCAAAGGACATGCGAAAATGATCTTCCTTCGCACGCCCGGCAGGCCTCGTTCTCAGGAGCACTGGCCGGGGAGCCGGCACGGATCGCGGTGGTCGCGATGGGCCGGCTCGGCGGCGGCGAGATGTCCTACGGCAGCGACGCGGACGTGCTGTTCGTCCACGAACCCAGGCCCGGCGTAGGCGCGCGGGCGGCCGGCGAGTACGCCACGGCGGTGGTCGAGGAGCTGGTCCGGCTGCTCGGGCAGCCGGGACCCGACCCGGCGCTGCGCCTGGACCTGGGGCTGCGGCCGGAGGGCCGTAACGGCCCGGTCACCCGCGACCTGGACGGCTACGCGGCCTACTACCGTCGCTGGGCGCTCGGCTGGGAGGCGCAGGCCCTGCTGCGCGCCCGCCCACTGGCCGGTGACGCGGAGCTGGCGGCGCGTTTCCGCGACCTGGCGGACGGGTTCCGCTATCCGGCGCGGCTGCCCGGCGGGGCGATCGCCGAGGTCGAGCGGCTGCGGGACCGGATGGTCGCCGCGCGGGTTCCGCGCGGCGCCGACCGGACCCTGCACGTCAAGTTCGGGCCGGGAGGGCTGACCGACGTCGAATGGACGATCCAGATCCTCCAGCTACGGCATGCCCACGAGATCCCGGCGCTGCGCACGACCGGCACCCTCACCGCGCTGCGTGAGCTCGCCACCGCCGGCCTGCTCGACGGCGCCGAGGCGGCGGTGCTGAGCGCCGCCTGGCTCTCGGCGTCCCGGATCAGGAACGCGATCCTGCTCGCCCGTGGCACGCCCGGCGACCTCATTCCCCGGACCACCCCCGCGCTGGACCGGGTCGCCGGCGTCCTCGGCTACCCCCTCGAGCAGGTCACCGACGTCCTCGACGACCACCGCCGCGCCGCGGCCGCCGCCCGCCACGTCACCGACCGGATCTTCGCCCGCGAACAGGCCTGACCGGTCCCGGACCTGCCGGCGGGTGGTGTCACCGGCGGGTGGTGTCAGCGGACGCCGAGGGCGGAGAAGTCGATCGTGTCGTACGCGGGCTGGTAGTAGACGTTGGTGAGGCCGGAGCTGTAGATGTTCGTGACCCTGTCGCAGGTCAGCGGGATGTAGGCGGCCGTGTCGAGTATCAGCCGCTGGGCGGCCGCCCACCTCGTCGCGGCGGTCCCGGCCGGGTCGGCGGCGCGGGTGCTGTCGGTGATGTCCGCGAGGAAGGCGTCGTCGAGGGCGGTGTTCACCGCGGGGTCGTTGAGCTCGGCGAGGTTCCTGTTGTTCGCGGCGAGGATTCTGCGGCCGTCGGTGAGGCTGGCGAGCAGGCCGGCGGGCGCCGGCCAGCCCGGGTCGTAGCCGACGAGCGCCAGGCCGATGCCCTGGTCACGCATCTTCTGCGGCGTGAAGATCAGGTTGAAGAAGGCGTCCGAGTCGAGCGCCGAGAGCTGGACATCGACGCCGATTCCGGCCAGGGTTTTCTTGATCGCGTTGGCCTCCTGCTGCGACGTGTCGTCGTCGGCGACCGCCAGCTTCACCGGGAAGCCGGCCGGCCGGCCGCATGTCGCCAGCTCCCGCCTCGCCTGGCTGGCGTCGCCATGACCACCAGCACTCGGGTACAGGTCGAGCGTCGAGTGGTACCGCATCGGCGGCGAGACCAGCGTCGTCGCGGCGACGGCCTCGTCCGGGCCGCCATGGGCGGTGACCTGTGCCTGCCGGTCGATCGCCCAGGCGATCGCCTTGCGGCAGTGGACGTTGTCGAAGGGCGCCACCGTCGTGGTGAGGCTCAGGGAACGCACCACGCCGCTGGTGACGGTCAGGCGTTGGTTGGCCCGCATCGCGGAATCCGTCGGAGCCCTGTCCAGGGTGAGCGGCAGGGCACCGGTCTGCCCGGCGAACACGTCCGAGTGGCCGGAGAGGATTTGCTCGTCGATGGTTTGCCGAGGCAGGCGCATGGCCTCCTCGATCCGGTCCGGCAACGCCGTGTTCACCGGATCGGTGGCCGGGTCCCAGGAGAGGTTGCGGACCAGCGTCAGCGACTGGCCTCGCTGGTAGGAGGCGAACTTGTACGGACCGGACGAGAACGGCCGGTCGGCGTACTGGGCTCCGGTGTCCTTCGCCCGAGGCACCGGAGTGGACGCGGGCGAGGCCATCAGGTAGTTCCAGTCTCCGAACGGCGTGGTCAGATGGAAAACGATCGTCTGGTCGTCTGGAGTCTCGATCGACCTGAGACCCAGCTTGTCCGGACTCGGATCCTGGTAAGGCCCCGGATATTTGTTGTTGGGGTCGTCCAGGTACCGGGTGAGTCCCTTCAGCCCGGTGGTCACGAGCTGGGCGTCGAACACCCGCTCGATCCCGTACTTGATGTCCCTGGACGTGATCGAGGTGCCGTCCTCGAACTTCAGGCCGGCGCGCAGGGTGTACCGCCAGGTGACCGCGTCGGTGGAGGTGGGGACGCCGGTGGCGAGGTCGCCGATCAGATCGGTCGTACCCGGCTTGTAGGTCAGCAGCTGCCGGGAGAACCATCGCTGCTGCGCCCAGCACTCGTCGGAGTTGCTGCGCTGCGGGTCCCAGGAGTCGCAGTCGGCGGCGGCGGCCACCCGCAGGGTTCCGCCCTTGCCCGTGGACGGGCGCAGGATGGGCCCCTGGACCGCGAGCCGCGGCGTGGTGCTCTGGGTGGCGGCCGCCGTCGGCTGGCCAGGGCCGGTCCCCGCCTTCGGGCCGTCCTCGCGTGGGATCAGCACCAGGGGAAGGATGATGGCGAGCGCGCCCACGACACCGCCGACCAGCAGCCACCACCGCCGCCGGTGCCTGCCCGCCCTGGGCGCCGCCGGGGCCGGGGTCGGCGCCATCGGGGCCGGGCTCGGGACCTGCGGGACCTGGTGGGGCGCGAAGGGCGTTCCGACCTGGGTCGGCTGCGCGGCGGGGATCCCGGGACCGGCGGAAGCCAGCCTGGCCGGACCAGGCTGGCCGGGCGACGGCGCGGTGGGCAGCGGCGCGGTGGGCGGCGGCGGGACCGGTATGGCCCACGGGTTCGACTGGGGGTGGCCGCCGACCGGGAGGGTCGGGCCGTCGGAGGTGCCCACGGGCTTGCCCGCCGTGGCGGGCAGCCCCGCCGCCGCACCCGGACCCGCCGCCGCGGCCCGGGTGCCGGGGTGCCCCGCCGAGGGCTGGCCGGCGGTGAACCGCGGCCCGGTCGGCGGACCGTCAGCCGCGGCGCGCACGTCGTCGTCGAGCTGGACCTGCAGGTCCGACCGGGTGAGCCAGCCACGGCCCAGCACGGCGGCCGCCGCCGCGGCGAACTCCAGGCCGAACGCCCGCGCGCTGGGATAACGCATCGCCGGGTCGGGGGCGAGGGCGCGCAGCACGACGTTCGCGACCGCCGCCGGCACGCCCGGCGGCCGGGGCGGCGGGGCGGTCAGGCGGCGCTGCCAGAGCTGCTGCACCGGCAGCGACCGGTCGATCGGCGGCGCGCCGGACAACAGCTGGTACAGCACCACGCCCAGGGCATAGATGTCGGTCGCCGGCCCCAGCTGCCCGCTGGTGATCTGCTCGGGCGCCATGTACAACGGGGTGCCGACCTGCGCGCTGGCGGTCGCGACCGTCCCCTCCAGGATCTTCGCGACGCCGAAGTCGGTGACCTTGGCGGTTCCGGCGGCCGTGAACAGCACGTTGTCCGGCTTGACGTCGCGGTGCAGCACGCCCCGGTCATGCGCGTAGCCGAGCGCGGAGGCGACCGCGAGCCCCACCGCGCAGGACGCTTCCGGCCGCATGCCCTCCCGCCGCTGGGACAGCGCGCCGCCGACGAGCTGCTCCATCACGATCAGGCAGAGGTCCGCGGTCTCGACATAGTCGTAGACCCGGACGATGTGGGGGTGGTCCATGCGGCCCAGCAGCTGGCCCTCGGAGGCGATGCCCGGGCGATCGCCCTGCGCCGGCGGGCGGGCCGGCAGCACCTTGATGGCGACGTTGTGCCGCAGGTGCCGATGCTGGCCGGCGAGCACCAGCCCGTAGGCACCCGAGCCCAGCCGCCCGCCGATCTCCAGCCCCGGCAGCGCCGCCGCCACCGACTCCCGGTCGACGATCACGATGCCCGCCCGCGGCCTGCTCGTGCCCCAACAGAAGTTACCGAACCCCCGCGAACCCGACACATGATGTGCCGATCGTAGGCCGACCATCGACGTGCCGTCGGCCGGGCCGCCTCACCGACCGGACGACACGCGTCGACGGCTGGCCACCTTCATCCGGCGGAACCAGCCGGCCTCCGCGGGGATCGAAACTAGGGTGGCGAGACCGACGCCGACGTCAGGGGGTGGGGGCCGGGCTGGGCTTGGGCGAGGCAGGCAAAGCCGCGATCCCACCGGTGACCCGGTGGAGGCCGAGCACCATGGCGCGAGCATCGGCGACGTCGGCGGCGGGAATGCCGTCCTCCACCGCGCTTCGGTCCGGCTCCGCGACCTCCGAGATCGACATGTAGGTGCTATGGACGCTGGAAAGGCCGGCCACGGACACCCCCTGGAAGATGGCCACCCGGCCGTCGTGCACACCGATGTAGTACTGGCTGCGCGTCCACCCCCAGGCGCCGAGCGCGCCCGCGAGAAGCACGACGGCCACGATGGCCCCGACAAGCACCAGCCTGCGGCGGCGCCGGCGTGGGCCCACGCCGCCCACCGGGGTCGGCGGTCCGGCGGTGCCGGCGCCACCCGGTTCGTCGGCCGCCGTCGGATACATCGGCCGGGATGACGGCCCGAAGGCACGGGCCGTGGAATCCGTCCGCGTCGCCACCTCGTCGCGATATCCCTGGTTGTCGGTCCTGGATGGCGCGGCGGGCGCACGGTCCCCGACGGACCGGCGGACCCGTGGCGACGGCTCGATGACCTCCGGGTTCCGGGCGACCGATTCCTGGGACGGCGGTACCGAGCCATACGCTCCGGTTCCGGCCGCCGCGTCGCGGACGTCATCGTCCAGCCGCAGCGGCAGGCCGGCGTGGGCGAGCCAGTCGCGACCGTGGACTCCGACCGCGGCGACGGCCAGGTCACGCGCGGACGCGGACGGCGGCCGGTCGCCCGGCTCCTTGGCCAGCGCCCGCAGCACCACGTCCGCCAGCGGGGCCGGCACCGACGGCGGCACGGACGGTGTCGTCGTCAGCTGCTGGTGCCAGAGCGCCTGCAGTGGCAGCGACGGGTCGAAGGGTGGCCGGCCGACGAGCAACCGGTACATCAGGACGCCGAGCGCGTAGATGTCCGTCGCCGGTCCGAGCCGGCCGCCACGGATCTGCTCCGGCGCCATGTACATCGGCGTGCCCAGTTGGCCGGTCGCCGTCGTCGCCGTGCCCTGGAAGATCTTCGCGATGCCGAAGTCCGTCACCTTGACGGTCGAGGTGGCGTCGAACATGACGTTGTCCGGCTTGATGTCGCGGTGCAGCACACCACGCTCGTGGGCGTAGGCCAGCGCGGTGGCGACCCCCACGCCGACCGCGCACGCGGCCGGCGGCGCGAGACCCGCCAGACGGCGGGTGAGCGTGCCACCGGACAGCTGCTCCATCACGATCAGGCACAGCTCGTCGGTCTCGACGTAGTCGTAGACCCGGACGATGTGCGGATGATCCAGGCTGGCGAGCAGCTGGGCCTCGGCCTCGAATGCCGACCGGCCTTCCTGGCCGGCTGGCAGCACCTTGACGGCGACATCCCGGTTCAGCCGCCGGTGGCGCCCGGCGAGCACCAGTCCGAACGCACCGGCACCAAGCCGGCCCCCGACCTCGATCGCGGGCAGGGCCGCGGCCACCGACTCCCGGTCAACGATCATCTGCCCGCCACCCAGCCGAACCCGGCAGCCCGGGTGCACCGGGCGGCAATCGTCATATACACGCTCCCCGATTCTGGCGTCACGGTCGGTGCCTGACATCCGGGTAAACGCGTAGACGACCGCGGCAAGGTCACGTCCACCTCGGCGAGGCGGCGTTCTCGCCGCCGCCCAGGCCTTCCTCCCTCAGTCCACGGACCCACGACCCCGGCGCAGAGTAAGCGCTTCGAGCGCGCCGCCGACGCAGCCGGCGACGACGGCGGCAGGCACACCCAGCAGGAAGACGCTCCAGAAGACCTTGGACAGGCTCGCGAACCAGAAATCGTCGTGCACCTGCGAGTAGACGAGGCAGGTCGTGAGCGCGGCCACGAGCCAGGCGAGCAGCCAGCCGCCGACACCCGCGAGCAGGCGGACCGGCCGACGGCCGGCACGCGGCCCGGCGAGGACACCCAGCACGCCTGCCGGGGCGATGCCCAGGATGAGGAGGAAGGAATCCACGAGCGGCTCGTTGCTGGTCCGGAGCCATGGCAACGTGGCGGCGGCCTGTCCGATTCCGACGGCCAACGTGGGCCAGATCCAGCGGCCGGAGACGTCCGCATAGCGGCCGAGCATGGCGCGACGCAGCAGCGCGAACACCACACCGCCGACGAACAGCGCCGCGAGGACGGGCGATTCGAACCGAAAACTCTGACCGTAGTAGTGAAATTTAAGGGAGTACGACACCGCGGCCGCCGACAGCAAATAGGCAAACCCAAGCCCGACGGCGTTGGCAGCCAGCCAGGTCTTCCAGGGAAACCCGCTCGCCCCGGGCTCTGACGCGGGCCGGGTGGGAGCCGGCGTCCCCACGGACCGCGCCCCAGCGCCGGCCGGGCCCGCCAAGCCGGCACCCGCGAACTGGGTGACTGCCTGGGTGTCCACCGCGCGGGTCGAGCCCGTGATCACGGTTTCCGGGGCGCCGCCGGACCGGCCCCGCGGGTCGAGCGAGGGGGCACCGTCGGGCGAGTGGCCGATCCGGCCGGCCTGTCCCCCCGAGTGCCCGTCCCCGGCTGGCCCTGGAGCGGCACTCCGTCGGTCCGAGGTCGGCGTCGGCGTAGGTGCCGCAGCGCCGGCGGCCAACGGAGGGAACGTCGGCGGCGGCGGCAGCGCGGCGGCGGCCGCCGCGCGCCGGCTCGCGCCGCCGTCCGTGGCCCGGCCGCCCTGGCTGGCACGCGCGCGCGGGTCGCCCGCGGCCACCGGCCGGGGCAGGCTGTCCGGCTCGACCGGCCGGGGGCCGGGCAGCACGGGCAGCGGGCCGGTGTCCACTCCCCGCTCCGGCCGCGCGTCGTCGGCCCGGGACGCCGCGGGCGGCGGCGTGCGCGGCCCGGTGGCGGCGTCGCGGATCTCGTCGCTGACCAGCAGCGGCACCCCGCCGCGGGTGAGCCAGCCTGAGCCATAGGACGCGGCCGCCGCGGCGGCGAGGTCGAGCGCGAACGCGACCCCGGACGGCTGCCGATCGGCCGGCTCCTTCGCCAGGGCGCGCAGGAGGACGGCCGCGACCGGGCCCGGCACGCCGACCGGCGTGGGCGGCGGCGCGTCGAGCACCTGACGCCACAGTGCCTGCAGCGGCAGGCCCGGGTCGAACGGCGGGCGGCCGACGAGGAGCCGGTAGAGCAGCACGCCGAGGGCGTAGATGTCGGTCGCCGGGCCGATCCGGCCGCCGAGGATCTGTTCGGGCGCCATGTACATCGGCGTGCCAAGCTGCCCGGTCGCCGTCGTCGCCGAGCCGTGGAAGATCTTCGCGATGCCGAAGTCAGTGACCTTCACCGTGCTGGCCGCGTCGAACATGACGTTGTCCAGCTTGATGTCCCGGTGCAGCACACCGCGTCCGTGCGCGTATCCCAGCGCCGACGCCACCCCCAGGCCGACGGCGCACGCCGCCTCCGGCCCGATCCCACGCGCCCGCCGGGTCAGCGTCCCGCCGGCCAGCATCTCCATCACGATCAGGCACAGATCGTCTGCCTCGACGTAGTCATAGACCCGCACGATGTGCGGATGGTCAAGCCCCGCCAGCAGCTGCGCCTCCGCCTCGAAACGCGAACGGTCCTCCGGCGCCGCGGCAAGCACCTTGACAGCCACATCCCGGTTCAGCCGCCGATGCCGCCCCGACAGCACCAACCCGAACGCACCGGACCCCAGCCGCCCGCCCACCTCGATGGCCGGCAACGCCGCCGCCACCGAGTCTCGATCAATGAGCATCACATCGCCACCCTTGCCGAATTCGGCAGTACGGCCCATCGAGAGTGGCCGTCTGTGCACAGTCCTCCCGATGTTGGCACCCCGCCCGACGCCAGACATCAGGGTTATCGCGTACTGGTCCGAAAAGTGGGGTAACAGCGACGCCCGTCGAACAGTGAGCCAGTCGGCCTGGCCGAGGTCGGCGGAGCGGCGTCCGGTCACGGGCCGGGAGAGGCAACGGCACCACGGCGTCCCACGGGCACGGCGTCCTCAGGGGCACGGTTTCTCTAGTTGCACGGTGTCGCTAGTGGCTAGGTGCCTCGCCTTCGGCGAGGACCATGTTTCCGTCCTGTTCGCAGCTCACGGTGACGACCAGCAGGCCCAGTTCGCCGAGGTCGCGCGGCTCATAGCCGCGTCCGGCCGCGAAGTCGCTCTGAGGCGGGTAGATGACGGTGCTGACGGTGGCCGTGCCGTCATCGCAGTCGCTGTCTGCGAGGAGCCGGCGGGCCGTGGACTCGGCCGCCGCCGTCGCCTCGCTCCGAGTGGTGGTCTCGGCGGCCGCGCGGGCCGCCGCGTCGGCGGCATCCCGGACGTCGTCCTCGGCGGCGGAGTATCTGAACAGGCCGATCAGGACCAGGACGACAGCCACCACGATCCACACCGCGACCACGACCGTGGCGATCCTGTCGCCGCGGTCGGACCCACGCCGGTCGGGCGGGATCTCTCCCTCGCCGGGCCGGTCGCTCGCGCGGTGGTCGTCGCCGTCTCCGGCCGCGTCGCCTTGGGCCTCGGTCACCCCGGCTCAGCCGCTTACGCCAAGGGAGACGAAGTCGATCACGTCGCAGTACGGGGAGATGAGAAGGTTCGTCCCAAGCCGGACCATGATGCGGTGATCCTAACGGGACCGGACTTCACGCTGGAAAACCTTGTACAGAAGGCGACGCCCTCAGGGCAGCAGCCCGGTTTCCGGGTCTCGGTCGGTGACGCAGTAGGGCAGGCCGACCGGGTCGCGCAGGACCGTCCAGCGGGGGCCGTGCCCAACGACCGTCGCGCCGAGGGCGACGTGGCGGCCGGTCTCGGCGGCGCGGTCGGTCGTCGCGAGGTCCAGGTGGGCGCGCACCGGCCCGTCCGGCTCGTCGACACGCTGGAGCAGGATCCGCAGCGGCATCCCGGCGGGGCGGACCAGCACGCGGAACTCGGGCCTGCTGCCGTCACGCAGCTCCCAGCCGGTCTGCCCGGCCCAGAACGCGCACTCCTCGTCGAACCGGCCGGCCGGGATGTCCAGCGAGATCTGGTCGACGAGCGACGTATGCCCGCCGGGCCAGGTCACCGGCTTCGGCCGGACGGACTCGCCCTTGTGGACCTCGCAGAACACGAACCCACCCGGAGACCGGCGGATCTCGAAATCCTGGCCCGCGCGATGCACGTCGAGATGCACCCGCGCCSGCCCGTCCCCCACCCGCTGCACTCGCAGGAACGCGTCTCCATCCCCTGGCACCAGCGTCGCGAACTCGCCGGTCTGGCCCCGTGACGGCGACAGTGTCGTCGCCGTCACTGCTTGCCAAAACGCGACGCCCCGCTCGAACCGCTCAGCGGGAAAGTCCAGAAAAGCGGTCAGCCACACTGGGTTCATCTCGGACATCCTAGGGGTCGCCTTTTCATAGCTTGACGACCGTCACCTGTCCTCCACACAACGCCTGCAGGTCTTCGGGATCGGAAGTCAGGATGGTCACCGGCGGTGGGCAGGCAGACGCGACAGCGGCCAAAACCGCGTCAATGCCGTGCTTGTGCCCGTGCAGACCGGCGTCACGCAGAAGGTCCGAGGCAGTCAGYGCCACCGAACTGGTCACAACCCGCTGGTTCGACTCCACCGCGAAGTTGAGCCACCGCGTCAGAGAACGATCGCGACGCACCGCCCGACTCAGTCCCTCGCAGTCCAGCACGACGGTTCCGGACACCTCATCCGGCCGCGGGCTCACCTGGCGCTCCGGTTAGCGGTGCCCTGCTCGACTCGCGCGCGCGCCAGCGTTTCGCGAACGTCCCGCATCTCCTCATCGGTGATTGGGCCATGCTCGGCCTCGGCGGCCTCAACCAGCTCCTGGAGCTGGATGCGCTCCAGCTGCCGCTGCACGGCGGCCAGTACGAAGGCGGACAGCCCACCCGAGCCGCCGTGCTCCCGGGCCGCCTCGGCAACGTCGGACGGAAGCATGATCGAGTACCGTCGCGCCTCACCCGCCATGGCCTCCATGGCCTCCATGGTAGCCGCGACGTCCCACAACGTCATCAGCCTCACCTGTTCCAGCACTGCCATCAGCGCCTCCTTCAGCGAGGGGTCAGATCGCGTTTCACGGTATCCACATTTCGCGCCCAGGCAAGCAACTTTTGCCATCGCGGTATGACACAAATTCCTGAGTTCACGGATTAGCGCTATTCGAGCGATCGACGCTTTTCCATTGGCCGAGAGTRCCATTTCGAGCGCTCGTCGAGCGCTCGACGGAAAGGAATCGAAAAAAAGATGCCGCCGCCCCCAAAACTGGAAGCGGCGGCATCGGAGTGCCGGAGGCGGTCAGATCTGGATGCGGCGGTCCACGGCGTCGACGATCTCGGCGATGGCCTCGTCGACCGGGACGCCATTGCGCTGGGTGCCGTCGCGGTAGCGGAAGGAGACCGCCCCCTTGGCGACGTCGTCGTCGCCCGCGATGAGCATGTACGGGACCTTCTGCTTCTGCGCGTCGCGGATCTTCTTCTGCATCCGGTTGTCGGACGCGTCGACGTCGACCCGGATCCCCTTCGCCGACAGCTTCGCGGCGATGTCCTTCAGGTAGGGGACGTGGTCGTCGGTGATGGGGATGCCGACGGCCTGGACCGGGGCGAGCCACGGTGGCATCGCGCCGGCGTAGTGCTCCAGCAGGATCGCGAAGAACCGTTCGATGGTGCCGAACAGCGCCCGGTGGATCATGAAGGGACGCTGGCGGGTGCCGTCCGCGGCCTGGTACTCCATCTCGAACCGCTGCGGCATCTGGAAGTCGACCTGGATGGTCGACAGCTGCCAGGTCCGCCCGATCGCGTCCTTGGCCTGGACGGAGATCTTCGGGCCGTAGAAGGCGCCGCCGCCCGGGTCCATGACCAGCTCGAGGCCCTGCTTCTCGGCGGCCTCGCGCAGCAGCTGGGTGGCGTCCTCCCACTCCTCGTCGGTGCCGATCGCCTTGCCCTCGGGGCGGGTCGACAGCTCCAGGTAGAAGTCGGTGAGGCCGTAGTCGCGCAGCAGGCCGAGCACGAACTTCAGGGTGTTGTCGAGYTCGTCCGGCAGCTGGTCGCGGGCGCAGAACAGGTGCGCGTCGTCCTKGGTCAGCCCGCGCACCCGGGTGAGACCGTGCACCACCCCGGACTTCTCGTATCGGTAGACGGTGCCGAACTCGAACAGCCGCAGCGGCAGCTCTCGGTACGACCGCCCCCGCGACTTGAAGATCAGGATGTGCATGGGGCAGTTCATCGGCTTGAGGTAGTAGTCCGTGCCGCCGTCGAGCGACATGGGCGGGTACATACCGTCGGCGAACCAGTCGAGGTGACCGGAGATCTCGTACAGGGTCGACTTGGTGATGTGCGGTGTGTTGACGAACTCGTACCCAGCCTCGATGTGCCGGCGGCGCGAGTAGTCCTCCATCACGGTGCGGATCGCGCCGCCCTTGGGGTGGAAGACCGCGAGACCGGGGCCCAGCTCGGTCGGGAAGGAGAACAGGTCCAGCTCGGCGCCCAGGCGCCGGTGGTCGCGCTTCTCCGCCTCGGCCAGCATGTGCTGGTGCTCGGCCAGCGCCTCCTTCGACTCCCAGGCGGTGCCGTAGATGCGCTGCAGCTGCGGGTTCTTCTCGCTGCCCCGCCAGTAGGCCGCGGCGGACCGCTGGACCGCGAAAGCCGGGATGTGCCGGGTGGTCGGCACGTGCGGGCCGCGGCAGAGGTCCTTCCAGCACAGCTCGCCGGACTTGGCGTCCAGGTTGTCGTAGATGGTGAGCTCGCCCTCGCCCACCTCGACCGAGGCATCGGAGGCGTCGGCCCCGTCACCGGCACCGGACTTCAGCCCGATGAGCTCCAGCTTGTAGGGCTCGTCGGCGAGCTCGGCGCGCGCCTCGTCGTCGGTGACGACCCGGCGGGAGAACTTCTGGCCGGCCTTGACGATCTCGCGGGCACGCTTCTCGATCGCCTTGAGATCCTCGGCGGAGAACGGCTTCTCGACGTCGAAGTCGTAGTAGAAGCCGTTCTGGATGGGCGGGCCGATCCCGAGCTTCGCCTTCGGGAACAGGTCCTGCACCGCCTGGGCGACGACATGCGCGGTCGAGTGCCGCACGATTGCCCGGCCGTCCGGTGAGCCGACGGTGATCGGCTCGACGACGTCGCCGTCAGCCAGGACGTAGGCAAGGTCACGCTGCCTGCCGCCGACCCGCGCGGCGATCACAGACCGATCGGCCGCGAACAGGTCCGCCGCCGCCGTCCCCGTGGCGACCACCCGATCATCCCGCTGCTCGGCATGCTGGACGGTCACACGGAGGTCGGACACCGGTTTCTCCTGGTCTGGCGCCCGGGGCCCTTGCCCGGGTCGGCGTGGGTTGGCCGTTCTGGGGAGGGGCGCCGCGACACCCGCCGCGCCAGAGTGTCGCGGCTGTCGCGGGTGCCTGTCACGGCAGTTTCGCCCCGGTCGCCGATGCTACTCCGGCCGGCGCGCCACCCATCGCCGACATGACTACACAGGGTGATACCGCACGCCGTCCGTCGGCGGCCGTGCCGGCGGCGGGCCGCTCAGACGGAGGTGCTCTCCGCCTCGGCGCGGCGGCTCCCGGCCCGGGCGGCACCGTCCGAGGTCTCCCCCGCGCCCGCCACGGCCACCGCGCCCGCGCCGGGGATCTCGGGCGCATCGCCGTCGGCGCCGCAGGCCTCGTCGGCCTCATCGGCGGTGGCGGGCCTGACCCGCGGGCGGGTGAGGATGCCCCCGAGCAGGGTGTCGACGACCTGGGCGATCCGGGTGCCGCTCACCTCGTTGTAGCCGCTGGTGTACTGCCGATAGGCGACCGGGCCGACCAGCATGTCGGTGATCAGGTCGATGTCGAGGTCCGCCGGTAGCTCGCCAGCGGCGACCCCCCTGGCCAGCACCTTCGCGGCCTGTTGGCGGAACGGCTCCATCACCTGCTGGCGGTAGGTCTCGAACAGTTCCGGGTGCGCCTCCCGCTCGGCCAGCAGCCGCGGCATGATCCGGCCGGCCAGCGTCTGCAGGTTGTGCCGGCGCACGGTGTTGAGCCAGGCGACCAGGTCGTCACGCAGCGACCCGGTGTCGACCGGTTCGGCCGTCTCCACCAGCGTCGCCAGCGCGTCGGCCACCAGGGTGTTCTTCGTCGACCAGCGCCGGTACAGGGTTGCCTTGCCCACCTTGGCCCGCGCGGCGACGGCCTCCATCGACAGCCCCGTGAACCCGGCCGTCGCCAGTGTCTGCAGGGTCGCCTCGATGATCGCCCCGTCGGCGCGCGCGTCGCGCGGGCGGCCCGGTGGGCGGACGCCGGAGGGCGGGCGGTCCGGCCGCCCGCGTGGCCCTGGCCGACCCACCTCGGCGGTCGTCACCGGCCGCCCCCCCGTGCTGGACTCGCGGGCACCGCGCCGAGCCAGCCCGCGCGCCCTCGCCCGCTGGATGTCGCTCTCACCGGTCTCCCTCACTCGCCGGCCGCCCCAGCCAACCGTTCACCGCACCCCGGCGAAGCGGCCCTCGCCGCCGAGGAAGAGCGCCCCCCGGCAGATGTGGCGAGCCCTCGGAAAGCCGCCCAGGAGAGCGCTCTCGTGTTGGCAGACACGGTGAACCACCCTCGCTGGCCGCGTCGTGGCCCGACGACCACGCTGTGCGATCGTCCCACACCCCGACACTCCCCATTCTTTCAAGATCGGAGGGTACGGCGAGGCCGCATGAGGCGCATTCGGTTGACTCAGCAACGCGATGGCCATATGCGCAGGTCAGCGACAGGTGCATGCCCAGCTGGCAAGCGGGGCCGGGCGGGCGTGTGATCCACGCACCACTTTCGGCGGACCGGTCAGCAGTGGCAGCATGTCAGCGACGCCGGGACGCGCGACGCGCCCGGACGGACGCAGAGGAGTCTCCATGAGCAACTCCGCTACTCACTGTCGCCCCGCTTCTCCCTCGGCCCCGCGCACGACGCTCGCCCGCTCGGGCGCCCCGGCCACGCCAGACGAGGCGGCGACCCTCTACGGCGCGCCGACCACCGCCCAGGCACCGGCCGAGGCCGCCCGCCAGACGGCCGAGCAGCGGCCCCAGGCCCGCCCGCGCCGGCGCACGACGGTGCGCGACCTCGCGGCCCACAAGGACCGCGGCGAGAAGTGGGYGATGCTCACCGCCTACGACTACACCACCGCGTCGGTCTTCGACGAGGCCGAGGTGCCGGTCCTGCTGGTCGGCGACTCGGCGGCGAACGTCGTCTACGGCTACGACACGACCGTGCCGGTCAGCGTGGACGAGCTGCTCCCGCTGGTGCGCGCGGTCGTCCGCGGCGCGCCGCACGCGATGGTCATCGCTGACCTGCCGTTCGGCTCGTACCAGGCCAGCCCGGCGCAGGCGCTGGAGACGGCCGTGCGGTTCCTCAAGGACGGTGGCGCGCAGGCGGTCAAGCTGGAGGGGGGCGCCCGCGTCGCACCCCAGGTCGAGCTGCTGGTGTCCGCCGGGGTGCCCGTGATGGGCCACCTGGGCCTGACCCCGCAGAGCATCAACACGCTCGGCGGCTACCGGGTGCAGGGCCGCGAGGACGCCGGCGCCGCGCTGCTGGCCGACGCGCTGGCGCTCGAGGCGGCCGGGGCCTTCGCCATCGTGCTGGAGGTCGTGCCCTCCGACGTCGCCGCCCGGATCAGCAAGGCGCTGACGATCCCGACCGTGGGCATCGGCGCCGGTTCCGACTGCGACGCCCAGGTGCTGGTCTGGCAGGACATGGCCGGCCTGTCGGCCGGGCGGGCGCCGCGCTTCGTGCGCCGCTTCGCCGACCTGCGCTCGTCGCTGCTCGACGCCGTCCACACCTACGTCGACGACGTCCGCGACGGCCACTACCCAACCGTCGAGTACTCCTACGACTGATAGCGGGCACCGCCTGGGCGGGTCCCGCGGCCGTAGCCGCGGGACCCGCCCTCAGCGGGCAGCGTCGAGTTGGCCGCGCAGCACGGACGGCGCCTCCGCCAGGGAGGGGCCGTACCAGGTGAGGTGACGGCCCGAGACGCACGCGGCGGGGGCGTCGAAGGACTCCGGGCCGTCCTCGGGGCTGAAGGCGTACGGCTCGTCGGGAAGCACGACCAGGTCGTGCGGCGGAAGGTCGGCGATGGTGATGCGCGGGTAGCGCTCGGCGTGGTCCGCCAGGACGTTGTCGACACCGAGCCTGGCGAGGACGTCGCCGGTGAAGGTGTCGCGGCCGACGGCCATCCAGGGCCGGCGCCAGATAGGGATGACCGCCCGTCGCCGAGGCCAGTCGGCCGCCGMGCGCCGCGGCTCCCGCCAGACCGCCACGGCTTCCGCCAGCCAGGAGGGCCGCGCGAGCCCACAGCCGAGCCGCAGGAGCCGGTCGAGGCTGTCCAGGGCCGCGGGGACGGTCGTAGGGGCCGTCACCCACACGGCGAGCCCGGCGGCGCGCAGCGCGGCCAGGTCCGGCTCGCGGTTCTCCTCGGCGTTGGCGACGACCAGGTCGGGCGCGAGCCCGACGATCGCGTCGAGGTCCGGGTTCTTGGTGCCACGCACCCGGGCGACGTCGAGATCGCCCGGGTGCGAGCACCAGTTCGTCGCGCCCACCAGCAGCCCGGGGGCGCTCGCGGCGATCGACTCGGTGAGGCTCGGCACCAGCGAAACGACCCGCTCGACCGCCGCCGGCACCGCCACCGTCAGGCCCACGTCGTCCAGCACCGTCTCGCCCGCGAATGTCATCACGCCACCTTGAGCCAGGACCGACGGCGGGGCCGGCTAGAGGTGCGGTACGTCGGTGATGCGGATGCCGGCGTGGGCCTTGTACCGGCGGTTCATGGAGATGAGGTTCGCGGTGAACGCCTCGACCTGGCCCGCGTTGCGCAGCTTGCCGGCATAGATGCCGCGCATGCCGGGGATCCGCTCGGCGAGCGCCTGGACCACGTCGGTGGCGGTGCGGTCGTCGCCGAGCACGAGGATGTCGGTGTCGACCTCGGCGATCGACTCGTCGGCCAGCAGCACCGCGGAGACGTGGTGGAAGGCCGCGACGACGGTGCTGTCGGGCAGCAGTGCCGCGGCCTGCTGCGCGGCGCTGCCCTCGGTGACCGGCAGCGGGTAGGCACCGCCCTTGTCGAAACCGAGCGGGTTCACACAGTCGATCACGATCTTGCCGGCGAGCTCCTTGCGCAGGCTCGCGAGCAGGTCGCCGTGGCCCTCCCAGGGCACCGCGACGATCACGATGTCCGTCTGCTCGGCGGTGCCGGCGTTGTCGGTGCCCTCGATCGTCCGGCCAGGCGCGGACAGTTTGGCTGCCGCCTCCTCGCCCCGCTCGGCGGACCGCGAGCCGATGACCACCTTGTGCCCGGCCGCGGCGAACCGGATGGCCAGACCGCCACCCTGCGGCCCGGAACCGCCAAGGATGCCGATGGACAGCGAAGAGACGTCCTGCACGTCTTCGGAAGAGCTCACGAACCCATCGTGCCCGAACCGGCGCGCACGTGCCCCAAGCCCGCTGGCCAGCCAATGTGGACTGTGCCACCGACGCTCAGCGAGCAGCCCAGGCCGCGGACGTCAGCGCTCCGTTACCTGGCGCGTCGTCGCGCATCCGTTCGGCGCAGCCCGGGCCACCGACCACGGCGCGCGCGGCGGCCTCGACCGGCCAACCGACGGACGCGGAGACCCGGCTGCCGGTGGCAAAGTCCGATGAGGGAACATAGCAGGATCAACACAACAGCTACGCCGTTAAACGGCATTCTTTCGCGMATGTCCGGCGGGTTTCGCGGACCTCGCCGGCCGAACAGCCTCACACAAAGGAGTGACAGTCAGTGACGATCACGTTTCCGCCGCCACCCCAGGGGACTCGGCGGGAGCGCGAAGCGATCCAGCCAGGAAGGGCGACTGTCGGCAGCGGAGAGATGACGCTACGTAGCGTGCCGCGGATCGCGCCCAACCCCCCGCGTGCGGCGGGTGAAGATGGGCCGTACCGTTCGGGTTCATATGCACCATCCGGATCTTCGGAATCAGGCGGGAGAGGTCGGGCAATGGCGGACGTGTCGGTTCGCTTCGCGATGACAAACGACAGCGAAGTGGTCCTCAACCTGTCGCTTCCGCAGGCGCTACGCCTGATGGAGGCGATCGCGCGCAAGGTCGGCGAGACCTTGGCCGAGCGCAGTGGCCCGCCGGGGGTGGGTGGCGTCGTTCCTACGCCGCAGTCCGCCAACGGCATGCCGAGTCTCGGCCCGTACTCCCCGTCCTGACGCTCTCCTCGGGCTTCCAGCCCACGCGAGGCTTCGCCACCCGGGCTTCCCGCCCGGTCGGCTACCGGGCTACTGCCAGGTGGCTCGGGCCAGCGGCTCAGACCAGCTGGCCCGGGCTGGCCCCGAGGCGGTGGAGATCGGGCTGGGGCGGCAGCGCTGGCTGCGTGCCCGCCGCGGCGGTCGAGGCCGCGTCACGGCGCGGGCCACGGTCGTCCAGCGCCCGCGGGTGCGCCGCCGCGTACACCTCCCGCAGCCGGTCCACCGTCACCAGCGTGTAGATCTGCGTCGTACGCACCGAGGCGTGGCCGAGCAGCTCCTGCACGACCCGGACGTCCGCGCCGCCGTCGAGCAGGTGCGTCGCGAACGAGTGCCGCAGCACGTGCGGCGAAACCCCCTCGATCCCCGCGGTCACGGCCGCCGCCCGCAGCGCCGACCACGCGCTCTGCCGGGACAGCCGTCCGCCGCGCCGGGACAGGAACACCGCCGCGCCGGACGCCGGCGTCACCAGCGCGGGCCGGCCGCGGACGAGGTACGCCGACAGCGCCGCGACCGCGCACCGGCCAAGCGGCACCACCCTGTCCCGGCCACCCTTGCCGTGCAGCCGCACCGCGGCGGCCACCGGATCCAGGTCGAGGTCGTCGACGTCGAGACCGACGGCCTCCGAGATCCGCGCCCCGGTCCCGTACAGCAGCTCCAGCAGCGCCGTCGAGCGCAGCCGCCGCACCGTCTCCGCGGGATCGCCGCCGTCGCCGATGGCGATCACATCGTCCGGCCCGTCGCCGGCGCCGGCCGCGCGCGCCTGGGCGGACTCCCCTGGGGCCTCCTGGCGGTCGCCGTCGGGGGTGATGACGCCGCCGGCCGCCGCGGCGAGCACGGCCAGCACCTGGTCGACGGTGAGCGCCTTCGGCAGCCGCCGTGGCGGGGCGGGCGGGCGGATCGGCTGCGAGACATCCTCGGCGACGTCGCCCTCGCGCGCCGCGAACCGGTGCAGCGAACGGACGGCGACGAGCATCCGGGCGACCGACGCCGCGGCCAGCGGCGGATGCTCGTCGTCCCCGGTGCGTAGTGCCGCGGCGAACGCGCCCAGCGTCGCCTCGTCGACATCGGTCAGTGAGCACACACCGCGGGCGGTCAGGTACTCGTGGTAACGACGAAGGTCCCGCCGGTAGGCGAGCACGGAGTTGCGGGCGAGGCCGCGCTCTCCCGCCAGGTGGTGGAGGTAGCGGGCGGCCAGCTCACCCGGATCCGCCGGGTAGGTCACGTCCACGGCCGACCGACGGCGCCGAGGCCAACCGCGCTGAGACCGACCATGTGGAAGCCGACCGCGTGGAGACCGGCCACGGCGGAGTCGGCCGTGCGGGAGTCGCGGACCTGGGCCTTCATCATCAACCCGAATAGTAGGACCTACCACCGACAGTTCTTGACAAGCGGAGTCCGCGCAGCGCTCCCCCGGCGTTATTCTGACGGCTTGTGCGGACAGCATTCGTAACGTCACGTTACGCGGCACACGTCCGAATTTCCATGGCGCGCGGCGCGACGCGCACAACCTCCCGGCCGGCCGAGGCGTCTTCCCAGAGCGACGGATCTTCGCCCCTGCCCACGAGGGCTCCCGCTGCCCGCCATGCCCGGTCGGCGGGGCACGTGGTCGCCCGACAAGGCGGCTCAATCATGATCGCCGTACGCCGATCGGCCCTCGCGCCGGCTGACACGTCAGCCGACACACCAGCCGACACGCCGGCCGCGGGTCGCGGGCCCTCCCGGAACCCGGCGCCCCGCGTGGTGACCGGCCTCACCCTGGGCCTCGCGCTCGCGTTGGTCGGCTGCGGCTCCCACGACGAACCGGCCGGCGCCGCGGCGCCGGCCAGAGGCGAGCCGGCCGCCTCGGGTTCCGCCCAGGCGGCGGGCTCGGCCAGCGCACCTGGCCAACCCGCGACCTCCGCACCCGGCGGCGGCTCGGCCAGGCCGGCGAACGACTCACCGTCGGCCGCCGCCGGCGTCGTCACCGCGTACTTCGCGGAGATCAACAGCGCCAGCCGGGCCGGCCGGGTCGCCGACGTGGCCGGGACGGCGCTGCCCGGCTGCCAGGCTTGCGCCCTCGACGTCGGCGTCACCCGCGGCTTCCAGCAGCGCGGCCTGCGCACGGACGCCGACCCCTACGAGATCACCGAGGTCGGTGCCCAGCCACGGCAGGGCGTCGTGATCACGGTGACGTTCACCGCCACGGCGAGGACCGTCGGGCTGCTGGACCCGGCGGGCCGCCGGGTCGACGCGGCGGCCGGCGTGCCAGCGCGGGCCGGCACCGCCGAGCTCGCCCTGACCGGTGCCGGCTGGCTCATCCAGACGATCCGCTACACGCGGAGGTAGCCATGACGCGCTCGGGGCGACCGCCTCGGCCACGCCGCCGGCCCGCCAGCGGGCGGACCGGCCGTCACCTGCTGGTGACGGCCTCCCTGGTGGTCTGCTGGCTGGCGACGGGCTGGCTGGTCACCGCGGGCGGCGCGCAGGGCACACCCACGCCACCATCGGTGACGGTCCCGTGCGGCGACGTGGTGTGGGCCAGCTGTGACACCCGGGCGACCGACGGCGGCTACCAGTACCGCTACCGCGGCGGCCAGCTCATCCCGGTCCCCATCGGGGGCGCGGGGCAGGGCCGCGCCGGTTGCGGGGCGACCTGCCCACCCGACCCAGCGGCGGTCTGTGACCTGCTGCTCGCCGTCGGCCCGAGCCCGGACATGACCGCGCAGGAGCTGACGGACTACAACCAGGCGGTCGCGAACTGCCAGACCTGGCTCGCCGACCCGAACGGCATCCCGCTCGCCACCGTGCGCGCCCAGCTCGCCGACTACCTGCGCGAACAGCTGCTGCCGAAGCCGCGCCTGACCGTCCAGCCGAGCGGGCACAGCATCGCCGGGCTCGCGACGATCGTCTACACCCCCGTCCCGCCGGCGTTCACCTTCAACGTCGACCAGCCGGTCATCGCGACGATCAGCGCGGTACCGACCTACCACTGGGACTTCGGCGACGGCGGGACCGGGCCGAACGCGCCGGGCCGGCCCTACGACTCGGCGATCTCGCCCCGTGACCATCCGGACGCCTACGTCACGCACGAGTACCGCCGCCCCGGCACCTACCAGATCACGCTGACGGTCACCTGGGACGGCACGTTCACCGTCCCAGGCGTGGCGCAGGCGTTCCCCCTGGACGCGGTGACGCTGACGGCCACAGCTCCAGTGACCGTCGAGGAGGCCGCGGGCGTCCTCACCGGCAACGACTGAGTCTCTGGTTCGCTCCGTCCGGGCGCGGCGCTCCGGCCCCTTCCCTTGCTTCGCGGCGGGAAGGGACCTCCGCGCCGCGTCCTCCTCCGCTCACGGGCGCTACGGCGACCTCCGCTGCGGCCCAACCCACTTCGCTTCGCTCGTGGGCCGGGCCTCCGCGCAGGCGCGCCTCCGAGCCCGCACGGTTGCGTGCCGCTCGATGTCACCAACGCGAGGTGAGGCGCATACGGGCGACTTACCCCTGGTTTCCGGGGCGGGCGGGCCAGGAGGCGTCGGGCGAGCGCAGCGCGGCGAAGCCGATGTCGCGGGCCCGCGCGGCCGCGAGGATCCCGACGACGGCCATCGCGTTGGTGATGTCGCCCTCGAGCACCCTGGTCACCGCCTCGTCCAGCGGCACCCGGGCGACCGACATCTCGGCCTCCTCGTGCACGCCGGCGTACCGCTCGGCGGCGGGGATCTCCGACAGGCCCCTGGCGAGGAACACCCGGTAGGCCTCGTCGGTCATGCCCGGCGACGACCAGACGTCGGCGAGCACCGCCCACTGCCCGGCCCGCAGCGCCGCCTCCTCGGCGAGCTCCCGCGCCGCGGCGGCCGAGGCGGGCTCGCCGGGCAGGTCGAGAATCCCGGCGGGCAGCTCCCACAGCGGGCCGCGCACCGGGTGCCGGTACTGGCGGACCATCACGACCCGCTCGGCGTCGTCGAGCGCGACGACGCCGACGGCGCCCGGGTGGACCACGACGTCCCGCTGGGAGACGTCGCCGTCGGGCATCCGCACCAGGTCGCGGCGGATCGCGATGATCCGCCCCTGATAGGCGGTACCGCTCTCGACGACCTCGTAGCGGTGCGCGCCCGTACCGGCGGCGCCCGTCTCGTGCGTCGTGCCCTGCGCCGGGTCTCCCGCGGGGCCCGCGGCGCCCGTCCGGGGCGGCCGGGTCACGAGGTCACCAGCGCGGCGCCGTCGCCACGGCCGCCGGGGCCGGCGGGAGCGGGAGCCGCGGCGGGGGCGTCCGGCCTGGCGGCGAGGTCCACCGGCAGCACGCCACGGCGGCGGTCGGCGTAGGCGACGGCGGCCGAGGCGAGCCCGCGGAACAGCGGGTGCGCCCTGGTCGGCCGGGAGCGGAACTCGGGATGCGCCTGGGTACCGACGTAGAACGGGTGCACGTCGGGGCGCAGCTCGACGACCTCGACCAGCCGGCCGTCCGGTGAGGTGCCGGAGAACACCAGCCCGGCGGCGTCCAGCCGGTCCCGGTAGTCGTTGTTGACCTCGTACCGGTGACGGTGCCGCTCGGGGACCTCGGCGACGCCGTACTCCCGGCGCGCGATGGTGCCGGGCGCGAGCTTGCACGGGTAGAGACCGAGCCGCATCGTGCCGCCCATGTCGCGCTTGCCGGCGACGACGTCGCGCTGGTCGGCCATGGTGGAGATCACGGGGTACGGCGTGGCGGCATCGAACTCGGTGGAGTTCGCCCCGTCCAGGCCGGCGAGGCCGCGAGCCGCCTCGATCACCATGCACTGCAGGCCCAGGCAGATCCCCAGCGCCGGGATGCCGTGCTCGCGGGCGTGCCGCAGCGCGTTGATCTTCCCTTCGATGCCGCGGACACCGAACCCGCCCGGAATGATCATCCCGTCGATGCCGTCGAGCAGCGCGGCGGTGACCTCCGGTGACGAGCACTCGTCGGAGGCGACCCAGCGGACGTCGACCCCGGCGTCCACCGCGAACCCGCCCGCGCGCAGCGCCTCGGTGACCGACAGGTAGGCGTCCGGCAGGTCGATGTACTTGCCGACCATCGCGACCGTGATCCGGTGGGTGGGCTGGTTCACCCGGCGCAGCAGGGTGTCCCACTCGGTCCAGTCGACGTCCCGGAACGACAGGCCGAGCCGGCGCACGACGTACGCGTCCAGGCCCTCCTGGTGCAGCACCTTCGGGATCATGTAGATCGACGACGCGTCCGGCGCCCCCACGACGGCCTCGTCGTCGACGTCGCACATCAGCGCGATCTTCCGCTTCAGCGACTCCGGCAGCGGCCGGTCGGACCGGCAGACCAGCGCGTCCGGCTGCAGGCCGATGCTGCGCAGCGCGGCGACGGAGTGCTGCGTCGGCTTCGTCTTCAGCTCGCCCGACGGGGCCAGATAAGGCACCAGGCTGACGTGGACGGTCAGCGCGTTGTCCCGGCCGACCTCGTGGCGTACCTGGCGGATCGCCTCCAGGTACGGCAGCGACTCGATGTCGCCGACCGTGCCGCCGACCTCGGTGATGACGACGTCGACGTCCGGCGTCGCGAGCCGGCGGATCCGGTCCTTGATCTCGTCGGTGATGTGCGGGACGACCTGCACGGTCTGGCCCAGGTAGTCGCCGCGCCGCTCGCGGGCGATGACGGCCGAGTACACCTGCCCGGTCGTGACGTTGGCGCTGCCGTCGAGGTCGACGTCGAGGAAACGCTCGTAGTGACCGACGTCCAGGTCGGTCTCGGCCCCGTCGTCGGTGACGAAGACCTCACCGTGCTGGAACGGGTCCATCGTGCCGGGGTCGACATTGAGGTACGGGTCCAGCTTCTGCATGGTCACCCGCAGACCCCGGGCCTTGAGCAGCCGCCCAAGGCTGGAGGCCGTCAACCCCTTGCCCAGGCTGGACGCCACCCCACCGGTGACGAAGATGTGTTTGCTGCTGCGTACCTGCGCCACGCACGCTCCCGTGGTTGGGGTCCTGGGTCCCTTTTGCGGTGACCGTTATGGACCATGTCCAGCCGGCATTTCCAGGCCGGTCCACGGGACTTCACGGTAACACGCCAGCTCACCCGCCCGGTTCCTCCCACACCGTGGGCTTGCTTCTGGTTCGCTCCGTCCGGGCGGCACACAACCGGCGGGACCTACAAGCCCCGGGTCGGACGGGAAGGTTGTTGCTGGTTCGCTCCGTGCGGGCGGCGCGCTCCGGCGACCTCGCTGCGGCCCGGCCCACTTCGCTGCGCTCGTGGGTCGGGCCTCCGCGAGGTGCGCCTTCGCGCCCGTACGGTCGCCTGCCGCTGTACGTCACCAACCCGGGGCGGGCCTGTCCGTGGGGCCACTTCGCTGCGCTTGTGGGGTGGTGATCGGGGTGGAGGTCTCAGGGGGTGGCTTTGTCCGCGGCGGCGGCGGCTAGGAGCTCCTCGGCGTGGCCGCGGGCCAGGGTCGAGTCCTCCTGGCCGGCGAGCATGCGGGACAGCTCGCGGACCCGGCCGGCGTCGTCGAGGGCGGCGACGCCGCTGCGGGTCACCGAGCCGTCGGACGACTTGCTGACCACCAGGTGCCGGTCGGCGAACGCGGCGACCTGCGGCAGGTGGGTGATGCAGATGACCTGGTTGGTCCGGGCGAGTTTCGCGAGCCGACGGCCGATCTCGACCGCCGCCCGCCCGCCGACGCCGGCGTCCACCTCGTCGAACACCATCGTCACCCCGGCGTCGTCCGCCGCGAGCACGACCTCGATCGCGAGCATCACCCGCGACAGCTCACCGCCCGACGCGCCCTTGTGCACCGGCCGGGCGGGCGCGCCGGGATGCGGAACCAGGCGCAGCTCGACATCGTCTACGCCGCCGGGACCGAAGGCGATCTTCCGGCCGAACATCGGCAGCCCGTTCGGGTCGTCGCGCTGGGAGACGACCGCCACGACGCGGGCACGCGGCATGGCGAGGCCCGCGAGCTCGGCGGCGACCTTCTCGCCGAACTCGTGCGCGGCTCGGGAACGGGCGGCCGACGCCTGGCCGGCGAGGTCGGCGAGCTCGTCGAGCAGGGCGTCGCGCTCGGCGGTGAGCGCCTCGGCCGAGTCGGCGCCGCCGTCGAGCTCCAGCAGCCGGCGGCCGGCCTGCTCGGCCCAGGCCAGCACGCCGTCGACGTCGGTGCCGTGCGCGCGGGTGAGGGCGGCGAGGTCGGCGCGGCGCTCCTGCGCGGTGGCGAGGCGCGCCGGGTCGGCGTCGATGCCGGCGGCGTAGGAGGCGAGGTCGGCGGCGACGTCGGCGAGCAGCACCGCGGCCTCGCGGATCCGGCCGCCGAGCTCGGCGAGCTCCGGGTCGAGGTCGGATTCGGCGGTGACGGCCCGACGAGCCGCGGAGACCAGGTCGACCGCGCCAGGCGAGCCGTCGCCGGCGGCCGGGTCGGCGACGAGCGCCGAGTGTGCGGTCTCGGCGGCGCGGACAAGCGCCTCGGCGTGCTCCAGGCGGCGCAGCTCGGCGTCCAGCGCCGCGTCCTCGCCGGGAGCCGGGGCGACCCGCTCGACGTCGGCGAGCCGGGAGCGCAGTGACTCGGCCTCGGCGGCCCGCTCGCGCGAGCGCTCGGTGATGTCGGCGAGCTTCGCGCGCACGGCGGCCAGGCGCGTGTACCGCTCGCCATAGCGGGCGAGCGGTTTCGCGACCGCCTCGCCGGCGAACCGGTCGAGCGCGGCGCGCTGGGCGGAGGTCTTGAGCAGCCGCTGCGCCTCGGACTGGCCATGCACCGCGACGAGATCCTCGGCGAGGTCCGCGAGCAGGCTCGCCGGGGCGGACCGACCGCCGACCTGGACGCGGGAACGGCCGTCGGCGATCAGCGTCCGGCCGATGACGAGGACACCGCCCTCGTCCAGCTCGCCGCCCGCGTCGCGCACGCGCGCGGCCGTGGACGAGTCCAGCGGGATGGTCAGGCGACCCTCGACGAAGGCCCGGTCATAGCCCGGCCGGATCAGGCCGTAGTCGGCCCGGCCGCCGGTGAGCAGCCCAAGGCCCTGGACGATCATCGTCTTGCCGGCGCCGGTCTCGCCGGTGACCACCGTGAGGCCCGGCGCGAGGTCGAGGACGGCGTCGTCGATGACCCCGAGGCCACGCAGCCGAATCTCCTCGAACACGCCCCGAACTCTAGGGCATCAGTCGGCGAATCGGCACGAAGGGCGCTACGGGAAAAGTGTCAGTCGTCGAGGGTGAAGTCGTCGACGGGCTCGAGGAAGCCATTCTCGCGGGCGGCTCGGCCGCGCCAGCCCTCGACGGGCAGGTGGAACTTCGCCACCAGCCGGTCGGTGAACGGCCGGGTGTGCACGACCGCGAGCCGGACCGGCCGGCGCCCCCGCACGACCTCGACCCGGGAGTGCGGCGCCACCTCCACCGAGCGGCGCCCGTCGCAGTAGATCACTCCCGGCACGGGTGGCAGCACCTCGATCGCCACCGTCGACGTCGGGGAGAGCACCAAGGGCCGGGCGAACAGCGCGTGCGCACTGATCGGGGCCACCAGCAGCGCGTCCACGCCCGGCCACATCACCGGGCCGCCGACCGAGAACGCGTAGGCGGTGGAGCCGGTCGGCGTCGAACAGATCACCCCGTCGCAGCCCCAGCGCGACAGCGGCCGGCCGTCGATGCCGAGCACGCACTCCAGCATCTTGGCCCGCTCGGCCTTCTCCAGGGACATCTCGTTGAGCGCCCAGCCGGAGTAGACGACCTCGCCGCGGTGGCGGACGGTGACGTCCACCGTCATCCGCTCGTCGACGCGGTAGTCCTTGCGGATGACGGCGTCGACGGTGGTCTCGAGGGCGTCGGGCTCAGCCTCCGCGAGGAAGCCGACGTGGCCGAGGTTGACGCCGAGCAGCGGGATGTCGGCCTCCCGGGCGAGCTCGGCGCCGCGCAGCAGCGTGCCGTCGCCGCCGAGCACGAGCACGAGCTCGACACCGACCGCCGCGCTCTCGTCGCGGGGCACCGTGCTCGGCTCGGTCAGGCCCAGGATCTCCGCCTCGTCGGCGAGCATCCGGGGCGCGATCCCGGCGGCGGAGAGTCGGTCGAGCACCCAGCGGGCGCGACGGGCCATCCCGTCGCGTCGCGGGTGGGTGAGGACGAGGATCTCCCTGCTCATCGCGACGGCCCTCCGCCCACCACGGCCCCGGCCCTGGCGGCCTGGCCAGCCGGACCGGCGGCGATCGCCTCGGCGAGCTCCGCCGGATCCAACGCGGGCGCGCCCGCGGTCAGCCACAGCAGGTACTCGACGTTGCCGGCCGGCCCCGGCAGCGGGCTGGCGACGACCCCCCGCACGCCGAGCCCAAGGCTGCCGGCCGCGTGGGCGATCCCCTCGACGGCCTCGGCGTGCAGCGCGACGTCGCGGACCACCCCGCCGGCGCCGAGCCGCTCGCGGCCCACCTCGAACTGCGGCTTGACGAGCAGGACGAAGTCGGCGTCGCCCGCGGCGCACGCGACGAGCGCGGGCAGCACCAGCCGCAGCGAGATGAACGACAGGTCGCCGACGACCAGGTCGACCGGCGCGCCGATGGTCTCGACGGTCAGGTGCCGGGCGTTGGTCCGGTCGAGCACCTGGACACGCGGGTCGGTACGCAGCCGCCAGTCGAGCTGGCCGTAGCCGACGTCCACGGCGACGACCGACGCCGCCCCGGCGCGCAGCAGCACGTCGGTGAACCCTCCGGTAGACGCGCCGACGTCCATCGCCCGCCGCCCGGCCACGCGCAGCGCCGGCAGTCGATCCGACCCCGGGCCCGGGCCCGGGGCGGCGGCCGGCCTCCGCGGGCCCGCCGGCCCCGTCGGCTCGCCTGGGCCGCCCGGTGCCGCGGAGGTCTCGTGTGCGGTCTCGTCCCGATCGGGCGCCACCGCCGGTCCGGCTGGTGGTGGCGCGGCCGTGTCCGGCCGGCCGGCCGGGTTCCGGGCCGGCTCGTCGAGCGGGGGGACGCCGAAGGCGGCGAAGGCGCCCAGCAGCTTGTGGGCGCCGCGCGAGGCGAAGCCCGGATCGTCGCCGCCGGTGAGGGCGATCGAGGTGGTCGCGTCGACGATGGTCGCCGCCTTGGTCGCGGCCCGCCCGGCGACGAGCACCCGCCCGGCGGCGATCGCCTCGGTGGCCTGCTCCCGCGAGCGGGCGAGGCCGCGGCGGACCAGCTCGCCATCCAGTCGCATCCTGCGCACCACGGCTACCGCTCGCTCATCGCGGGCCGGGGCCGGGCATCGGCGGGCCGGGACGTGGGCGGCCGGCGGCGACGGCCCAGGGCTGGCCGGCTGGCCGCCCCGGCGCACTGGCCGAACCAGCCGGGCCGGGACGCGCCGGCTCGCCTGGGCGCGCGGGGCCGGCGGGACGCGCGGGAGCCGCGCCCCCCTGATCGGCGCCAGCCGTCGCGTCCAGTTCCGCGAGGGTGTCGGCCAGCAGCCGGTTGACCTCCTCGAACACGGCGACGTGCTCGGCGACCGGCAGCCCGGGCAGCGCCGCCAGCCTGGCGGAGGCCGCGCGCACGCTCTCGTCACCGGCTTGCTCGGCCCCGGCCTCGGCTGGCCGCGCCGGGCCTGGACCGGGTGTTCCCGGCTCGGTGGTCACCTGTCCAGCCTCCCGCGGTCGATGTCCGGTCGCGCCACCATGGTCTGGGACGTCCACACGAGGTCCGGCCCGCCGGGCCGCGTCCGGCCGTCACCAAAGCTAGTGTCGCCTACGGCCGCGTGGAACTCGCGATGCCCCGAACGCGCCTGGTGCGTCACCCGAAACACCCCAGATCCCCCGGCCTCCGGGACACGGCGCGCCGAAGAGGTGGCCGCCGCGCCCTCCTGCCGGGCGAGGACGGCCGTGAGCAGGTAGGACGGGGGAAGGCGCGCCTGGCCGGCCGGGCGCCGCCACCGGGATGTCCAGCGGGCTCGAGAGGACGGTCATCGTGGCGGACCGGAAGCAGTGCGAGACCGCGCTGCACGGGCTTGCCGCCCGTCTCGACCAGCTCACCGCCCGCGGCGGCCGTCCGCCGCGGGCGCCCAACCGGACGCTCATGTGCCGGCTGCCCGACCTCGGCACGT
Organism: Pseudofrankia sp. EUN1h; assembly: GCF_001854645.1. Classification (NCBI taxonomy): domain Bacteria; kingdom Bacillati; phylum Actinomycetota; class Actinomycetes; order Frankiales; family Frankiaceae; genus Pseudofrankia; species Pseudofrankia sp. EUN1h. The sequence continues at coordinate 13,612 of NZ_MBLN01000098.1, read as the reverse complement.
CCTACGTCGCCGAGCTGCGGGGCGGCTGCCTGCGCGGCATCGCCGAGGGTGCGCACGCCTCGCAGATCACCTTCACGCTGAGCAGCGACGACCTGATCGCCATCACCGAGGGCCGGCTCTCGGTGACCTCGGCCTGGACCAGCGGCCGGCTGCGGGTCGAGGCCAGCGTCCGCGACCTCCTGCGCGTCCGATCCCTGCTCTGATCCCTTTCCTGACGATCGCCGCCGGCCCGCCCGGCCGGGTCGACGGACCAGGGCGGCGCCGCGCTCGTCAGGCCGGGATCGTGAGGTCCCCGCAGGCACGGGGGCGGTCGCGCGCGACGCGGCGCGGTGGCTGACCGGCGTCGAACGCCGCCCAGGAGGCGAGGCAGGCGGCCCGCAGGGCGTCCAGACCATCGTCCGGGACGCCGGCGTCGCCGCCTTCGCCGCCATCCAGGCCGCCGGACGGGTCAGCGGCCCGCTCATGCCACTGGAGCGTGCCGGCGTCGTCCACATGGCACTCCCAGGCGCCGCAGCGGGCGCGCCCGGCCGGCGTGAGGCGGGCCGGCGGGTGCGGGCGCAGCAGGCCGCGCAGGTCGTCGGCCAGCAGGGTCGGGCGGTGTCTGGGAGCGGCCGCGAGCAGCTCGGACGCGGTCGCCACACCGGTGAGAACCAGCAGCGTCGGCGTGCCGGTGCGGGCGCCGGACTCGATGTCGGTGTCGAGCCGGTCGCCGACGATGACCGGCCGGCGGGCGCCCGAGCGGCGCATCGACTCGGCGTGCATCGCGGGCTCCGGCTTTCCGGTCACCAGCGGCTCCGCGCCGGTCGCCGCCCGGACCATCGCGACCAGTGCCCCGTTCCCCGGCGCCAGGCCACGCTCCGTCGGCACGGTCAGGTCGGCGTTGCTCGCGACCCACAGCGCCCCGGCGCGCACCGCGAGCGCCGCCTCGGCGAGCCGCTGGTAGGTCAGGTCGGGGTCGAAGCCCTGGACGACGGCCAGTGGCTTGTCGTCGGCCGACGTCACGGGGGTGAGCCCCTCGGCCGCGACCGCGGCGCGCAGCCCCTCCCCGCCGACGATCAGCACCGCCGCGCCCGCCGGCAACCGCTGGGCGAGCACATGCGCCGCCGACTGCGCCGAGGTGATGACCTCGTCCGGGCGGGCCGGCACGCCGAACCCGGCGAGCCGGGCCGCGACCGCCTCCGGGGTGCGCAGCGCGTTGTTCGTCACGTAGGCGGAGCGCATCCCGCTTCGCCCGGCGGCCGCGATCGCCTCGGCGGCGTGCGGCACGGCTCCGTCTCCCCGGTTGACCACCCCATCGAGGTCGAGCAGCGCGACGTCGAACCGCTCCGCCGGCGCCGCCGAGCCGTCCAGGGGTGGCCCGTAGCCCGGGTCGACTTCCCCGTCACGGGCGAGCGTCCGCTCATCGGCCACGCTCATCGCGCCGGAACGCACGCCGTCTGCCACCGGGCGACGTCACGGCCGATGGGTCCGCCCGCCAAGCGACCATCCGCACCGGTCACGCGGAGCGGGCCCGGTTCAGGTGGGCGCGGGCACCGCGCAGCTCCCGGCCATAGTGCTGAATGTCCGGACGCATCGCCGCGGCCAGCGCCAGGTGCTCGATCGCGGTKGGCAGGTCGCCGGTGCGGCGAGCGGCCATCCCCAGGCCGAACTGGGCATAGTCGTCGGTGGGGTCCTGGTCGACGATCCAGGCGAACGTCTCCAGGGCCGCCTCGTACTGCCCGGCGTCGAACTGCGCGCGCGCGAGCGCCTCACGCGCGCTGCGTGACGCCGGCTCGGCGGCGCAGGCGTGCGCCAGCAGCTGGACCGCCGCGTTCGCGTCGCCGTGGCCGTGCAGCGCGACACCACGGGTGTACCAGTCGTACACGCTTCCAGCGGGTGAACCCGCCGGGCCCGGCGGTCGCGCGCCGTCGTCGAACTGCTCGGACATCAGCACCTCCCAAGGCCTGCAACGCCAGACCGGCAGACCGTCATCCGTCTCACGGGCGCCGCCGACGGCCGACGGCCACACCCGCCCGCGTCCACCCGTCCGTCAGCTCACCCGGTCCAGTGTCTCCGCTCAGACGCGCCGCGTACGTCCCTTCGCTGCTTCCGTGTCCCGGAACCGTTCTCGTCACCTGTGCCCCGGTCCGTCCAGACCACCCGTGCCCTGCTCGCGACCCGCGGAGCCAGGAGGCACGCAAGGGCGCCAAAACCCGTCTCGGCCGTGTGAGCTGGGTCGCTTCACATCCGCGACGACGACGGTCCACGATCGCGCCACCGCGCGCGGCCCCTACGATGCGGCCATGGTCGACGACGCCACCGCTGCCGCCGCTACCACCGTGCCCACCCCCGCCGGTCTGGTGCTAGCGCCGTTCCGCGCGGCCAGGTACACCGCCGCCGCCGGGGCCGCCGAGAACCTCGCGGCGCTGACGTCCCCGCCGTACGACGTGATCGACGACGCTGGAGTCGCGGCGCTGGAGGCCGCCGACCCGCACAACGCGGTCCGGCTGATCCTGCCCAGGGACCGTTCTGCCGACGAGCCGGGCAGCCGCTACGCCCGCGCGGCCGAGGCCCTCGCCGACTGGCTGGGCTCCGGCGTCCTGGCGCGCGACGAGGCGCCGGGGCTCTACGTCTACGAGGAGGAGCAGGACGGCCACCGCCAGCGCGGGCTGGTCGGCGGCGTCGCGCTCGCCGACCCGGACGCCGGGATCATCCTGCCGCACGAGAACACGATGGCCGGCCCGGTCTCCGACCGGCTGGCGCTGCAGCAGGCGACCCGGGCGAACCTCGAGCCGATCTTCCTGCTCTACGAGGGCGGCGGCGAGACCAGCCGGATCGTCGCCGAGACCGTCGCCACCGAGCCGTTGCTGGCAGCGGTCACCGATGACGGCGTGGCGCACCGGATCTGGGCGCTGACCGACCCGGCGACGCTCGCCACGATCGCCGCCGACCTGCTGCCGCGCCGCGCGGTGATCGCCGACGGTCACCACCGCTACGCGACCTACCGGCACTACCAGGCCGAGCGGCACGCCGCCGGCGACGGCCCCGGCCCGTGGGACTTCGGCCTGACCTTCCTCGTCGACGCCACGGTCTCCGGCCCGCAGGTGCACCCGATTCACCGGGCCGTGCGCGGCCTCCCCGTCACCGAGGCCGCCCGCCGGGCCGAAGGGGCGTTCACCGTACGCCAGCTGGCGACAGCGGGCACCCCGGGCACCGCCGACGTCGCGCGGCTGCTCGACGAGCTGGCCAAGGCCGGCCAGGCCGGGCACGCGTTCGTCATCACGGACGGCCGCGACGCCTACCTGCTGACCGAGCCGGGCGCCGAGGTGCTCGCCCGCAGCCTGCCGGCGGACCGCTCGGCGGCCTTCCGCGGGCTGGACGTGACGGTCGCGCACCTGACGTTGATCAGCGATGTCTGGGGCCAGGAGGACAAGGTCGGCGTCGTCGACTACTTCCACGACGCCCCGGCCGCGATCGCCGCGGCGGCGGACGGTGACGGCACGGCGCTGCTGCTCAACCCCACGCCGGTCGCCGGGGTGACGGCGGTCGCCGGGGCTGGCGAGCGCATGCCGCGCAAGTCGACCCTGTTCACGCCCAAGCCCCGCACCGGCCTGCTCATCCGCCTGCTCGACGAGTCCTGAGCCACGCCACGGCGGTGGCCAGGCCGACTGGCCTGGCCACCGTCCGCGCGTCGGGCGGCGACTAGTCGTCGCCCGGCTCGACCGCCTCGTCATCCGCGTCCGCCGGCTCGTCGGCGGCGGCGAGGTCCTCGGTCGCTGCCAGGGCCGGGTCGGTCTGAGCCAGCGGCAGGCGCTCGGCGGCCGGGATCTCACGCAGGCCCAGGTCGCTGAACAGCACGCTCAGGTCGGGCAGACCACCAGGACGGGCGGCCTGGCGAGGGGCCGGCTCGGGCTCACCGGCGGCCGGCTCGCGGCCGGTACCGAGAAGCGCCAGCGACGAGCTCCCATCGTCGAACAGCACCGGCACGACGACCTTCGCGCCCCCGGTCGCCCCGGGGTCGATCGGGCCCGAGCCGCCCGTCACGGGAACCTCATCACCGCCCGCGGCGCTGTCACCGATCGCCACGTTCGCCTCATCGCTGACCGGGGCCTCGTCGCTCACCGTGGCGTCGTCAACGGCCACCGCGGGCGCCTCATCGGTAGCCGCCGCGCCGTCACCGGCCGCCGCGGGGGTCTCGTCGCCGGATGTCACGTCACCCGAGGTGTCACCCAGGTCGGGCTCGGCGGCCGAGGAGATCCGTGCCTCGGGCGTCGGCGTTCCGACGACGGCCGGCTCCCGCGCGGAGGTGTTGCCCCCGGCGTCGTCGGCCGCGAGCTGGGTCATGAGCTCGTAGGCGCGTTCGCCCGCGTCGGTCTCGTCCTCCTCGTCGATCGCCGCCGCCGCCTCGAACGCCCGCAGCGCGTCCCCCGGCCGGCCCGCGTCGAGCAGCGCCTCGGCATAGGCGTAACGCAGCCGGGCCGTCCACGGCCGCGGCTCGCCAGGCCGGGTCGCCTCGTCCTGGAGCAGGACGACGGCGGCCTCCGGCTGCCCGAGGTCGCGGCGTGCTCCGGAGCCGACGATCAGCAGCTCGGCGTGCCCAGCCGGGTCGAGCGCCTCGATCGACGGGTCGCTGAGGAAGGCGACGGCCCGCTCCGGGCGGCCGAGGCCGCGCTCCGAATCCGCGATCATGGGTAGGTAGCGCGGCGAACCGTCCATCCGGCGGGCCGTGCGCAGCTCGACCAGCGCCGTCGCGTACTCCCCCGCGTGGTAGGCCGCGATGCCGGCAGCCTCCCGGGTGGCGGGCAGCCGGGCCGCGAGGCTCGCGGCCGCGCGACCGTGCGCGAGGGCGAGCGCCGGGTCGTCGTCGAGGAACATCGCTGCGGCGACCAGGTGGCGCGCCACCACCTCGGCGAGACCGGTCGGCAGGCCGCGCAGCTCCTTGCGGACCTCGAGGTCGAGCAGCTCGGGCTGCGCCTCGTCCGGCAGCGGTGGCAGCTCGGCGCGCGCGCGAGTGGTCGGCGCCGGTCCCTGCCGGCGCTCCCCCGGACCAGTCCGGCGATCCGCGACCCGCCCGGCGCGGCGGACCGGCCGGCCCGCCTCGCTCTGGTTCCCGCGCGTCCCGCGCCCGGGGCCACCCGACCGCGTCACGGCGGCGCCGCGTGGTCCTCGGTCACCGGTCGTGGCCGCGCGGGCTACGGGCGCCGCGTTCTCGGCCGGGCCGGCCGCCGGAGCGCCAGGCCCCGCGGTGGCCGCGGGCCGCGCCTCCCACCGCGACGGGCCAACGCCAGCCTGGCCGCCACCCTGGCGGCCGGCCTCGCGGGGCCCCGCGGATTCGGCGGGAGTGCCTGACTCGGCCGGCAGTGCCCAGGACGGCGGACCGGCCGGGCGGCGCTCGCCGCGATCGCGGTCGGAGCCAGGCCCTCGACTGTCGCGATGCCCACCACCGCCGGTTCCGGTGCGGCGGTCGTCTCGATAGCCCCGGTCGGGCCGGGAACCGCGGTCGTCCCGGGGGCCATGGTTGGTCCGGGGGCCATGGTCGGTCCGAGGAGCGTGGTCGGTCCGAGGAGCGTGGTCGGTCCGGGGAGCATGGTCAGTCCGGGGAGCATGGTCAGTCCGGGGACCACTGTCGGTCCGGTAACCGCGGTTCGGCCCGTCCGTCGTCCTGTCCGGACGCCCGCCCGGCCCGTCGTGGCGCTGGCCGTCTCCAGCGCCCTGCTCGGGCCGCCGCGAACGATGTGGTGTCCGGCTGTCCCGGGAGTCGGCCGCCCGGTCGCGGGCGCCGCCGGCGCCACCCGCTCCGTGACCGCCCGCCGGGCGGTCGCCGCCAGACCCGCCCGCGCGATTGCCCTGGTAACCACCGGACCCGCCCGCACGATTGCCCTGGTAACCACCAGGCCCACCTGTGCGGTTGCCCTGATAGCCACCGGACCCGCCCGCACGATCGCCCTGGTAGCCGCTCGGCCTGGCCTCGCGGTTCCCCTGGTAGCCGCTGGACCCAGTCGTACGGTTGCCCTGGTAGCCGCTCGGCCTAGCCTCGCGGTTGCCCTGGTAGCCACCGGACGCGCCTGCGCGGTAGCCGCCGCCGTCCGGTCGCCCGGAGCCGTCCGTCCCTGTTCCCCCGCGGTCCGGCCGGCCGGTGCTCGCGGTCCGGTCCGGGCGCCCGCTCCAGGCGGGGCGGTCGGAACGCTGTCCGCCTCCCCGCTCCCAGCCGCCGGAACCGCCAGGACGGCCGGTGTCGCCGGGGCGTCCGGAACCGCCGCGGTCTGCGGACCCGTCGCGACTGAAGCGGTTCTGTCCGTCTCCGGTACGGCCAGCGGGACGGTGGTCCCGCGCGGCACCCCGCTCGCCACCCCGATCGTCGCGTTCCCGCCACGGACGGCCCGGCCCGGCCGGACGGTCACCACCGCGATCGTCACGCGTCGGGCCAGGACGGTGACCTCGATCGGCCTGCCCGGCCGCCTGCCCGAAGCGGCGCGGGCGGTCCCCCGCCCCGTTCGCGCCGGCGGACCAGCGCCCCGACGGCCGGTCGGTGGAACGCTCGGCGCCACCGTCACCGCCGCTACGGGCCGCTCCGCTCCAACCGGAGCCGGCGCCGGCCGGACGGCCGCTGAACGGCCGGCCACCGGCCGCGTCGTGCCCACCCCGGCGGTCGGTCTGCCCACCACGGGCGGACGGTCCCGCGTCGCCGGTCCGCGCACGCCAGCCGGAACCACCCCGCTCACCGGGCGTGCCAGCACCAGCCGGCCGGCTGCCTCCGCGGAACCCGTCTGTGCCACGCGCGTTGTCGCCGCCGCGGAAACCGTTTCCGCCGCGGGCGTTGTCGCCCCCACGGAAGCCGCCGCCACCGCGGGAGTCGGTCCGGTCGCCGCCACTGCTGCTGCTTGGGTATGACCGACGGCCGCCTCGATCGTCGCCGTCGCGGCGGTACGAGCCGTCACGCGCGCCCGGTGCCCGGTCCGGCCGGGAGCCGCCGTCACCGCCGCGCGGACGCTCACCACCGCCCCAACGGGACGCGGAGCTACCGGCGGTGTGGGGCGGGCCGCCAGCGGTACGGGGCACCCCGCCAGTGGGCCGGTCGCCGCGGTAGCCGTCCCGGCGCCGATCGTCGTCACCGCGTCCGCCAGCCTCGGCGGGCCGTCCTCGCGACCATCCAGTGGACTCGTTGCGCCCGGGCGCGTCGTCGCGCCGGTATCCCCCAGCGCGGTTCGCCCCACCGGCAGACGAGGGCCGATGGGGTCGCTGCGCACCCGCGCCCGCGGCCCCTCGCGCCTGGCCGCCACCGGCCGTCCGCCGGCCGCCGGCGGCGCCACCGGCCCCGTGGGGCCGGCCGCCACCCACACCGCCGCGCGCACCGCCGGCGTGACCAGCGCGGCGCGGGCCGGACGCGGGGCCTCGGGAGGCCGATGGACGTGCTGGCTCCCCACCTGTGGGAGACGGAGGGACTGCAGAGCTCGACATCGTCATCGCTTCCGATCGGCCCACGCCATCGTGGGTTCCACTGTTGACTTCTAGTCACGAACGTCCGGCCAGGTGGGCCAGGCCCGGCAGCCTGGCGGCACCTCACCCACCTGGCGCCGCCAGCCGTGCGTGGCGCGGTGCGACACGGGTTCCGACGCGGCCGCCCGCGCGGTTCCCTCCCGCCGGCCACCGTGGCCGACGGCTGCCCGCCGCGGATCGGCGGGACCTGTGTGTTCCCAGGGGACGGACCCCGGGGAGTCGATCGACGGTCCGGGAGCGGCTCGCGCCGCGCCGGACGAAACTCCGGCGCCGGGACCCGCGTGGCCCCAGCGACCGGCCACCCTCACCGACAGGAAGAATCACCTGGCGGGCGGGTCAGCTGACATGACTCGTCATCGCCGCATGCCCGCACCGGGCAGGTGTGCCTCGGGGCGGGCTGACGATGCACCGCCCTCTACGGTAGTCCTCCGCTCGGGTGCGGCGGGACCGGTGTGCTCCTGAACGCCCGTGGCCCCGGCGTATGTCCGAACGGCGTCTACCGCCGGTCAGTGGCCGGCCGGCGAGCCTGGCGACGGCGCCCGGTCCGGGTCCGGCCCGCTGGCGAGCATGGCACGCATGTCCTCGACCAGCCGGCCGAAGAGTGGTTCGCGCAGCACGCTGTTGTGGTCGCCGACGACGGTGCGGGCTACGGCGTCGCCGGTGAGGATCTCGGCCCATGGGCCCTCGACCGGCCGGAGCCCCGTCTCGGTGTCGCGGGCGTCCCAGAGCAGCGTGCGTCCCAGGTAGGGCCGCGGCTTGTAGGCCATCATCAGGAACCGGGACTGGTTGAAGAAGTTGTCGGTGTGCCGGGTGTCGGGCCACTGGACGACGCCGGTCAGCGGCAGGCGGGCCAACTGGGCGGCCCGGTCGAACATGACGCGCAGCTTCGAGCCCGGGCCGCCGGCGTCAGGCGCCGCGTCGGGCCCGACCTCCGCGACGGGCGCGGATGCGGACCGTGGGGGCGGCGGAGGCGGGGTCTCGCCGTGCGACTCGACGAACGACCCGGACAGCGTGAGCTTCATCTTGGTGGGCGGGAAGCTGTCGACGATCGTGAGCAGGGCCACCTCCTCACCGATCGCGGTGAGGAGGTGGGCCACCTCGAGCGCGATCACACCGCCGAACGAGTGCCCGAGCAGCAGGTAGGGCCCGTGGGGCCGAAGAAGCCGGATCGTGCGCGCGTGCCGACGCGCGATCGCCGCGACCGACCAGTCCGGGACGGCCCGGTGCGACAACCCGTGTGCCTGGATCGCATAGACCGGCCGCTCGCCGGCGAAATGGGTCGCGATCCCCGCCATGACGACGGCGTGGCCGCCCGCGCCCGCGAAGCAGAACAGCGGCGTGCCCGTGCCGTCGGTGCGCAGCGGCAGCACGTCGTGGTGGCGCAACGTGTCGATGTCGATGTTGGCCTTCGATACCTGCCGGGCGAGCTCGGCGACCGTGCCGGCCCGCGCGACGACCGAGGACGGCAGCGGCACCTGAAGCTCGGTCCGAATCCGCGTCGCGACCTCCTCGGCGAGCAGCGCGTCCCCGCCCAGCGCGCGGAAGTCATCGTGGACGCCGACGGTCTGCAGGCCCAGCGCCCGCGCCCACACCCCGGCGACGGCCTCTTCCCAGTCGTCACGCGGCTCGTCACCGGCCAGGGGCGGCGGCGCCGACGGGAGCGCGGCCCGGTCGACCTCGCCGACGACGGTGCGCGGCAGCGCGGGCACGACCACGACGGCCGCCGGAATCGCGGAGTGGGGCAGGCCGGCGGCGAGCAGCGACCGGCGGACGGCGGCAGGCGACGGCTCGCGGCCCGGCGCTGGCACCACGTAGGCGACCAGCCGGGGTGGCTCGGTCGACCGGTCGGTCACCACCACCGCGTCGGCGACGTCGTCGGCGCCGAGCAGCGCCGCCTCGATCTCGACCGGCTCCGCCAGGTAGCCGCGCACCGCTCACCATCCCATCAACCGCCCAGCACCCGAGACGGGTATTAGAGCACCCTTTGCTAGGGGATGTCCGCCCCGGGTCGGCTCGGTTGCCGACCCGGAACGCGGATCCCGGCTCGGGGCGGGCTGGGCGTGGGGGTTCGCGCTACTCGGTTTCGAGGAGACCCTGGATCTGGCCGGCGCGGGACGCGGTTCGCGCACCGACGCCGAGCACCTGCAGGAAGCCCTCGGAGTCCTTGTGGTCGAAGGCGCCGACCCGGCTCATCGAGGCGTCCTCCTCGCTGTAGAGCGAGTGCGGGATGTCCGCCGCGGCGGCGAAGTTGACGGTGCCCTTGTAGAGCTCGAGCGTGATCGAGCCGGTGGCGAGTTGGGCGACCTCGGAGACGACCTTGCGCGCGAGCTGCGAGCCAAGGTCCTCTCCGTAGGCCTGGTACAGCTGCTCGCCGAGGAAGTCCGACGCGAACTCGAAGATCTTCCTGGCGCGGCGGTCCAGGATCGTCTGCAGCAGGTACTCGTAGGCGCTGCCCAACAGCTCCATGCCGGGAGCCTCGTAGACGCCGCGGGACTTCACGCCGACGAAGCGGTTCTCGACGAGGTGCAGGTTGATGCCGACGCTGTTCCGGCCGCCGATCTGGTTGGCGAGCTCGAGGACCTCCGCCGGGTCGGAGACCGGCTGACCGGCGATCGAAACCGGGCGTCCCTTCTCGAACACGACCGTGACCAGCTCCGGCTGGTCAGGGGCGTCGACGGGGCGGACACCCATGATCGGGCTGACGAAGTTGGCGCCGGTACCCAGCGACTCGAGCACGCCGGCCTCGTGGGTGAGGCCCAGCAGGTTGGCGTCGGTCGAGTAGGGCGACTTACGGGTGGCCTGGATCGGCAGACCGTGCTTCTCGCAGTAGTCGATCATCTCCTCGCGGCCACCGAAGGCGTCGAGGAAGGCCTGGTCGCGCCAGGGCGCGTAGACGGAGACGCTGGGCGCCAGCATGTTCGGGACGAGCTGGAACCGCGCCTGGTCGTTGCCTCGTCCAGTCGCGCCGTGACTGAGGATCTTGATGCCGCGCTCGAGGATGTGCGGAAGCATCCCGCGAATCGTCACGTACCGGCCCAGCGGGGTCGTGTTCCAGTACCGGCCCTCATACCGGGTGAGGCCCTGAACGGCCTGGATGCCGGCCTCACCCATCTCTGTGCGGAGCGGGACGATGACGGACTCGACCGCGCCGCAGGCCTTCATCCGCTCGGCGACGACGTCGAGGCCCTCGCGCTCGTCCGGCTGGCCGAGGTCCGCGGTGAAGCAGATGACCTTGACGTCGTGCGAGGTCAGCCAGTGGGTGACCGTACAACTGTCGAGCCCGCCCGACGCGAAGAAGGCGACGCTCTCGCCCTTGAGGTCCTTGATCTCCATGCCGTCCCGCTCCCGTCCGATGGGCCCAGTTGGACCCTTGACCAGCCAGCATCGGGCCCGGCCGCCGTCGGCGGTTCCGGATGCCCAAGTCTTCCGCGCCCCGCCGCGTCACCACGGCGGTTCCCGGCATCACGCCGCTCCGAGACCCTCCCCAGGGCCAAGCGACGGACCACAGCCTGCCTGGTCAGCACCMCATGCACCCGTCTCGGACGCTATGACCTGACCCGCACCTGCACCGCAATTCTATACACGCCTTCGCATGTTCATCCAGCATCGGTCGACCGGCCTCCCGCGACCGGACCGCTCGCGATCGGACCTCCTGCCTGGCGAACCAGCCAACCGCGGCTCCTGGCCTCGGATGCGGCTCAGCTCAGCCTCCGGCGGCGGAGCCGGTTCGGCGCGGGGCCGCCATCAGATCGTGGATGAGCGGCTCGTAGTGCTCGATGGGGTTGGTCGGGTAGTCCGGGTCGAACGAGGTCTGGTCGTACTCGGCGCAGAACTCGGCCGTGAGGTCGAAGCTCGGGTTGTCGCGGTGCCTGTCCCGGATGTTCCGGTCGATCCCGAAGTACTGGAAGTAGTAGTAGCCCTGGAACTCGGCGTGGCGCTCGACCATCCAGTGCAGCTCGGGTGATACGAACGGCTTCACGATGGCGGCGCCGATGTCGGCGTGGTTGTACGGGGCGAGGGTGTCGCCGAGGTCGTGCAGGAGCGCGCAGAGCACGTAGTCGTCGGCGCGGCCCGCCCGCTCCGCCCGGGTCGCCGTCTGCAGGCTGTGGGTGAGCCGGTCCACCGCGAAGCCGCCGTCTTCACCGCCCAACAGCCGCAGGTGGGCGAGCACCCGATCGGGCAGCCCGCGCTCGAGCACCTCGTTGGCCTCGTTGATGATTTGCCAGTCCTGCGCGGTGCCTTCGGTCAGCGCTCGGAAGGACGCCCGCCTCGGCGCGGGCGAACTCTGCGGGCTCTCCGTGGTCGGCTGGTTCGTCGTGGTCAGCTGGCTCATCGTGGTTGGCTGGCTCATCGGTTCCTCCAAGCGGCGGAGACGCTACGACAGTCCTCCCCACCATCCCCCGCCCATTGCCTGCGGGTGCCTGGTTCGGGCGTAATCCCAGCTCCAGGCCCCACGAACAGATCCAGGCCCACGAACACGGAGGCTGACCGCTTCGAACGGCCGAGCTGGCTCAGTGCTGGCTCGGTGCTTCCTCGCTGCTTGCTGGTTGCTTCTTCGCCGCTTGCTCAGCGCCGGCGCTTGCTCAGCGCTAGCCCACACGGATGTACGCCCGGTAGTCGCCCGGATCTGGCCCATCCAGACTGTTTTCGGGTTCGAGCCGGATGAGCGAGATCGGATGGTTGGCAACCGTCCCGCTCGTAGCGAGGTTCGGATGAGTGTGGAGCTCGTGAGTGTGGAGCTCGATCGCCGTCGCCGCCTGGCCCGGAACAGTGGCTGACAGCGCAACGGTCGCGTCGCCTGCCCAGAAGCACTGCAGACGTTCCGAGGCCGGGCACCTGCTGTCCTGCGTCACGCCGACGAAGACGACCGTCAGGCCGCCGTCGGGTGCGCGCCAGGACCCACCCGGCGCCAGCATGAATTCGTCGCCCGCCGTCGCCGTCGCCGTCGACGGCGGCGGAGCGGGCCGACGCGACTGGCCCGGCACGCCAGCAGGCCCCGGCGAGGCCGTCTCCTCGGGACGCCCGGATCCGCTAGGCGGAACGCCGGTAGACGGCACCGTCGCAGGCGACGATGTCCCTGACAGCACCGTGGCAACCGGTGTACCAGGCCCATTCGTCGGCATGGCCGTTGCGTCTCCGGAGCATCCCATCATCAGGACCAACCCGAAGGGCAACCCCGCGACGAATGCCGCCATACGCCGGCCTCGGGAGCTCGCCATCGGCCCACCTCCCACCCGTCTCCCCGATCTCCCCGCCTTGGACGGGCGAACCGCCATGACGGTTCCCCAAGAGGCACAAAGCGTCGGGGTGCAGGACACGCGGCCAGCCACCACCGACGTCAGCCCAAGCCGGCGTCCATCCTCCGCTCGACCCCATCGGACGCCGATTCCGATACCTCGTTGGTAATCACCCCGCCTCCGGGAGGGTTGATTCGTCCGGGTGTACCGCACCTAAGCGTCGGGATCATCCCAGGTCGGCGATCTTCGAGGTGGCGGGCTTCGAGGTGCCTGGTGGGACGGCCCACTGACGGTTGATTGGCAGGTGGATGTCGGTCAGTGAGGTCCGGAAAATCCCACCCGATCGTGGTCTGGTTCATGATCTGGTGGGATTTTCGGAGTCCGGACTCCGAAAATCCCACCAGATCATCGGGGTACTCCCGCGCCGCGGTCGTCGGGGTGTTGCGTCGCCGTGGGGCCCGGCCCAGGCCGACACCGGCCGGGTAAATCAGCCGAGCCCTCGCTGGTCRTTGCCGTGCCGCGCCTGGCGAGGTCGGCCATATTCCGTCGGAGGCATGATCGTGGCTTCGGCCCTCTGATGGTTGTGAGCGCTATCGATCCACGACCACCCGAGGGCGCAATCGGCGATCATGTCGACGGGATGGGGTCGGCGGTCGCGGTACCAAGTTCCGTCCAGGACAACCACCACAGACCACCCACCACACAGCCCACCGGAAGGGTTCGCTTTCGTGGTGTAGACCCGCCCCGCCCTACCCCGCCCGGCCGGCCCAACCCCGCCGCGTCTGGGTGGCGTGGCATAGCGTGGGAACGCGGAGATCACGAGCGCGCCGCGGAACGCGGAGATCACGAGCGCGCCGCGGAACGCGGAGATCACGAGCGCGCCGCGGAACGCGGAGATC
>NZ_MBLN01000097.1:0-27285 GCF_001854645.1 Pseudofrankia sp. EUN1h | reverse complement strand
CCAGTCGGGGTCCGCGTATTCGATGCGGTGATAGACGGCGATGTCGCTGCCGAACGGGTACTCGCCGGTCGCCGCGAAGTAGGCGGTCGCGCCCAGAGAGAACACGTCCGAGGAGCGCTCCGCCTGTCCGTCGATGACCTGCTCCGGCGACATGAACGCGGGCGTTCCCACTGCCACTCCCGGGCGGCTGACAGCCGCACTGACACTATCGGCGGCCCGCGCGAGCCCGAAATCGATGAGCAACGGCCCGTCCGCCGCGGTGATGACGTTCGAGGGCTTGAGGTCCCGATGGATGACCCCGGCCCGGTGGATCGATTCGAGCGCCTCCGCGACCCCGGCGATCAGGCCGAGCACGGTGCGGGCGGGCAGTGGTCCACCGCGGCGGACCACTGCTGACAGGTTTGGTGCCGGCACGTAGGACGTCGCGATCCACGGCTGGGCGGCCTCGGTATCCGCGTCGATGACCGGCACTGTATAGGCGCCCTGCACACGACGCGCGATCGCGACTTCGCTGGCGAACCGATGGCGGAACTCCGGGTTGTCCGCGAAMTCCTGGCGTACCAGCTTCAGCGCGATCGGCCGTCCACTGCGGCTCGCTGACAGAAAGACGGTTCCCATGCCGCCCTGGCCGATCCGGGCGCGCAGCGCATACCCGCCTACCTCGGCCGGGTCGTCGGGCAGCAGAGGCAGGAACAGATGATCTGCGGCTGAGCGCCGCCGATTGCGCGAGGCGCCGCCGCCAGAGGCGCTGGCACCCCGCCGCCTCGAAGGCTCGGTGGTCTGCGACAAAGTCTCCATCGGCTCCTCACAGCCCGCCGACCGGCGCTTCTGTGCAGGCAGCCTGAACTGCCCTCACGCACCGGCTGTATGACGGGCGGCTCACGTCCAGGCTGCCCGCGCAGAAGCCCCCCGGCCGACAATAGTGTACGAAGCGTGGCAGACACGTCGCCTTCAGGCTTCATCGGGCGCAGCGGATCCGTCACGCGAACCCCGAACGCATGCGCCACCCCGCGCGGGCCGTGACCCACGCCGGAGGCCTGGTGTCTGGGACCGTCGCCGGAAGCCCATGGTTCGCATTCCGGACCCATCGCCGACACTCCCTGCTACGCCGTGACGCGGTCTGGTTGGGCGTAGGCGAGCATCGCGTCGCGGTCGGCCTGTAGGACGAAGCCGGCCTTGACGGCCCTGTCGACCGCAGCGGTGTACTTCGTCATGTACTGATCTCGGGACGGGTAGAACTGTGCGATCCGCCCGGTGGGCAGTGGGGTGGTGGACCCGAACAGGGTGCAGATAACCGACGGGTTCGGGCCGGGGGTGCCGGACAGGGTATTGACCGGGACGTCCACCGGCGGGGTGCGTATCCCGCCTTTGGCGATGCCGTCGCCGTCGCGGACGACGTGTGGATCGTCGCCGGTCGTCGTCTCGATCCGTGCGACGGCGGCGGGCGCGGTGCCGGTAGAGACCCAGGTCTCTAGAGCGTGCAGGGCCGCCTTGACGACGCATGGGTGCCAAGCCGCCCAGCACCGGCCCGCCAGCCCGGACGGCGCGCGCGACCTGGGTGAAGATGTCAAAGGCGTAGCCGTCACCGGGATGGTCGAGAGAGCCGTACCGGGCCGGGTCGGTGCCCTTCAGCCCGGAGGCTCCGGCGCCTGCTGCGCCTGCTGCGCCTGCTGCGCCTGCTGCGCCGGCGGTGAGCGCGGCACCGCCATCACTCCGGTGTACTGCGCCGAGACCCCGACTCACACGTCGCCGTTGCTGCGGACCGTCTCCTCGTGCGCGCTCGTCCACCCCGCGTGGCGTACGAGGTAGCCGTCCCGGAGACGGCGTACTCGGCCTCGACATATCCCGTGCCCGTCAGGTCGACTGCCGGTTCTACGACTGGCGCTGGCTGCAGCCGAACACCGGCCCGCTCGGCTTCCGAGACTTCCGTCTGCCGATCGCGGCCTGGTCCAGATCCGTGGCCATGGAGCGGACTGGGCCGCGACGATCACCGAGGCGGGAAAGTCGTTGCTTGCTGGCGAGAAGTCGGCCGTCGCCGTCGCGACGGCCGAGGCCAGGACGCCGGCGTGGCGTCCAGCTGTCGAGAGGACGGCGGCCGCGTCGATGCCGGCGCGGCGACCGCTGGCAGGCGATGCGGCGGTGTCCGGGGCGACCGTGGTCGACGAGGTGCTCGAGGCCGGGGTGCCGCGGATCGAGAGCCCGGACGAGGCGGTCCGGGCGGCCTACCGCCGCGCGCTCGGGGGCCACGTACCAGGCGTCGTAGGAGGTGACGTTGTCGCGGAGTTCCCACACCTGCCTTCCGAAGGGATCGTGGGCGGCCAACCGACAATGAGTCCGGCGTACTGGCTCCGCTATCGGTCGGTGGCGAGGGCTGGGTGCCAGGGTGGTCCGGCGTGGTCGGCCTCCCGGTACCGTCCCCGCGGATACGTCACGAGTTCGAAGTAGAGGCCGAACGGGGCGAGGCCGTGGATGGTGTAGGCCTCGTCGCCGGCCTCGTAGTCGTATGCCGGCTTCTTGCGGCCGAGGATGTGCGCGTCCCGGGTGGTCAGCGAGTCGAAGGCGGCGTCGATGTCGTCGACGTAGATCGCCAGGTGCCAGCCGCCGACGTCGAACATCGCGGGCCAGCCCTGCTGCTGCCCGGGGTAGGGCGGACATTCGATGAGCTCGATGCTGAGGTGCGAGGAGCGCAGCGCGCGGGCGCGGGTCGGCCTGGCTCGCGCGTCGACGTTGGCGAAGGCGCGTAGCCCGCCATCCGGACCGCCCGGTGGCCACGGTGGGAGGTCCACGTCGCGCCGGAACCCGAGGATGTCGGCCAGGAAAGCGCTCGCCTCGTCGAGCTCGGCGACCGTGACGCGTAGTCGTTCGAAGCCCCGGAAACCCGGCAGCGATCCGGGCCGCGGCCGCCAGGCCGGCTCGGCGATGGGCGTGGATTCCGCCGGTGCCCGTACCAGCTCGAAGTGCAGGCCGAACGGGGTCAGGTAGCGGCGTTCCCCTAGTGCGTAGACGTCCCGCTCCGCCAGGAAATCGACGGCGGCGTCGATGTCGTCGACCGCGGCGGTAAGGCCCCAGCCGCCGACGTCCAGCAGGTCGGGCCAGACTGTCCGCTGGCGGGGCGTGCTCACCTGAAACAGCTCGATGTTGAGGAACGGGCTGCGTAGGACGCGCACGTAGTGGACGACGGAACGCACGTCGGCGTTGGCGATGACCCGCATGAACGGGCCCCTGCGGCCTTCGAACGGGCCCATCGTGTACAGCGTCTGGCAGCCGAAGACGTCGGTGAAGAACGCCGTCACCTCGTCCAGGTCGGCCACCGTGATGTTCAGATGCTCGATACCGCGCGACGTCGGCAGGCCGGCGGTCATCAACGGACCGTGAAACTGATCGGCTCGGCGAGGAGTACCCGGTTCACCGTCGCGCGGAATGCGATCTCGGCGCCGTCCTGGAGCCGGAAGCCGTCCAGCCRCCGCAGCAGTTCCTCGAGCGCAATGCGCAGGTTCATCCGAGCCAGGTTCGAGCCGAGACAACGGTGCGGACCGGCGCCGAAGGCGAGGTGCCGGTTCGTGGCGCGGTCGAGGTCGAAGTCCTCCGAGTGCGCGAACTCCCCCGGGTCCCGGTTCGCCGAGGCCCAGTAGATGATCACCTTGTCGCCTTTCCTGATCTGGCGACCGGCGATCTCGACGTCGCGCATGGCGGTGCGCGTGATCTGCACGAACGGGCTGTCCAGGCGTAGGAGCTCCTCCACCGCCCGCCCCAGCAGGTCGGGCTTCTCGCGCAGCAGCACCGGAATCTCCGGGTGTTCGCAGAACCGGAGCATGGACTGGCCGAGCGCGCCCGCCGTTGTCTCCAGCCCGCCGAGGACCAGGAGCTGGACGGTGCCGACGATCTCCTCCTGGGTGATCGGCCGACCCTGGATCTCGGCGTTCAGGATCGCGTCAATGACATCGCCCTTCGGCTCTTGGCGCCTCCGCTGCGTCAAGAAGTCGCCGATCCAGTCGGACAGGCCTCGCCAGCACGCGGCCGCCTCCGGGTCCTGCGGAGCGCCCGACTTGTTGGCCAGGTAGGCGACATACTCGACCTCGTCCGCGGGCGCGTTGATCGCGACCTCGAAGAATGACTGGGCGGGGTATGGACGGGCGAACTCGGTCATGAAGTCACACGCACCGCGGTCGGCGAAGCCGTCGATCAGGCGGTTTACCAGCGTCCTGGTCCGTGGCTCCCATGCCCGGACGGCCTTCGGTGTGAAGAACGGGTTGATCAGCCGCTTGAACTCGCGCTGAAGCGGTGGATCTATCTCGACGGGCAGGTTCCGTACAGCGATCGGGGCCACCGGCACGGTCAGACCGAAGGCAGAACTGTAGGTTTCCCAGTCCTGGGCGATGTGCAGCACCTCGTCGTACCTGGTGACGACCCAGTAGCCGCCGTAAACATCGCTGTGCGCGACCGGGCACGTCGACCGCATCCGGTTCAGCACCGGGTACAGGTTGTCGATGACCTCCTGCGATAAATGGTCGAAATGGTGTTCGCACCATTCGTCGGTGATGGACGTTCCGTCGATGAGCGCTTCCCTGGACCGCCCGTCCGTCGGCTCGTCAGCCATGGACTCTCCCTGCTGATCGGTGCTACCTCGCCATGACAGCCCCGGCGGCAGGCCGCCCGTCGTGGCGCGCTGGCGGCGCGGCTGGCGCGAGGGGCGGGGTCCCGGGGACAGCCACCTCCTCCGCCGGCGCCTGGCCGGCTAGTAAGTGAACGCATGCTCGCAAACATTCGATCCTAAGGTCAATCCTCTGACCCTGTACCTGCCGAAAATTACATCCGTGCAGGTCAGGCCGCGTGTTCGTGCTCGTGCGGGACGCCTGTACCGTGCCAGAACTCGGTTTCGGGCCGTTGACCTGCGACTTCGCTGGCCGCCGCGGCTTTCGAAGGTGGTCGCCAGGGCGTTGAGGACGGGCTTCCAGCAGGTCAACCGCAATGGCCAAGTTCTGGCGCTCAACGGCCTGCTGGTGACTTGGCGTGCTACCGACACGGTTGACGGACCGTCATGGCTCCGGGCTCCCATGGCGTGCGAGGCCGGCCAGGAGGGCGTTCAGGCCGAGTTCCCACCGTCGGTTGATCGATTTCGGGCTCGTGCCCAGTCGTCGGGCGATCTCGGCGGCGGCCAGCCCCTGGGTGAGCGCGATCACGATGTGAGCGATGTCCGTCTCGTCGCCCTGCAGGACGCCGGCGTCGATGCACCGGCGGACGTGGACGACGATGAAGATCCGCACTGCGCTGCTTGCCTCCAGCTCCTCCGGTTCGGGGTCGAAATCGCTGAACGGCCGGGAGAACATCACCTGGGACAGGACGGGATTGTCGCGGACGAAGTCCCGGTAGATCAGCACGAGGCGGATCAGGTCAGCGCGGGGATCATCGGTGTCAGCCAGGAGATGTAGCTGTTGGCCGAGCAGCCGGAAGCCGGCGAAGAACATCTCCCGGACGAGGCCGCCCTTGTCCCCGAACAGCTCATATACGGCCGGGGTCGACGTGCCCGCCGCGCGCGCGACGCCCCGGGCCGTGAAGCCGGCCACACCTTCCCGCGCGAGCAGGTCGGTGGCGGCCGACAGTACCCGGTCGCGCAGTTCGGGGGTCCGTCGCTTCGGCCTCGGCACGGKGGTGATCTTAGCAAGGTAGCGAGACGTTGTTCCGGAACGACGTTACGTTATGCTTTGGCCACCAGGCCAGCGGGATGGCTGATCGCGGGGCGCGCGCAACACCGTGCATGACCCTGGCGGGCCGACCCGCGGGATCCGGAGCGCGATCTCGGGAAGGCGAAGATGACGGAGCCGCTTGACGAGTTCACCCACGCCGCCGAGGGCGACCCCGCGACGTGGGGACCGCGGCACAGCCGCACCATCACCTGGCACGGTCACGAAGCGGCAGTACGTGCTGGCGCCCACCTCTCCGGCCTGGACTACCTGACCGCGATGAAGGACGGGCGCCTGCCGGTCTCTCCGATCGGACGCCTCGTCGGTCTCGAGGCGGCCCGCGTCGACCACGGCGACGTCGTGTTCCGATGTATTCCGGACCATTCCTTCTACAACCCTCTGGGAATCATCCACGGCGGCTTCATGTGCACGCTGCTCGACGCAGCGGCAGCTTCCGCAGTGCATACAACACTCGCGGCCGGCGTCGGCTACACCACCGTGGAGATCAAAGTGAACTTCCTGCGCGCGATACGGGCAGGCGACGAAGTGCAGGCCCACGGTTGGGTGACCAGGCCGGGCTCCCGCCTGACTTTCGCCGAGGCCGACATCCGCCACACGGACGGCAAACTGATCGCCAATGCCACCACCAGCTGCCTCATCCTGCCGTCCTGAGAGCGGCGCGATCCGCGCGGTCGCGTGGATCGCGTCGTCTCACTTGTCACCGCCGGACGTGGCGGGCGTCAGTCAGGCCAAAGTCGCTCCCCGACGATCGACGCCAGCCGATCGTCTGTGATCGCTGGGGGTGCTCAATCCCGGGCAGGCCCGCCTCGGCGAGGCACAGCGGAGCCTGGCCGAGCGGTGCATCGCGGCTCAGTTGCCCGACCAGCGGTAGAGGAACTCGGGGCGGCCGGTGCCGCCGTGGCGTTGGGCGCGGTCGGCGAGATGCTGGCTGGCCAGGTGCTCGAGGTAGCGACGCGCCGTCACCCGGGAGACCTCGACGGCGGCGGCCACGTCGGCGGCGGTCAGGTTGCCGCCGTCCGTGCGCAGGTGCCGGACGACCGCGGCGAGGGTATCGGCCGAGAGCCCTTTCGGGGCCTGGGCAGCCGCCGGTTCCCGCAGCGCGGCGAAAGCCCGGTCCAGGTCTCGCTGGTCCACCGACGGCCCGGCGCCGGACATCTGGCGGCGGTAGTCGGCGTAGCGCTCGAGACGGTCCCGGAACGTGGCGAAGCTGAAGGGCTTGAGCAGGTACTGCACCACCCCGTAGGCGAGGGCGGTGCGCACGACGTCGAGGTCGCGCGCCGACGTCACCGCGATGACGTCGACCGCCGCGCCGTGGGCGCGCAGCGACCGGCACACAGCGAGGCCATTCATGTCGGGCAGGTAGAAGTCGAGGAGGACGAGGTCGACCGGGTGTTGGGCGACGAACCGCAGAGCCGCTGTCCCGCAGTCCGCGACGTCGGCGACCGCGAACCCGGGTAATCGCCGCACGAACGTCCGGTGCGCCTCGGCGAGCAGGGGATCGTCCTCGACGACAAGCGTGCGGATCGGCTCGCCGGCCACGCGCCTCACGGTCGGCCACCGGCTGGCGCGGCGGGAACGGCGGGCCTGGGTAGCCGCACGGTGAAGACCGCGCCGCCGGCCCGGTCGACCTCGTCGGCCGGGCCGGCGGCGCGGTCACGGCCGACCTCGATCCGGCCGTCGTGCCGGTGCACCACCTGCTGTACGAGGGCGAGCCCGAGGCCCCGGCCGTGCGGCGCCTCGGCGATCTTCGTCGACCAGCCGCGCCGGAAGGCTGCCTCGAGGTTCGCCTCGTCGATACCGGCGCCGGTATCGGCGACCCGGATCACCAGCCCGTCGTCGTCGGTACGGACGGAGACGGTGACCCGGCGGGGCGGCTCACCGGCCCCGGCGGCGTCGATCGCGTTGTCCACCAGGTTCCCGACCAGGGTGACCAGGGCGTGCGGCTCGGTGAAGGTGGCATGCACGGCCGTGTCGCCGCTGATGTCCAGCTCGACGCCCCGCTGATGCGCCTGGGCGGCCTTGCCGAGCAGGAGCGCGGCCAGCACCGGCTCGTCGACGGCGGCCAGCAGGCGGTCGGTGAGCACCTGCGACGCGGCGAGCTCGGCGGTGCCGAACTCGACCGCTTCCCGCTCGCGGCCGAGCTCGACCAGGGTGACGACCGTGTGCAGGCGGTTCGCGGCCTCGTGCGCCTGCGCCCGCAGCGCCTCGGTGAACCCGCGGATCGAGTCGAGTTCACCGGTCAGGGCCCTCAGCTCCGTCGTGTCCCGAAGCGTGGTGACCGTGCCCAGCACCTGACCGTCCCGGACCGTCCGCCGCTGGTTCACCGCGAGCACCGCATCGCCGGTCAGGTGTACCTCGTCGTTCGCCACCCGTCCCGAGGTGAGCAGGTCGAGCAGCGAACCGTCGAGGCTGAGGTCGTTCACCGGCCGGCCGGTGGCGTCGGGCGGTAGCTCCAGCAGGCGTACCGCCTCGTCGTTCGCCAGCAGCAGCCGGTGGTGGGTGTCGACGACGAGCAGCCCTTCATGCACCGCGTGCAGGACGGCGTCGTGATGTTCGTACATCCGCGTGATCTCTTCCGGGCCCAGTCCCCTGGTCTGCCGGCGCAGCCGGCGGCTCACCAGGATGGTGCCCCCGGCGGCGAACAGCAGGGCGACGGCCGCGGCGCCCAGCAGGACGACGAGCTTGGCACGCAACGTCCGGCTGACACGGTCCACGGTGATGCCGGCGGCCACCAGCGCGACCACGTGGCGTTGTTCGTCGAACACCGGCACGATGGCCCGCACCGAGGGCCCGAGGGTGCCGGTGTACGTCTCGGTGAACGCCCGTCCCCGCACGGCCGTCTCGATGTGGCCGAGGAACGTGTGGCCGATCTGGCTGGGGTCCGGATGTGTGTAGCGCAGCCCGCGCGGGCTCATGACGACGATGAAGTCGACGCCGGTGTCGCGCCTGGCGGCCTCGGCGCGCGGCTGTAACGCCGGGCTCGGGTCGGGCGCCCGCAGCGCCGCGAGCAGCCCGGGGGAGTCGGCGAAGCTCTGCGCGACGGCGAGTGCCCGGGTGCGGGCGTCCTGGCCCGCGGCGCGCCGGGCGTCCGCGACCAGCGCGCCGGCCGCGGCCACGGCGAGCACAACGATGACCACCACCTGGAGCACCAGGACCTGCGTCGCGACGCTGCGGCGGCCCAGCGACGGCCGTAACCGGCTTGCTTGCACCTGACCAGTGTCGTTGCTGCTCGCCGGACGTCCAGCACCGCGAGGTCCGCCGGCCGTGACCGTTATGAACGAAAGAGCGTTTTCGGCTGTGAGCGGGGTCACCGTACTCGGCATCGAAGAGACCGGTGGCGGCCAGCGGTTGCCGGCCGCCTCGCGAGGAGGACCGATGCCTGCGCCAAGACCGATGCCTCAGCCGGGAACGCCGCACACGCCGGCGGCCAGTTCACCCTCCGCCGCCAGCCCGCGCGTGGCCGCCGCCGGCCGCCGCCGGTGGTACCGGCAGCTGTATCCGTGGGTCCTGCTCGGCATCGCGGCCGGGATCGTGGTCGGCACCTTCGCCCCAGGCGTAGGCGTGGACCTGCAGCCGCTGGGCACCACGTTCGTCGACGCGATCAAAATGATCATTGCGCCAATCGTGTTCTGCGTGGTCGTCGGCGGGATCGCCCAGATCGACGACATCCGGCGGGTCGGCCGCGTCGGGCTCAAGACCCTCGGCTACTTCGAGGTCCTCACGACCGTGGCCCTGGCGCTCGGGCTGGTCGTGATGAATGTGTTCCGGCCCGGTGACGGTGTCCACGCCAACGCCGCCGAGCTCAAGGTGTCGACGACCGTCGCCGGCTACATCAGCCAGGGCCAGGAGCAGGGCTGGGGCCATTTCCTGTCCGACCTCGTGCCGAGCAGCGTGGTCGGGGCGTTCGCGGAAGGGAACGTCCTGCAGGTGCTGTTCTTCGCGGTGCTGTTCGGGATCGCGCTGAAGCTGGTCGGCTCCGCCGCCGCCCCGATCGGGGTGGCCGTCGAACGGCTCGGCAAGGTCGTCTTCCAGGTGCTGCGAATCGTCATGTACGCCGCGCCCGTCGGCGCGTTCGGGGCGATGGCCTACACGATCGGGAAGTACGGCCTGCACACCCTCACCAGCCTCGGCCAGCTGATCGCCATCTTCTACGGCACCTCGTTGTTCTTCGTCCTGGTCGTGCTCGGGGGCATCGCGAAGGCCTGCGGGATCAACATGTTCAAGCTGCTGCGCTACCTGAGGGCGGAGCTGCTGGTGGTGCTGGGCACGTCCTCGTCCGAGTCGGTGCTGCCGCAGGTCATGCGCAAACTCGAGGCCGCCGGGRCGCCCCGGCAGATCGTCGGCCTGACGGTGCCGACCGGGTACTCGTTCAACCTCGACGGCACCTGCATCTACCTGACACTGGCGTCGCTGTACGTCGCGCAGGCGCTGGACGTGCACCTGTCACTGGGGCAGCAACTCGGGATCATCGCCGTGCTGCTGCTGACATCCAAGGGCGCCGCCGGTGTCACCGGATCCGGGTTCATCGTGCTGGCCGCGACCCTGTCCACGGTGGGGACGATCCCGGTCGCCGGCATCATGCTGCTTTTCGGGATCGACAAGTTCATGTCGGAGTGCCGCGCGCTCACCAACGTCTGCGGCAACAGCCTGGCGACTCTCGTCGTCGCCCACTGGGAAGGCGTGCTGGACCGGGAGAAGCTGCGTCGGGCACTCGCCGGTGAGCCGGTCGACGGCGAGTTCGTCGACGAGCCGGCCAAGGGGGTCGGACACCCAGCCGAGCGCCCCGTGCCGGTGGCCGCGGGCCATGCCCTGCCGGTCGGTGGGGCGGGCTGAGAGCAATCAATCCGGGCTGAGCGATGTCGCCGCCGCTGGCCACCGGTCAGCGGCGGCATAGCCCCATGACCACGGCTGCCAAGGCGGACGGTCACAGATCCACACTGAATCCAGTGGTCTTCCACGGTCTAGCGAAAAACAACGGACGTCGGAGTTACTCACCCGGAGCCTCCGACGATCAAACTGGTGTGTCTAGTGGATAAAGAATTCGCATAGCCTATACCGCCGCGTGATCTTCGACCTCTGCGGCCGGACTGGACCAGCCCGCCCGTCGATTTCATTGTCAATGCCCGGGTGACCTTGCGTGACCACGGGATGTGTGCCAGAGCCGATCTTGAAACAGTCCCCGTCGGAAAGATCAGGAACGAGGCAACCGCCGCCCGACCTGAGAGACAGGCAGGTTAAACGACAAGCTAAGACTGGCGGACGGAAAGACCCCGGTCACCTGGGACGACCTTCTGGAGTTCGGCGGAGGAACGCCCGAGGCGTTGGTGGCGAGGTTGTGTCGTGCACCTGCCCGGGACGGCATCATGGCGGGGATGGAATTCGACGAGATCGCCGACGAGTTGTACGGCCTGGCGCCGGGGGAGTTCGTTGCGGCCCGGGGGGAGCGGGTCTCGGCGGCGAAGGCTGCTGGGGACCGGGCGTTGGCCGTGGCGGTGGGGAAGCTTGCTCGGCCGACGGTGGCGGCGTGGCTGGTGAACCTGTTGGTCCGTGCCGAGCCCGAACAGGTGGGCGAGCTGCTGGACCTCGGCGTGGTGTTGCGTGACGTTCAGGCGGCGGGTTCGGGTGACGAGCTGCGCCGGTTGTCGGTCCGCCGGCATGTGTTGATGGCGGCGCTGACGCGCCGCGCCGCCGATCTTGCGGTGGCGGCCGGTCAGCAGGTGTCCGACGACGCTGGTCGCGCGTTGGCTGGCACTCTTGAGGCCGCGCTCGCTGACCCGGGGGCGGCTTTGGCGGTGCGCGCGGGCCGGCTGACTCGGGCGCTGAGCTACGCAGGATTGGGGCCCGTCGAGGCCGTTTCCACCGCGCCGGCGACATCGGAGCAGGCCGGCCTGTCCGGACGCCGACGCCAGGACCGCGGGCAGCCCACCGCAGCCACCCCCACGCCCAGCCCGAAAACCGCGAGCGACACGCGACGCGAGACAGGACGGGGGCCGAGGGTACGGCCGGCCGCTGCCGACCAGGCTCACGAGCGCAAGCTGCGGACCGCCCGCGATGAGCTGGTCGAGGCCGAGCAGACACTGTCCGCCGCCCGGCAGCTGGCCGCGGACCGGGAGTCCACCGTCACCGAAGCCCGTCACGACCTTGCGGACGCTCGACACCACGTCGACGAACTGACCGCCCAACTGGAACGGGCCCGACACGCCGCGGACGCAGCGCACGCCGCCGCCGAGAACGCGGAGCGGGAACTCGCCGAGGCGACGACAGCAGCCCGCGAAGCCGACCTCCGCCGATCCGCAGCGCTGACTGCCCTTGCGCGCCTTCGCGAGCCAACGACTCCCCGGACAGGCTGAGCCCGGCTCCGCCCCCGGCTGCCCACGCCAACGCGGTGATCCAACGGGTCGGCCCGACGGCATCGCTCACGAAACCGGCAGGCGGCATAACCGAACCCGATCTCGGCCACCCGCGGATCAACTACCCGCACCCGGCGCCGTCACGAACCCGAACCGCTCTACTCCACCGAGAACCTGCTGACAGCCGAGGACGCCCTGTTCGCGTTGTACCGCCAAGTCCAGGGCACCGCCGGCGCCGCCCCCGCCTCCTCGCGGACCCGGAGCACCTCGACACGGGCTGAGACCTCGTCGCGCAACGGCGCGCGTCGGATCCGCTGACCCGCGTCACCGGTCGCCGGGCGATCGTGGACTTGTATCGTCAAATCAATTAGCTTATTGTTCTATCTTGACGATGCGGGTTGGCCGCGGGGGACGGAGGTTCTGCTCGCATGACTCCAAAGATCGTCTCGGTGGACGACCACGTCCTGGAGCCGGGTGACCTATGGACCAGCCGGCTTCCGGCCCGCTTCGCCGCGGACGCGCCCGTGCTTCGGCGCGTCCGCGGGCGCTTCGGCACCGGGCCGCGCGGCGCGTGGGAGCAGACCGACGACGGCGGCTGGGCCGACGTGTGGCACTTCGACGGGAACCAGGCAGCGATCCTGCCTGGCTTCGCCGCCGCGGGAAAGGATCAGAACTGGCTGGGCGCCCACTGGGACCCGATGCTCTACGACGACATCCGCCCGGGCTGCTTCGAGCAGTCCGCGCGGCTGGCGGACATGGACGCCAACCACACCGAGGCGTCCCTGGCCTTCCCGACGTTCCCGCGGTTCTGCGGCCAGACGTTCCACGAGTGCGCCGACCGCGAGCTGGGCCTGGCCTGTGTCCAGGTCTACAACGACTGGATGATCGACGAGTGGTGCGCTGGCGCGGGCCACGGCCGGCTCATCCCGCTGACCCTGATCCCGCTGTGGGACCCCGAGCTCGCGGCCGCCGAGGTCCGCAGGTGCGCCGCCAAGGGCTCCTACGCCATCGCTTTCTCCGAGAACCCGACCCGGCTGCGGCTGCCGAGTATCCACACCGGCCACTGGGACCCTCTCTTCGCGGCCTGCGAGGAGACCGGCACGGTGGTGAACCTGCACATCGGGTCGTCCTCGACGTTCCCGGTGACCTCTCCCGACGCGCCGCGGGCGGTGTCGTTGGCGCTCACCTACCAGGGCGCCGCACATGCCTTCTGCGACTGGCTGACCAGCGGTCTGCTGGAACGGTTCGCGACGCTGAGGGTCGCTCTGTCCGAGGGCCAGGTCGGCTGGATGCCCTACCTGCTAGAACGCCTCGACCAGGTGTGGAACGAGCGGCCGGTCTACGGCAACGTCGAGAACCTGATCACCCGGCCGCCGAGCGGCTACCTGGCCGACCGGCTCTACGGCTGCGTCTACGACGACGTGGCCGGCCTGCGGCAGCGAGACGTGATCGGCATCCGCCAGATCATGTTCGAGGTCGACTACCCGCACGGCGACTCGACCTGGCCCCACTCGCTCGCTGTCCTGGAGAAGACGGTGGCCGAGGCGGGCCTGTCCGACGAGGAGACCTGGCTGCTGGCGCGAGGAAACGCGATCCGCTGCTACGGCCTGGAGCGCTTCGGCATCACCGACGGGCGTGACGTTGACGGGCCCGAGCCTGCCGTCGGTCACCCCGACGAGGGCGTGGCCGTTCGCTGACCGCCGTTGAGTGAGCCGTGTCGGCGCGGTACGAGCCGTGCCCACGCGCCCACACGCCCGCGCGGGAGACCAGCGGGAGCGCACATCACCGCTCCTGCTCATGTGCCGGCGCGGCGGTCGCTACGCCGGGGCGGCCGCCGCGTCTTGCCTTACTGCACGCATGCCGCTGACCCATGTGGTGGCTGACTGTTCCGGGGTCGGGAGCCCGCCCGTATCGCAACATCGTTTAAAAAGATAAATCATCTGTCTGATGTCTTGCCAGGTGATCGCAGGGCCCCTACCGTTCCCTCGCACCAGCTCACGGGTCGTCGAGACGCCGGGCTGGGTCGGGGGAGCGGCGCGGGGTCGCGCTGGCCAGAGGAGGCTGGGTAACAGTGAGGTACGGGAAATTAGGCGCCTGGGCCCGGCTGGCGGTTGTCGCCGTCGGTGCTACCACCCTGCTCGCCGCGTGTGGCGGGTCCGACGATCCAAAGGGTGCCCCGACGAGCGAGACGACGGCACCCGCACCCACCGGGTCGCCGATCAACATCGGCGTCATCGGTTCGCTCACCGGGGCGCAGGCAAGCTCCAGCAACCAGGGCGCGACCGTCGRCCCTGCCTGGGAGCGCTACATCAACGAGCAGCTGGGGGGCATCAACGGCCATCCGGTGAAGATCTTCGTTGAGGACGACAAGGGCGACCCCGCGCAGGCCCAGGCGGCAGCCCGGCGACTGGTCGACGACAAGGTGGTCGCGATCGTCGTGTCGTCCGACAACGAGGTCAGCGCCTTCGACGACGCCGTCATCGCCGCCGGGATCCCTCTGGTCAGCGGCACCGCCAACGCGACCGACTGGTACACCAAGGCCGGCATGTACCCGACCGTGACCGACGTGCTGTCCGGTCTGAGCGACCAGGTCTTCGTCGCCAAGAAGTACGGGAAGGCGACCAAGTTCGCGGACCTGTACTGCAGCGAGGTCGCGGCCTGCCAGCAGGCGAACGCGCCGCTGGAGGCCGCCGCCGGCAAGGCGGGCATCGGCTTCACCTCCCTGGCAATCAGCTCCACCGCCACGAGCTACACCGCGGAATGCCTGAAGCTCCAGCAGGAGAAGGTGGACTACGCCCAGCTGAACTTCACCACCGCCGCGGCGTCCAAGTTCGTCCAGGACTGCCAGCAGCAGGGCTACAACCCGACCTTCGGCACCTCTGCCCAGGCCGTCGGCGCGGACCTGCTCGACATCCCCGACTTCACCGCGTTCGGACCGGCCTACGCCTTCCCGTCGCCGTTGAGCGCTCCGGCGGCGACCGCCTTCGTCGCGGCGATGAAGCGGTTCGCGAAG
Source organism: Pseudofrankia sp. EUN1h (assembly GCF_001854645.1). NCBI lineage: Bacteria > Bacillati > Actinomycetota > Actinomycetes > Frankiales > Frankiaceae > Pseudofrankia > Pseudofrankia sp. EUN1h. The sequence goes on along the minus strand of NZ_MBLN01000097.1, from coordinate 12,220 downwards.
GGTGACAACTGGGCCGAGGGCACCGGCTCCTACACCTGGAGCGGTCTTGAGGCCGTCCACAAGGCACTCGCGTCGGCTGGCGCGACCGTGGCCGCCAAGGACGTCACCGCCGGTCTGAACACGTTCAACGGCGAGACCCTTGGCGGGCTTCTCGCCAACCCGGTGACCTTCACCGCCGGCAAGCCCGTCAGCTTCGGCGCGCACCCGTGCGCCTTCGTCATCGGCATCGCGGACGGCAAGGCGGCCGCACCCGCCGGTGTCGAGACCGTCTGCGCCAACGCCAGCAGCTGATCCCGACGAGCAGTCCGGGGGAGGGCGGGGGCTGTCGCGCCGGCCCTCCCTCCGGGCGTTCGCTCGCGAGAGGTGATTCCCGTGAACGCGTTCTTACCGTTCATCATCAGCGGTATAGCCACCGGCTCCGTCTACGGGCTCGCCGGCACCGGCCTTGTCCTGACGTACAAGACGTCGGGAATCTTCAACTTCGGCTACGGCGCCCTGGCGACCGCCGCCGCCTACCTCTTCTACTGGCTGCACCTGGACCTCGGCCTCGGCGTCTGGCCGGCCCTGGTGGTGTCCGTCGTCGTCGCCGGGCCCGTCCTCGGGCTGGGCATGGAGCGGATCGCGCGCGGTCTCGCGTCGCGGGGCACCGCCATGAAGATCGTCGGGACGGTGGGTCTGATCCTCGTCGTCCAGGGCCTGGCGACCGTCTGGCGAGGCGCCGACACGGTCCGGGTGCGGCACTTCCTGCCGATGGCCAGTCGCAGTTTCCGGGTGGGCGGGGTCAACGTCCAGTACCCGCAGCTGTGGGTCACCCTCGTGGCGATCATTGCCGTGGCCCTGCTGTTCGCGGTCTTCCGCTGGTCGCGGACGGGCCTCGCGATGCGCGCGGTCGTCGACGACCCGGACCTGCTCTCGATGCAGGCCACGAGCCCCGTCCGGGTCCGGCGGATCTCATGGGCGGTCGGCACCACGTTCGCCGCGCTGTCCGGCGTCCTCGTCCTGCCCTTCATCGGCCTCAACGCGATCAGCCTGACGTTCCTGGTGGTCCAGGCGTTCGGCGCCGCCGCCATCGGCGGCTTCGCCAACATCCCGCTCACGTTCGTCGGCGGCCTGCTCCTCGGCGTCGGCTCCGACCTTTCGAAGAAGTACATCCTCGACGTGAGCTGGCTGTCCGGGCTGCCCGCCAGCCTGCCGTTCATCGTCCTGTTCGTCGTCCTCCTGGTCACTCCTAAGAACAGGCTCGCGGGGAGTCCGGCCGCCGAGGCACGACCGCGGCTGCGGTATCACGCGCCGGCTCCGGTCCGGGCCGGCACCGCGGCCGTCGTCGTCGCGGTGCTGGCGCTCGTCCCACTGGTCGTCGGCGCGGACAAGCTCGGGTTCTACACCATCGGGCTGACCCAGATGGTCATCGTCCTTGCGCTGGGTCTGCTCGTGCGCACCTCCGGCCAGGTATCGCTGTGTCAGTCCGTCTTCGCGGCGATCGGCGCGGTCGCGTTCTCCCAGTTCGCCGTCGGTCACGGGATTCCCTGGCTGGTGGCGGTGCTTCTTGGTGCCCTGGTCGCGGTGCCCGTCGGCGCGATCGTCGCGATCCCGGCGATCCGGCTGTCCGGCCTGTTCCTCGCTCTGGCGACGTTCGGCTTCGGGATCCTCGTCGAACGGCTGCTGTACGCGCGTGGGTTCATGTTCACCGTTCTGCAGAACGGCCGCTCGATGCCCCGGCCGTCGCTGGCGACGGGGGACCGGGCCTACTACTACGTCGTGCTGGCGTTCGTCGTCGTCACGGCGCTCGCCATGGTGGCGCTGCACGCCTCCCGGCTGGGGCGCATGCTGCGCGGCCTGGCGGAGGCCCCGATCGCGGTGATGACCATGGGCTTGTCGACGAACACCACCCGGGTCATCGTCTTCTGCATCTCCGCGTTCTTCGCGGCCATCGGCGGCATCCTGTACGGCGGGTCCGTGCACTTCGCGGTCTCCGGCGACACGAACTACACGGCCTTCTACTCGCTGGTCCTGGTGGCGGTGCTCGCGCTGGCCCCGTTCGGCGAGCCGTGGTATGCGATCTTCATCGGCATCACGTCGGCGATCCCGGCCTACGTCACCGGCGCCGACACCACCAGCTGGCTCAACGTCATCTTCGGGTTCTTCGCCGTCCAGATCGCGGTCCAGGGCGGCCACCCGGCGATGCCGGAACGGCTACGGGCCCTGCTCGACCGGTTTGGCCGGCCCGCGCCGGCGCTGGCCGGACCAGCGCCGGCGGCCGCCGCGGCGACCGTTCGGGAGCCCGTCGCCCCTGCCCGCGACCAGGACGCCGCGCCGCGGACCGGGCTCGAGGTGACCGGTCTCGGAGTCCGGTTCGGCGGGCTGGTCGCCGTCGACGGTCTGTCCTTCTCGGCACCGCTGGGCCGCATCACCGGCCTGATCGGCCCGAACGGCGCGGGGAAGACGACCACGTTCGACGCCTGCAGCGGGCTCAACCGCCGGGCTTCCGGCCGGATCAGCCTGCATGGCCAGGACATCACGGGCGTCGGCCCGGCTGCCCGCGGCCGCGCCGGCCTCGGCCGCACCTTCCAGCGGATGCAGCTCGGTGACTCCCTCACCGTCGCCGACAACGTCGCTCTCGGCCGGGAGGCCAGCCTGGCCGGCGGCCACGTCTGGGCCCAGGTGGCGGCGACTCCGCGCCAGCGCCGCGAGAGCCGGGACGCCGCCCTCGCCGCGCTCGACCTGTGCGGCATCGCCGATCTGGCCGATCAGCAGGCCGGGGCGCTGTCCACCGGGCAGCGCCGCCTCGTCGAGCTCGCCCGTGGTCTTGCCGGCCCGTTCGACGTCCTGCTTCTCGACGAGCCCTCCTCCGGCCTCGACCACGCCGAGACGGCGGCGTTCGACGAAGTCCTGCGCAGGGTGGTCGCCGAACGGGGCTGCGGGATCCTCCTCGTCGAGCACGACATGTCCCTCGTCCTCACGATCTGCGAGTACGTCTACGTCCTGGACTTCGGTCGGCTGCTGTTCGAGGGGGAGCCGGCGGCGGTGGCCGCGAGCCCGCTCGTGCAGGCCGCCTACCTCGGATCCGACGCGGTCGCGCAGGGTGCGCCGGCCCTGTCGGCCGTCGCCGAACGGGAGAACGCATGAGCACCGCGAGCCCCGAGGTCGTCTCCGTGGGTGGCCAGGACCCGGCAGAGCCGTCGCGGCTCGAACCGGCCTTGGTCGTGAGCGGCCTGACGAGCGGTTACGACCGGACCACCGTGCTGCGCGACGTGTCGCTGACCGTGCCGGCCGGCGAGGTGACGGCGCTCATCGGCCCGAACGGCGCGGGCAAGAGCACGCTGCTGCGCGCGGTGTGCGGGTTCCTGCCGGCGAGCCGCGGCACGGTCACCCTGCTGGGCCGGGACGTGACGACGCTGGCCACGCACCGTCGGTTCGCCGCCGGCCTGTGCCACGTGCCCGAAGGCAGGGGCGTCTTCCGCTCCCTGTCGGTCCGCGAGAACCTGCGGATGCAGGCGCCTCGCGGCCAGGAGGCCGCCGCCGTGGAGCGCGCGGTCGGGGCGTTCCCGGTGCTCGGCCGCCGGCTGGGGCAGACCGCCGGCACCCTCAGCGGTGGCGAGCAGCAGATGCTCGCCCTGGTGAGCGCCTACGTGCGCGACCCACGGCTGGTGCTCGTCGACGAGGCTTCGCTTGGCCTTGCGCCCAAGGTCGTCGACGAGGTGTTCGCGTTCCTGGCGACGCTGCCCGCGGCCGGCGCCGCGCTGCTGGTGGTCGACCAGTTCGTCACCAAGGCACTGGGGCTCGCGACCACCGCCTATCTCCTGCGCCGCGGCCAGGTCGTCTACGCCGGGCCGGCCGCCGCGCTTGGCGACGCGGACCTTTTCCAGCACTACTCGGGTTCCTGAGCGGGCCGCGGCGGGACCCGGCCGGCGCCGGTCCCGCCGAGCCGGGCTCGCAGGGAGGAAGGAGGCAGGCAATGGGGGAACGTCTCACCGGCCGCGTCGCGATCGTCACCGGTGCCGGTTCCGGTATTGGCAGAGCGACCGCGCTGCGGTTCGCGGCCGAGGGCGCGCACGTCGTCGTCAACGACCTGGCGGCCGACCGCGCGCAGGAGACCGTGGCGCTGGTCGCCAAGGAGGGCGGCAGCGCCCACGCCCACCCGGGCGACGTCACCGGGGCCGGGTTCGTCGCGGCGCTCGTCGACGCGACGGTCGCCGACTCCGGCCGGCTCGACGTCTTCCACAGCAACGCCGGCAATGGCCTGGCGCAGGGGCCGCTGCTGTCGGTCGCCGACGAGGGCTGGCGCGCCGACCTGGAGCTCAACCTGACCGCGATGTTCGTCTGCGTCCGGGAGGCGCTGCGGGTCATGGTTCCGGCCGGCCGTGGCTCGATCATCTGCACGTCGTCGGCCGCCGGGGTGGGCGCCGTCCCCGGGACCGGGCCGTACGGGTCGGCGAAGGCGGGGATCCTCGCCCTCGTCCGCTCCGCCGCCGTCGAGTACGGCGCGTACGGGGTTCGGGTCAACGCGATCGTGCCGGGGTCGGTGCAGACCCCGGCGTTCCGGCACTGGGTCGGCACCGAGGAGCGGCTCGCGGCCTACGGGCGGCAGATACCGCTTGGCCGGATGGCCCAGCCGGAAGACATCGCCGACGCCGCGCTCTGGCTGGCCTCCGACGAGTCGTCCTACGTCACCGGCGTCGCCCTTCCGGTGGACGGCGGCGCCACCGCCGCCCTGCACCAGCCTCATCTGGACTGACGGGCCATCGCCGTGGCGGTCGGCGTGGGCCGGCCACCGCGCTCGGTCCGCTACGGTGGACATCCGTTGACCCTGGCGGTTCCCACCTTCCGCGCGGCCGCGGCGTCCGATCGGCGTCGGGACGCGCACGCCGGACGTTGCGCGCGGCCAGGGTCTCGCGAGGCGGACTCGGGGGTGACTGGTGGTCGACGATCCGGCCGGCTCCAGGCTCGTCGACCGGCAGCGCCGCTTCGCGGAGAGCCAGATCGAGGACGCCGCGATGGCGCTCTTCGTCGAGCGCGGCTTCGACGCGGTGACCGTCCAGGAGATCGCGGAAGCGGCGGGGACGTCGTCGCGGACCTTCTTCCGCTACTTCCCGACGAAGGTGGACGTCGTCCGTGGCTTCCACCGTCGGCTGCTGGACCGGCTGATCCGCGCCGCCCTGGCGCGTCCGGCCGACGAGGACGGGGTGCGCGCGCTGCGGGCGGCCTTCCTGCGGACCGCTGAGATGGGCCCGGCCCAGGTCGAGCGTGTGCTGCGGATCGGCCAGGTTCTCACCGGCAGCGCCGGCGCCGCCGCCCGTGACATCGCCTACGAGACCCGCTGCGCCGATGAGCTTGCCACGTTCGTCGGGAGCCGTCTGCCCGGCGAGGCCGAGGGCGGGGTGACGTCCCGGGTCGTGGCGGTCAGCATGCTGGCCACCGCGCAGGCCGTCTTCGCCAGCTGGCTCGCGGCACACGGTGAGCGGAGCCTGACCACGCTGCTGACCGAGGCGTTCGACGTCCTCGACGCCGGGTTCGGATCGACGCGCCACCCCAGCGCGGCCGCGTCGCGACGGCCCCTGTAGCGACCCGGCACCGACGGCACTCGTCTGGCGCGCCCGGCCACCTTCGGCACGCGTCACCGTCGCGACCGGGAACGGTTGGACGCCTGCGCCCCAAGCCCGAGAGAAGGCTATTATTTAGCTAACTAATTGTGCGATGTTGGGGGCTATCGTGATGGAGGCGAATCCGGCTCCAGCGGCGCTCGACGGGTGGTTCCGGCCACTGGCCCGCGTCCGGGTGCTCGACACCGGCCGTTGGGTAGCGGCGCCGTGGTGCGCGCAGGTGTTGTCCTGGCTGGGCGCGGACGTGTCGCGGCTCGAACCGCCGGGCGGCGACCCGCTGCTGGCCCTCGCCGACGGCCCGGTGTCCTCGGCGCGCTGCCTGTACGACGACGCCAACCGCGGCAAGCGCGTCCGCACGGCGCGTACCCCGCAGGAGTACGCGGAGTCGCTGCGGGCGGGCGCCGCCGCCGCCGACGTGCTCGTCGACGACCACACCCCGGCCGAGCTCGCCGCGCTCGGCGTCGACCTGGCCGAGCTGACCCGGCGGTACCCGGCGCTGGTGGTCGTCTCGGTCACCGGCCATGGCCTTACCGGCGCCACCGCGGATCGTCCGGCCTGCGAGCTGACCGCCTACCACGCCGGCGGCGAGGGCGCGACGCTGCCGAGCGAGAACGTCTACCGGCTGTTCCCCGACCGTCCGCCGGTTCGGGCCGGCCGCTTCCTCGCCGACCACGACGCGGGTCTCACCGCCGCGGTCGGCGCTCTCGCCGCCCTCGTCGGCCGGCGGCGCCGAGGCACCGGCGACGTCGTCGAGGTCGCCGGCGACCAGGTCGAGCGAGGCCTCAACCGCACGACGCTGTCCCGGGCCTGGTTCGAGGGCCGCGACTACGACCGGACCTACCGTGGCTACGACTACGCCGGCGCGCTGCGCTGCCTCGACGGCTGGGTCGCGATCCGCCCGGTCGAGGAGCGGCACTGGCGTTCCTTCTGCCAGGTCCTCGGCCGGCCCGACCTGGCCGGCGACCCGCGGTTCGCCGACCGTGGCCGCCGCTACGACAACGCCACAGCGCTCACCGGGGAGCTGGAGTCGTGGACGTCGACGGTGACCCGCGACGCGGTCCGGCGCGTCCTGCTGGAAGCCGGCTGTCCCGGCGGCCCGTTCCTCGAGCCCGCCGAGCTCGCCGCCGACCCGGCGATCGCCTCCCGTCACCTGCTCGGGCCGGTCGCCGGCGGCGGGGTGGCGCCCGTGCGGTCCTTCCTCGTCCGGCCCGTTGAAAAGCGGTTCGCCGGGGCGGAGACGCAGGCCACCCCACCTGCGCCGGCGGTCTCGCGGGCGGCGGACCCGCGGGCGCTGGCGGCCGGGCAGCTGCCGCTGAGCGGGCTGCGGGTCGTCGACCTGACCTGGGTCGCCGCCGGTCCGTACGCCACCGAGTTGCTGGCGTTCCTCGGCGCCGACGTCGTACGGGTCGAGTCCCCGACGGCACCGGACCTGTTCCGTCGGGACATGGCCAACGCGGGAGCCGATCTCGACTCGTCGATCCGGTTCATGGACCTCAACCAGGCCAAGAGCTCGGTGCTCGCCGACCTCAAGTCGCCCGCTGGCCGGGAGCGCGTTCTGCGTCTCGTCGAGGCGGCCGACGTGCTGGTCGAGAACTACCGGCCGGGCGTGCGCGACCGGCTCGGCCTGGGCGACGAGGTGCTGCACGCCCGCCGGCCCGACCTGGTCGTCCTGTCACTGTCCGGCTTCGGCACGGACGCTCTGGACGCCGACCGGCCGGGCTACGCCTCCGTGTTCAACGCCGAGGGCGGCCTCGGCGCCATGACCGGGTATCCGGACGCACCACCATCGGACATTCGCGACACCAACGACCTGCGCGCGGGCACCAACGGTGCGCTCGGCATCCTCGCCGGCCTGCTGCACGCCTGGGACGGCGGCGGTGGGGTCACCGTCGACGCGGCGGCCCGAGACGCACTGGTCGTGCTGCAGGGTCACCTGGTACTGGCGGCCTCCCGGGGCGGCCGCCCGCTGCGCGCCGGCAACACGGTCGACTTCGCCGCCCCCTACGACTGCTTCCCGACGCTGGACCGCAGGTGGGTGGCGGTGGGTGTCCGCACCGACGACGAATGGGCCGCCCTCGCGGGCCTGCTCGGCCCGGCCGCGGCCGAACCGGCCCTGCGCACGTCGAGAGCCCGCGTGGCGCGCAGGGCCGAGGTCGACGCCCTGGTCGCCGCCTACACCAGCCGCCACGACGCGGCGTCGCTCGTCGCCCGGATGGCGGCGGCCGCGGTGCCGGCGGGCCTGTCAGCGGCCGCGAGCGACCTTGCCGCGGACCACGGTCTCGTGGCCCGAGGCGCGCTGCGCCTGGTCGAGCACCCGCGGCTGGGCCGGCTCACCCTGGTCGGTTCGCCGTTCCGGCTGCTCTCCTGCCCGGACCCCGACTACCCGCGGCCGCCGCTGCTCGGTGAGCACACGGAGAAGATCGAGCAGCGGTGGGGCGTCACGTCCCGGGTCGCGGCCCCCTGACGGCGCGGAGCGACCTCCCACAGGCCGCGACGGGCTCGTGGAGGGTCAGGTCAGCAGCAGGTCGAGCGCCGTCTCGGCGGGCAGGTCCTCCAGCAGGAACGCGGCCACCGTCGTCAGGTGGCGGTTCCAGTAGGCCTCGACCTCGGCCGGCTCGCCGCCGTCCTTGAGGATCTCGACGAGCCGGACGTGGCTGCGGTGCGTCCGCGCCCGTTGCGCCTCCGAGTCGGCCTTGCGCCGGTGGACCTCGCTCGACGACGCGACCGCCGCCTCGACGATGTTGTAGAGCATCTGGACCAGCAGGCTGAGCGTGTCGCTGCCAGTCAGCTCGACGACGCCCAGGTGGAACGCCTCGTCGGCGGCGAGGAACTCGTCGTCCTGGCCGGCGCCCAGCGCCGCCGCCTCCGTGCCGAGCAGCTCCTCGAGCCGCGCCACGGCCGCGTCCCGACGCGCGCCGGCCAGCATGCCGGCCGCCTTGGACTCCAGCAGCGCGCGGACCGCGTACACGTCGGTGAGCGTGGCCCGCCGGTGCTGCAGGATCGCCCCGGCATAGCGGGAGGCCGCCGCCGTGTCCGGCACCTGTACCCGCGCCCCGCCGTTGGCGCCCCTGCGGACCTCGATGAGCCGTTCGGCCTCCAGGATCCGGAACGCCTCACGCATCGTCGGCTTCGACACCCCGAACTGGGTCGACAGGACGGTCTCGCTCGGCAGCACCGCGCCAGGTTCCAGGGTGCCGCGGATGATCTGCTGTCGCAGCTGGCCCGCGATGAGCTCGCCGGCCTTGGGAGCCCGGACTCGGCTGGGATTCGGCACGCCGTCCTCCGATCGCCTGGCCACCCGCGGGCGCGGCCGGTGGGACGGCCTGTTTCTCTAAATGAGATGTACAAGTAGAAGTCTATCCGCACGCTGGGCCACCACTGGGGCGGCGTCCCGGCATCTCGGGTCCGCGAGGGTGTCCACCAGATCGGTTCGCCTCCGGTGGGCGCTCGGCGGGTGATCCGCAGGCTGACGGGCGTACCCGCAGCTAGATGCCGACCCGCTGGGCCAACAGCTCCCGGTGGTAGGTCGGGTCGCCGAACAGCAACTGGGAGCTCTTCGCCCGTTTGAAGTACAGGTGGGCGGGGTGCTCCCAGGTGAAACCGATGCCGCCGTGGATCTGGATGTTCTCACCCGCGCAGCGGAAGTAGGCGTCGGAGCAGAAGGTCTTTGCGACGCAGGCGACGGCGGGAAGCTCCTCGTTCAGCTCGCCGGCGGCCCACAGGCCGTAGTAGGCCGCCGACCGGGCAGACTCGAGATCGACGAGCATGTCGGCGCACTTGTGCTTGATGGCCTGGAACGAGCCGATCGGGCGGCCGAACTGAACGCGGACCTTCGCGTAGTCGACGGCCATCTCCAGTACCCGGGCGGCGCCGCCGACCTGCTCCGCGGCCAGCCCCACGGCGGCGAGGTCGAGAACCCGTGACAGCACCGGCCAGCCGGCGCCCTCGGCGCCGAGCAGCCGCGCCGGCGTCTCGTCGAAATCGAGCCGCGCCTGCCTGCGGGTCATGTCCATCGTGGGCAGCGCCTGGCGGCGCAGGCCCGGCGCGTCGCCGGCCACGGTGAACAGGCTGACGCCAGCACCGGTCCGGGCGGCGACGACGATGAGGTCGGCGGTGTGGCCGTCCAGGACGTAGGTCTTGGACCCGGACAGCGACCAGCCGCCGTCGCGGGGACGTGCGGACGTCGTGACGCCGCCCTCGTCCCAGCGGCCCGAGTCCTCGGTGAGCGCCAGGGTGCCACGCAGGGAGCCCGAGGCCAGGCCTGGCAGGTAGTCCTTCTTCGCGGCGTCGTCGTCGGCGAGCAGCACCGCCGAGGTCGCCAGCACCACGCTGGACAGGTAAGGCGCGCACAGCAGTGCCCGGCCGGCCTCCTCCAGCACGATGCCGATCTCGACGAAGCCGTAGCCCGCGCCGCCGAACTCCTCCGGCACGGCGAGGCCGAGCAGGCCGAGCTCGCCGAGCTGCGCCCAGACGGCCGGGTCGAATCCGGTCTCGGTCTCCATCAGGCGGCGGACCTCGGTCTCCGGCGAGGCGTCGCCCAGCAGGTCACGGACCATCTGGCGCAGCTGGTCATGCTCCTCGCTGAACGCGAAGTTCACGGGTTCTCCTCCGCCGTCAGTCGGCCACGGGCGTGCTGGCCTCAGCCCAGGCACCTCATTATGCTTAGTCTAGATAGATAAGTTAACTGATTGACTCGTGATCTGGGAGGGTTGCCCGTGGGCATGCTCGACGGCAGGGTGGCGATCGTGACCGGCGGCGGGCGCGGCCTCGGCCGGGCGCACTGCCTGGCACTGGCGGCGGCCGGCGCGACGGTCGTGGTCAACGACCTCGGGGCCGGCCTGCACGGCGAGGAGACACCTGAGTCCCCGGCCCAGGAGGTCGCCGCCGAGATCTCCGCGGGCGGCGGGCGAGCTGTCGCCGATCACGGCTCGGTCGTCGACTGGGCCGCGACCGAGGCGCTGGTCGAGCGCACCGTCAAGGAGTTCGGCCGCCTCGACGTCGTCGTCAACAACGCCGGCATCATCCGCGACCGGATGCTGTTCGCGACGACCGAGGCCGACTTCGACGCTGTCATCGCGGTCCACCTCAAGGGCTCGTTCGCGCTCACCCGGCACGCCTGCGCCTACTGGCGGGCCACCGCCAAGCGGGGCGAGCCGGTCAGCGGCCGGATCATCAACACCACCTCCGGCACCGGCCTGTTCGGCACGGTCGGCCAGGCCAACTACGGCGCGGCCAAGGCCGGCATCGTCAGCCTCACCACCATCGCCGCGATGGAGATGCGCCGCTACGGCGTCACGGCCAACGCGATCTCCCCGCTGGCCGCGACCCGGATGACCGCCGGCATCGCGCTCGGCGCCGAGGCGGCGGACGGCGGCTTCGACCCGCGCGCCCCGGAGAACGCCTCCGGCGTCGTCGTCTACCTCGCCTCGGAGGCCGCGGCCTGGGTCACCGGCCAGGTGTTCCGCGTCGACGGCAACCGGGTGCAGCGCCTGCGCGGCTGGGCCGTCGCCGGCGAGTACGTCGGCACCGCGGGCGGCGCGGTGAGCGCGCAGGAGCTGGTCGACGGGCTGCCGCCCGTTCTCGGCGTCGCCCCGACGGGGCGGGTCGCGCTCGCGTGACGCGCGCGGCCCACCCGCGCGGCGCCGGCGGCCACGGACAGGAGACCTCATGGACATGAACGACGGCCCGGCGGACGCGGAGTTCCGGGCCGAGGTGCGCGCCTGGCTCGCCGACCACCTGGTCGGCGAGTTCGCCGACCATCGCGGCGTCGGCGGCCCGACCGACGACGAGCACTGGGACCTGCGGCTGGCCTGGGAGCGCCAGCTGGCCGACGCCCGGCTGCTCAACATCAGCTGGCCCGAGGAGTACGGCGGCCGCGGCGGCACCGTCGAGCAGGAGATCATCTTCCTGCAGGAGCACGCGGCCGCGGCCGCGCCGTACTGGGTCGGCGTCCAGGGCCGGGACCTGTTCGGCCCGACGCTGCTGCGCCACGGCACCCCCGCCCAGAAGGCCCGCTTCCTGCCCGCGATCACCCGGGCCGAACAGTTCTGGGGCCAGGGCTTCTCCGAGCCCGGCGCCGGCTCCGACCTCGCCGGGCTGCGCACCCGCGCCGTCCGCGACGGCGACGAGTGGGTGATCGACGGGCAGAAGATCTGGACGACCTTCGGCGACACCGCCGACTGGCTCTACGTGCTGTGCCGGACCAACCCGGACGCCCCGAAGCACCGCGGTATCTCGATGCTGCTGGTCCCCGCCGACCAGCCCGGCGTCGACATCCGGCCGATCCGCAACATCGTCGGCAGCCGGGAGTTCTGCGAGGTGTTCCTCACCGGCGCGCGGACCGCCGCCGACCTGGTGGTCGGCGAGGTCGACGGCGGCTGGAAGGTCGCGATGGGCACCGTCGGCGCGGAACGGTTGCTCACCACGCTGCCATACCAGTACATGTTCGCCCGCGAGCTGCGCTCGCTCGTCGACGTGCTGCGCGACCGTGGCCGCACCGCCGACCCGCTCGTCCGCCAGCGGCTCGCGGACGCCTGGATCGGCCTCGAGGTGGTCCGCTACACCAACCTGCGGATGATCGGCACGCTCACTCGGACGGGCGACCTCGGCTCCGAGTCGTC